>NZ_JARXXY010000060.1:0-23980 GCF_029893845.1 Micromonospora sp. A200 | reverse complement strand
GAAACACCGGCGCCGCTGGCCGGGCGTGACCCGCACAGCGACACGCGCGGTGCGGTACACGACCCGCTCCGCGGCGGGATCCCGACGGCGAGGCACAAACCGAAGCCAACACCACCCCTACGACATTCTCCCAACCCGACCCAACCCGGCCAACGTTCATGGACACGGAACTAGCCCCGATCAGGACGTTCCCGCCGGCTGGGGTCCCGACAGGGGCGCCACCCATGCCTGTCTCCACCCGTCGCCGCTCCCTGACCTCCCGCCGGCTTCGTCGTTCGGCGGGGATGACGCGGCGGCGCCGCCCCGGCAGGCGGAGGCGGCGCCGTGGACAACCCGGGGCGCAGAGGCCCTCAGGTCATGTCGTCGAAGCGGCGGTCGATCGGGGCGGGCGCGGCGACCGGCGCGGGCGCGCCGACCGGCCCGGAGAAGTCCACCCGCGCGGACGCCTCGACCGGCTCGGGGTCCAGCTCCAGCGGCGACACCTCGTCGTCGCTGAGGTCGGAGTAGCTCTCCTTGCCCCGACTCCGCCGCTTGTCGTTGATGAAGGCCACCCCGACCGCGGCGAAGTAGAGCGCGCAGAGGCAGATCGCCAACGCCGTCATGCCGAACGGGTCGGGGGTCGGCGTGACCACCGCCGAGAAGGCGAAGAACACGAAGACCGCCACCCGCCACCAGCTAAGCAGCTTCCGCGCGCTGGCCAGGCCGACGAAGTTGAGCATCAGCACGATCAACGGGAACTCGAACGCCACCCCGAACAGCAGGATCAGGTTGGTGACGAACGAGATGTACCGGGTGACCTCCAGCGTCGTGGAGATGTCGTCACCCGAGACGTCGAGCAGGAACTCCAGGCCCTTGGTGGTAACGAAGAACGCCAGCACCGCACCGGCCGCGAAGAGCGGCGCGGCGAGCGCCGTGAAGACGTAGGCGTACCGCCGCTCGTTGCGGTGCAGGCCCGGCGCGATGAAGGCCCAGAGCTGATAGAGCCAGACCGGTGCCGCGATGATCAGCCCGACCCAGAGGCCGATCTTCAGGTTCAGCAGGAAGACATCGGCCACACCGAGCTGGACGAACTTGCACAGCCCGGTCTCGGGGTCCTTCGCCTGTGGCAGGTCACAGTAGGGCTTGGACAACAGCTCCCGGACCGGCGTCGCCAGCCAGATGCCGAAGCCGAAGCCGACCAGGATCGCCAGCGAGGCGCGGAAGAGACGGTTGCGGAGTTCACGGACGTGCTCCATGAGGGTCATGGAGCCGTCGGCGGCCCGTTCGAAATCGCTCGGGCCGCGCTTGCGAAGCGCGAAGGCCACGGTGCTCGGGCCCTTCGGTCAGTTGTCGCGGACGCGCTGCACCGGGTCGACCGGCGGGGCGACCGGCTGCTGCGGGGCCTGCTGCGGGGCGTACTGCTGCTGCGCGTACGGCTGCTGACCCGCGTGCGGCGGCAGCGGCTGGTAGCCGGCCTGCGCGTCGGCCTTCTCGGCCAGGTCGCGGTCGTCGTCCTGCAGGCTCTTGGTCTCCGCCTTGATGATCCGCAGCGAGCGGCCCAGCGAGCGGGCCGCGTCGGGGAGCCGCTTCGCGCCGAAGAGCAGGATCAGCACGACCACGAGTACGGCGATGTGCCACGGCTTGAGGGCACCCATGGGAAGCTCCAGTCGCTCTGTGTCGAAGGGTGTGTCGCAGCCCATCGTACGTGCGCCGAGAGCCGTTGCCACCCGCCGGGCCGCTGGTGACGCGTCCGGCCGGTGAAGTCTTGACCACCCTCGCGTGTCCCGTCAACCACCTGGGGACGTCCATCCGTGCGCGAAAGGCACCCGGATCGCGCAGCCGACGCGCGGTTCACCGACCGGGGTCGATCACTTACCCCGCTTGGCCTTGATCAGCTCCACCCGCTGCTGGGTCGTCTCGACCTGCCGCTGGAGTGTCTCGGCCCGCTCGGAGAGCGCCTCGGCGGCCTCGCGCAGGGCGTCCGCGTCGGCCTGGCGTCGCTGCAGCGCCACCGCCGCCCGACGCAGCCGGGGCAGCCGCGCCAGCACCGGCCGGACCGCGAGGGCCAGCACGACGAGTGCGAACAGCACCACCGCGAGAACGATCCACTTCACCACGGCGGTCAGCCTACTGGGTGACGGCCCCCACCGCCGGGTCGGCCGACGGCGCGTTGTCGCCCACCGGCGTCCCGTACGCCTCCAGCGCGGCGAGCGCCTGCGCCCGCACCTGATCGGCCAGCTCGGCCGGGGCCACCACGGTGACGTCCGGCCCCAGCCCGAGCACGAACCGGCGGGCCCAGCCCAGGTCGGTCACCCGCAGCGAGACCAGCCACTGGTCGCCGTCGCCGGCCTCCACCCGCTCGCACGGGTAGTACTCGGTGATCCACCGCTCGCCCCGACCGATCCGCAGGGTGATCAGCGGCAGGTCCGGCGAGGGGTGGAACACCCCGTCGGTGAGGTCGTGCGGGCGCGCCTGCGGCGGCACCACCGCCGGCTCGTCCAGCTCGGCGATCGCGTCGATCCGGTCGGCCCGGAACAGCCGGACCGCCTCGGCCCGGCGGCACCACGCCTCCACGTACGCCCGGCCGCCGACCATCAGCATCCGCAGCGGGTCGATGGTGCGCTCGCTGGTCTCGTCCCGCGCCGCCGTGTAGTAGGTGATCCGCAGCGCCCGGCCGCCCTCGACCGCCGAGCGCAGCGCCTCGACCTGCCGGGTGTCCCCGGGCAGCCGCACCGCCACCGGCGCGCCGACCAGGTCGCCGGCCGCGTTCTCGATCTTCGCCAGGGCCCGTTCCACGGCCTCCCGGTTGGCCACCCCGGGCGTCTCCGCGAGCATCCGCAGCGCCACCACCAGGGCCAGCGCCTCGTCCGGGGTCAACCGCAGCGGCCGGTCGATGCCGGCGTCGTAGGTGATGGTGACCCGGTCGCCGTCGAAGGCCATGTCGATCAGGTCACCCGGGCCGTAGCCCGGCAGCCCGCAGACCCAGAGCAGCTCCAGGTCCTCGCGCAGCTGCCGCTCGGTGACGCCCAGGTCGCCGGCCGCCTCGGCGATCTCGATGCCGGGGCGGGCGAGCAGGTAGGGCACCAGGTTGAGCAGCCGGGCCAGTCGGTCGGCGGAGGTGCGGGAGCCGCTCCGGGCGGCCGGCCGGGTCACCGGGGGCCTCCGGCCACGGCCAGGTCGTCCTGCCGGACGGCGATCTCCTTGAGCCGTTGGATCACCGCGTCGCGCACCTCCGGCGGTTCCAGCACCCGCACGTCCGGGCCGTACCCGACGAGGTGGCCGGCGAGGGAGTCCGGGTCGGCGTACGGCAGGACCAGCCGGTCTCCGTCCGGACCCGGCAGGGTCTGCACGGCCCAGCGCCGCAGGCCGGCGGCGCGCCCCGGGGCGGCCAGCACGGTGGCCCGGCCGGTGCGCTCGACCGGCCCGGACCAGCGGGCCACGTGGCTGATCAGATCGACCCCGACGGGTGGCTCGTACCCGCCGGGCTCGCCGGTCACCCGCACCGCGCCCACCACCCGGGAGAGCCGGAAGCAGCGGGTGGCGTCCCGGTCCAGGTCGTGGCCGACCACGTACCAGCGGCCGCGCCAGCAGACCACGCCCCACGGCTGCAACCGGCGGCGGGTCGGCGCGTCCCGGTCGGGCACCCGGTAGTCGAAGCCGACCTCGCGCCGGTCCCGCGCGGCGGCGGTCAGCGGCGCGAACGCCGGATCGACCGTGACCATCGGCTCCAGGCCCAGGGTGGCCTGCGGGTCCACGTCGACGCCGGCCGCGCGCAGCTTCGCCAGCCCGGAGGAGGCGGCCGCAGCCAGCCCGGCGTGCTGCCAGAGCCGCGCGGCGATGCCCACCGCCGCGGCCTCGTCGGGCTCCAGGGGGATCTCCGGCAGCGCGTACTCCCGGTGGGCGATCCGGTAGCCGGGCTCGGCGTCGAAGGCGCTGGCCGTGCCGGTCTCCAGCGGCACGCCCAGCTCACGCAGCTCGGCCTTGTCCCGCTCGAACTTGCGCTGGAACGCCTCGTGCTCCTTGGCGTCGTCCGGATCGTGCTCGTAACCGGGCACGGTCGCGGCGATCTGCGCGGCGGTCAGGAACCGTCGCGTGGAGAGAAGACAGATCACCAGGTTGACCAGGCGTTCGGTACGGCTCCGCGACACGATGTGAACGCTAGCAGCCCGCGCGCCGCGGCCGTGCACCCGCGCGGGCGCGGCGCGCGGCGCACTGCCGCCGGTCACCGGACGGCGGCGGCCCGACCGCCCTAGGGTGAGGCGCATGTCGGAGGGCCAGGTAAAGGCCGAGAGCGTCGGCACGGTCGTGGTGGCGGGCGCGGCGAACCTCGCCATCGCGGTGGCCAAGCTGGTCGCCGGCCTGATCTCCGGCTCCGCGGCGATGCTCTCCGAGGCCGCCCACTCGGTCGCCGACACCACCACCGAGGTGCTGCTCTACCTGGCGCTGCGCCGGGGCGCGCGGCCCGCCGACACCCGGCACCCCTTCGGGTACGGCAAGGAGAGCTACGTCTGGGCGTTCCTCGCCGCGCTGTTCACCTTCGTCGCCGGGGCGGGCTTCGCCATCACGCACGGCGTGACCACCATCCTGGTGCACCGGCACAGCGGGGACTACCTCGTCTCCTACCTGGTGCTGGGGGTGTCCTTCGTCATCGAGTCGGTCTCGCTGATCCGGGCGGGGCGCCAGGTGCGCAACGAGTCGCGCCGCTGGCGGACCAGCCCGCGCCGGTTCCTGCGGCTGACCGCCGACACCACCGTCAAGGCGGTGTTCCTGGAGGACAGCGCCGCCCTGGTCGGCCTGCTCCTCGCCGCCGTCGGGCTGGGCCTGTCCCACCTCACCGGCGACGAGCTGTGGGACGGACTCGCCTCGATCGGGATCGGTCTGCTGCTGCTGGTGGTGGCGACCATCCTGGCCTGGAGCAACCTGTCGCTGCTGGTCGGCCGGTCCGTGCCGGAGCGGCTGCACCGCGAGATCGAGCGGGAACTGGCCGGCCTGCCGGCGGTCGACCGGGTCGACACGTTGATGACCATGCTGCTCGGCCCGGAGGAGATCCTGGTCGCCGCCAAGGTCGACTTCCACGACGAGGCCACCGGCGCCGACATCGAGGCTGCCGCCGACGAGGCCGAGCGCCGGCTCATCGACCGCTACCCGGAGTTCCGGTTCGTGTTCCTCGATCCCACCCGCTCGATGCCCGGCACCCGACGGGCGGCGGGCCCGGCGTACCCAGGACCAGGAGCAGGACCACCGGCGGCCCGGCCCGCCCTGACCCGGGCGCGGCGCCGCCGCCGGGCGCGGATAGCGTGCCCGGCATGGTGCGATGGCGGTCCGGAACGGTGACGGCGGTACGACGGCGGTGGGCCGGCGCGGTGGAACTCGACGTCGACCTGCCCGACGGCGGCGCCCTGCGCGCCCTGGCGTACCCCGCCCTGGTCGGCGACCCGGTGCCCGGCGACCGGGTGCTGCTCAACGCCGGCGCCCTGCTGATGGGGCTGGGCACCGGCGGCTACGCCCTGGTCGTGGCGCTGCCCGACCGGCTGCCGCCGGACCCGCCGCAGGCCGGCGACACCCGCGACGCCGGCCACCTGGTCAAGGCCCGCTACACCCCGTTGCAGGCGATCATGCTCGGGGTGGACGAGGAGGCGTCGGAGCACCACGAGCTGCTGGCCCGGGCGGAGAGCCTGGACGGGCTGCCCGTGGTCACCGCCGACCTGCACTCGGCGCTGCCGGCGATCCTGGCCGGCGTACGCGCCGACTCCCCCGACGCCCGGGTGGCGTACCTGCTCACCGACGGGGGTGCGCTGCCGGCCTGGTTCTCCCGAACGCTGGACGGGCTGCGCGGGGAGCTGGTGGGCACGGTCAGCGTCGGGCAGGCGTTCGGCGGCGACCTGGAGGCCACCACCCTGCACAGCGGCCTGCTGGCCGCCCGGCACGTGCTCCGCGCCGACGTGGCGATCGTCGCCCAGGGCCCGGGCAACCTGGGCACCGGGACCACCTGGGGCTTCTCCGGGGTCGCCGTCGGCGAGGCGGTCAACGCCGTCGCCACCCTCGGCGGCCGGCCGGTCGGCTCGCTGCGGATCTCCGAGGCCGACCCGCGCTCCCGGCACCGCGGGGTCTCCCACCACAGCCTGACCGCGTACGGCCGGGTCGCCCTCGCCCCGGCGGACCTCGTCGTACCGGACGGCCTGGCCGCGGCGCTGGCGGCGGAGGTGGACGCCGCGCTGGCCCCCCTCGCGGGGCGGCACACCCTGGTCCGGGTGCCCACCGACGGCCTGGACGCGGCGCTGCGCGCCCTGCCGGTGACGCTGTCCACGATGGGCCGGGGCCTGGACGCCGACCACGCCTACTTCCTGGCGGCGGCCGCCGCCGGCCGGCACGCGGCCCGCCTGGCGGCCTGACCGCCCCGGCTCAGCCCGGCACGTCGGCGGCGCGGGATCAGCCGACGAGGAAGATCAGTGCCAGCCAACCACCGACGATGGCGATCAGCGCGACCGCGAGCACCCAGGTCGGCACGGTGTACTCGCCGCGGCGGTTGCGCTCGATCTCGGCGCGGATCTTCTCCCGGCGCCGTTCGACCCAGTTCAGCTTCTCGGTGCCGCGATCGCGGTCGGAGGGTGAGGAAGTGTTCATCGCGACGCCAGCGTACCGGTGCGTCGGCGGCCGGTGCCCGGCACCGGCCGCCGACGTCCTCACATGCTGGCGATCAGGCGTTCCACCCGCTCGTCGTACGCCCGGAACGGGTCCTTGCAGAGCACGGTGCGCTGCGCCTGGTCGTTGAGCTTCAGGTGCACCCAGTCGACGGTGAAGTCGCGCCGCTTCTCCTGGGCGTGCCGGATGAACTCGCCGCGCAGCCGGGCCCGGGTGGTCTGCGGCGGGGTCTCCTTCGCCTCGAAGATCTCCGGGTCGGTGGCCACCCGGTCGACCTGCCCGCGCCGCTCCAGCAGCCCGTAGAGGCCCCGGCCGCGCCGCAGGTCGTGGTAGGCCAGGTCCATCTGGGCCACCCGGGGGTGCGACAGCGGCAGGTCGTGCTTGCGCTGGTAGCGCTCGATCAGCCGCAGCTTGGTCACCCAGTCGATCTCGCGGGCCACCGGGTCCAGGTCGCCGCTCTCCACCGCGCTGAGCACCCGGCCCCACAGCTCCACCACCCGCTTGGCCGTCTGGTCGCCGCCCCGGCGCTCGACGAACTCGGTCGCCTTGGTCAGGTACTCATGCTGGATCTCCAGCGCGCTGACCTCCTTGCCGGAGGCCAGCCGGACCTTGCGCCGGCCGGTGATGTCGTGCGACACCTCTCGGATGGCCCGGATCGGGTTCTCCAGCGTCAGGTCGCGCATCACCACCCCGGCCTCGATCATCCGCAGCACGATGTCGGCGCTGCCCACCTTGAGCAGCGTGGTGACCTCGTTCATGTTCGAGTCACCGACGATCACGTGCAGACGGCGGTACCGCTCGGCGTCCGCGTGCGGCTCGTCGCGGGTGTTGATGATCGGACGGCTGCGGGTGGTCGCCGAGGAGACGCCCTCCCAGATGTGCTCCGCCCGCTGCGACAGGCAGTACACCGCGCCGCGCGGGGTCTGCAGCACCTTGCCGGCGCCGCAGATCAGCTGGCGGGTGACCAGGAACGGGATGAGCACGTCGGCCAGCCGGCCGAACTCCCCGTGCCGGGAGACCAGGTAGTTCTCGTGGCAGCCGTACGAGTTGCCGGCCGAGTCGGTGTTGTTCTTGAACAGGTAGATCTCACCGGCGATGCCCTCGTCGTGCAGCCGCTTCTCGGCGTCGACGAGCAGCCCCTCCAGGATCCGCTCGCCGGCCCGGTCGTGGGCCACCAGGTCCACCACCGAGTCGCACTCCGGAGTGGCGTACTCCGGGTGCGAGCCGACGTCCAGGTAGAGCCGGGCACCGTTGCGCAGGAACACGTTGCTGGACCGGCCCCACGACACGACGCGGCGGAAGAGGTACCGGGCGACCTCGTCAGGGGACAGCCGACGCTGCCCGCGGTAGGTACAGGTGACGCCGTACTCGGTCTCGAGGCCGAAGATTCGCCGCTCCATGCTGTGACATTAGCCGCCCGGAGGCCCCGTTCGTCACTGTCACCGCACAGGTCGTGCTCTCCGGTCGATCACATACCGTCCGAGTACGACATTCCGTCCGGCCGCAGGCTCGCCGTGAACGCCCGGCAGGCGTCGTACTCCGGCAGCAGGCCGGACTCGCGGGCCTGCGCCAGCGTCGGCGCGGCGGCGTCCCGGGCGGAGAGCTGCGGGGCCTCGGCCGGCCACTCGATGGCCAGGTCGGCGTCGAGCGGGTGCACCGCGTGCTCGCCGGTCGGGTTGTAGGTCGTCGAGCAGAGGTAGCTCAGCGTCGCGTCGTCGGTCAGCGCGCAGAAGCCGTGCCCCAGCCCCTCGCTGAGGTAGACCGCGCGCCGGTCGACGTCGTCGAGCCGGACGCCCTCCCACCGGCCGAACGTCGGCGAGCCGACCCGCAGGTCCACGATCACGTCCAGCACCGCGCCGCGCACGCAGGTGACGTACTTGGCCTGGCCCGGGGGCACGTCGGCGAAGTGGATGCCGCGCACCACGCCGCGCGCGGAGACCGAGAGGTTGGCCTGGGCCAGCCGCAGCGGATGCCCGACCGCCTCGGCGAGGCGGTCGAAGCGGTACCACTCCATGAACAGCCCGCGCGGGTCGCCGTGCTGCTGCGGGCTGATCTCCCAGGCGCCCTCGATACCCAGCTGCCGGATCTTCATCAGCGGGCCACCGCCTCGCCGTGCTTCTCGGCCAGCAGGCCGAGCAGGTAGTCGCCGTAACCACTCTTGGTCAGCGGCTCGGCCAGCGCGCGCAGCTGGTCGTCGTCGATCAGGCCGGCCCGCCAGGCCACCTCCTCGACGCAGCCGATCTTCATGCCCTGGCGCTCCTCGATCACCCGGACGAACTCGCCGGCCTGCATCATCGAGGCGAAGGTGCCGGTGTCCAGCCAGGCGGTGCCCCGGTCCAGCACGGTCACCGACAGCTCCCCGGCCTCCCGGTACGCCTCGTTGACCGCGGTGATCTCCAGCTCGCCCCGGGCGCTGGGCTTGAGGTCGCGGGCGATGCCCACCACCCGGTTGTCGTAGAAGTACAGGCCCGGCACCGCGTACCGGGACTTCGGCTTCTCCGGCTTCTCCTCGATCGACAGCACCTTGCCCTCGTCGTCGAAGTCGACCACGCCGTACGCCTCCGGGTTGGCCACCGGGTACGCGAACACCCGCCCGCCGACCGGGTCGCCGTGCGCGGCGAGCTGCCGGCCCAGGCCCGCGCCGTGGAAGATGTTGTCGCCCAGGATCAGCGCCACCGACTCGTCGCCGATGAAGTCCGCGCCGAGGACGAACGCCTGCGCGATGCCCTCCGGGCGGGCCTGGGTGACGTACTCCAGCCGCAGGCCCCACTGGCTGCCGTCACCGAGCAGCCGCTCGAACTGGGACTGGTCCTCCGGCGTCGTGATCACCAGGATCTCCCGCACCCCGGACATCACCAGCGTCGACAGCGGGTAGTAGACCATCGGCTTGTCGAAGATCGGCATCAGCTGCTTGGAGACCGCCCGGGTGATCGGCCAGAGCCGCGAACCGGTGCCACCAGCGAGAAGGATTCCACGCACCCGGGGAGACTACCTGCACCGGCGTCAAACGGACACCGGGGTCGCCGTCCCCCGGGGTCCGCGAGGATTCGCGTACACTTCCGGACCCGTGAGGATTCTCGTCACCGGCGGAGCCGGATTCATCGGGTCGGAGTACGTACGGATGCTGCTGGGCGTGCCCGGCGGCGACGCTGCCGGGGTGCCCGCCGTGGAGCCCGCCGCGGTGACCGTGCTGGACAAGTTGACCTACTCGGGCAACCTGAACAACCTCGCCCCGGTGCGCGAGGACGCCCGGCTGCGCTTCGTGCAGGGCGACATCTGCGACCCGGTCCTGGTCGACCAGGTCGTCGCCGATCACGACGTGATCGTGCACTTCGCCGCCGAATCGCACGTCGACCGCTCGATCGCCGGCGCCGCGCCGTTCGTCACCACCAACGTGCTGGGCACCCAGACGCTGCTGGACGCCGCGCTGCGGCACGGCACCGGCCGCTTCGTGCACGTCTCCACCGACGAGGTGTACGGCTCGATCGACGAGGGCTCCTGGACGGAGACCTGGCCACTGGCCCCGAACTCCCCGTACTCGGCCTCCAAGGCCGGCTCGGACCTGCTCGCCCTGGCCTACCACCGCACCCACGGCATGGACGTGGTGGTCACCCGCTGCTCCAACAACTACGGGCCGTACCAGTTCCCGGAGAAGGTCATCCCGCTGTTCGTGACCAACCTGCTCGACGGCGGCACCGTCCCGCTCTACGGCGACGGCGGCAACGTCCGCGACTGGCTGCACGTGCACGACCACTGCCGGGGCATCGCCCTGGTGCAGCAGAAGGGCCGCGCCGGCGAGGTCTACAACATCGGCGGCGGCACCGAGCTGAGCAACAAGGAGCTCACCGGCCGGCTGCTCGAGGCGTGCGGCGCCGGCTGGGACCGGGTGGTCCCGGTCGCCGACCGCAAGGGCCACGACCGCCGCTACTCGCTGGACATCAGCAAGATCAGCGCCGAGCTGGGGTACGCCCCGAGCATCGACCTCGACCGCGGCCTGGCCGAGACGGTGCAGTGGTACCGGGACAACCGGGCCTGGTGGGAGCCGCTGAAGGCGACCAAGGCCGCATGAGCCGAATGCTCGTCACCGGCGCGGGCGGGATGCTCGGCCGGGACCTGCTGGCCGTGCTCGCGACCCGGCCGGACCTGAAGGTGACCGCCGCCACCCGCGCCGAGCTGGACATCACCGACGCCGAGGCCGTCCACGCCGCCGTGGCCGGCCACGACGTGGTGTTCAACACCGCCGCGTGGACCGACGTCGACGGCGCGGAGCGGGACGAGGCGGCCGCCACCGCGGTCAACGGCGACGCGGTCGCGCACCTCGCGCGGGCCTGCGCCGCCACCGGCGCGCGGCTGCTGCACGTCTCCACCGACTACGTCTTCCCCGGCGACGCCGAGCAGCCGTACGCCGAGGACGCGCCCACCGACCCGGTCAACGCGTACGGCCGCAGCAAGCTGGCCGGGGAGCGGGCCGTGGCCCGATTCCTCCCGGAAACCGGCTACGTCGTCCGTACCGCGTGGCTCTACGGCGCGCACGGGCCGAACTTCGTGGCCACCATGCTCCGCCTCGCCGAGCAGCGCGAGCAGCTCGACGTGGTTGACGACCAGCAGGGCCAGCCCACCTGGTCGTATGCGCTGGCCACCCAGCTGGTGGCGCTGGCCGACGCGGCGCTGGCCGGCCGCGCCCCGGCCGGGGTCTACCACGGCACCTGCTCCGGCCGGACCACCTGGTGCGGCCTGGCCCGCGCCACCTTCACCCTGGCCGGGCTCGACCCGGAGCGGGTGAGACCCACCACTAGCGACCGGTTTCCGCGTCCGGCCGCCCGACCGGCGTACAGTGTGCTAGGGCACGACCGCTGGGCGGCCGCAGGTCTTCCGCCGCTGCCGGACTGGCGTGACACGCTGTCCGACGCCTTCGACTCCCCCACTCCACCCGCCCCGTGGAAGGTCGCATGAAGCTCACCCTGGTCACCGGTCTGACCGGCCTGCTCCTGCTGGTCACCATCGTCGAGCTGCTGCGCCGCCGGCAGCTCCGCGAGAAGTACGGCATGCTCTGGCTGGCCGTACTCCTGATCGTCATTCCACTGTCGCTGTTCCCCCGCCTGCTCGACAACGTGGCCGGCTTCCTCGGGGTGGTCTCCGGCGTCAGCCTCGTGCTCTTCCTCGGCATCGTCTTCCTGCTGCTGGTGTGCGTGCACCTCAGCTGGGAGGTCAGCGCCCTGGAGGAGGAGACCCGCACCCTGGCCGAAGACTTCGCCCTGCTCCGTGCCCAGGTCGACGCCGACCGCGCGGCCCGCACCGAATCAGCCCGAGATGAACTGGTGTCCCACGATGGTTAACGGCAAGCGCGTTCTGATCATCATCCCCGCGCTCAACGAGTCCGGCTCGATCGCCGACGTCGTCGGCGAGGTCCGCGGCGAACTGCCCGGCGTCGACGTGCTGGTGGTCGACGACGGCTCCACCGACCGCACCGCCGCGGTGGCCGCCGCCGCCGGCGCGCGGGTCGCCAAGCTGCCGTACAACCTCGGCGTCGGCGGGGCCATGCGGCTCGGCTACCGGTACGCCCGGGACAACGACTACGACGTCGCCATCCAGATCGACGCCGACGGCCAGCACGACCCGCGCTACGTGCCGAAGCTCGTCGACCTGCTCGACGACACCGACCTGGTGATCGGCGCCCGGTTCGCCGGCGAGGGCGACTACAGCGTCCGCGGCCCCCGCCGCTGGGCCATGGTCATGCTCTCCGCCGTGCTCTCCAAGGTCGCCAAGACCAAGCTCACCGACACCACGTCCGGCTTCCGCGCCGCCAACCGGCGGGTGATCGAGATGTTCGCCGGCTGGTACCCGGCCGAGTACCTCGGCGACACCGTCGAGACGCTGGTGCACACCGCCCGGCGCGGCTACAAGATCCGGCAGGTGCCGGTGGCCATGCGCAAGCGGATGGCCGGCACGCCCAGCCACTCCCCCGCCAAGGCGATGATCTACCTCGGTCGCGCGTTCGCGGTACTCACGCTGGCGCTCATCCGCCGGTGATCCGGCGGCTGCTCCACCTCGTCCCGCCCGGCACCCTCGCCGTGGGTGCCGGGCTGGCCCTGCTCGGGCTGGCCTCCTACGTCCACCTCGCGGTGGCCGGGCACAGCCTCACCGAGGCCGACTACAACACCCTGTCGGTGCTCTGGGCGATCGTCTTCACCCTCGGCATCGGCGTGTTCATGCCCGTCGAACAGGAGGTCGCCCGGGTCGTCGCCGCCCGCCGCAGCCAGGGACTGCCGCCCGGCCCCGTGCTGGCCCGCGGTGCCGTCCTCGCCGCCGGGGTGCTCGCCGCGATGATCGTGGTGATCCTCGCCGCGCACGGGCCGCTCACCGACCGGCTCTTCGCCGGCGACGCCGCCATGGTCACCGTGCTGATCGGCGCGCTCGTCGCCATGGCCGTCGCCTACACCACCCGCGGCGTCCTCTCCGGCCTGCAACTCTTCCCCTGGTACGGCACCCAGCTCGGCGTCGACGGCGGACTGCGGATCGCCATGGTCGCCGTGCTCGGGCTCACCGGCGTCACCTCACCCCTGTGGTACGGGCTGGTGCTGGTGATCGCCCCACTGGCCGGCGTCCTGCTCACCCTGCCGCCGGTGCTGCGTGCCGCCGGCGGCGGCGTACCGGTCGCCTGGGGCGCGCTGCTGCGCGGCCTCGGCCTGCTCACCGTCTCCAGCCTGCTCTCCCAGGTCGTGGTGAACGTCGGCGTGATCAACGTACGGCTGCTCGACCCGTCCGACGTCGCCACCGCCGGAGCGCTGCTCTCCGCGCTGGTGCTGGTACGCATCCCGCTGTTCGTCTTCGCCTCCCTGCAGGCGTCGCTGCTGCCCGGCCTGGCCACCTCCGCCACCACCGGCGACCTGCGCGGCTTCCACAGCCTGCTGCGCCGGGCGCTCGGCATCGTCACCGCGCTCGGCGTCCTCGGCGCAATCGGCGCGATCGCCCTCGGCCCCTGGCTGGTGGGCACCCTGTTCGACGCCGCCGACGTGCTCGGCCACGGCGACTTCGCCTGGCTGGCCGTGGCCACCCTGGCCTACCTGTGGGCGATGGTCCTCGGCCAGGCGCTGCTCGCCCTCGACCGGCACCGCGCCCAGGCCCTCGCCTGGACCGTCGGCGTGGCCGCCCTGATCGTCGTGACCCTCACCCCGGCGTCAGTGGCGCTCCGCGTCGAGCTGGCCTACACCGTCGGCTCCGTCGTGGTGGCCGCCGCCATGGCGCTGCTGCTGCGCCGCCAGTCCCGCCCCACCCCGACCCCGACCCGGTCCCTCGACGACGCCCTGGCGACCGGAGTATCCGGAGGCATCCGATGACCCGCCCGCAGGTGACCGCGGTGATGCTGGCCTACGGCGCCGAGCCGTACCTGGTCGACGCCGCCCGGGCCGTGCTGGACAGCACCGACGTCGACATCGACCTGATCGTGGTCGACAACGGCTGCACCGGCGACGGCATCGACGTCGTCAAGGGCTTGTCCGGCGTCCGGGTGATCCGCCCCGAGGAGAACACCGGCTACTCCGGCGGCTGCCGGGTCGGCGCCGCCGAGGCCACCGGCGAGTGGCTGGCCTTCGTCAACAGCGACGCCATTGTCGCCCCCGACGCCCTGGCCAAGGTCGTCGCCGTGGCCGGCGAGCCGGGCGTGGGCGCCGCCATGGCCTCCATCCGCCTCGCCGACAGCCCGGAGCTGATCAACACCTCCGGCAACCCGCTGCACTTCACCGGGCTGTCCTGGGCCGGCGGCAACGGCGAACCGGCCAGCGCCCACGCCGTCCGCACCACCGTGCCGTCGCTCAGCGGCTGCTGCTTCGTCATCAACCGGGCGCTGTGGCGGGAGCTGGACGGCTTCGCCGCCGAGTACTTCGCCTACCACGAGGACACCGAGCTCAGCCTGCGCCTCTGGCAGCGCGGGCTCCGGCTGGAGTACGTCCCGGACGCCGTCGTCCGGCACCACTACGAGTTCTCCCGCAACGCCCTCAAGCTCTACCTGGTCGAGCGCAACCGGCTGGTCACGCTGCTCACCGCGTACGAGACCCGGACGCTGGTGGTGCTCGCCCCGGTCCTGCTGCTCACCGAGGTGGCCATGCTCGCCGCCGCGCTCGCCGGCGGCTGGGTCAAGCAGAAGTTCCGCGGCTGGGGCTGGCTCTGGACCAACCGGGCCTGGCTGAAGTCGCGCCGCCGGCAGCTCCAGGACGAGCGGATCGTGCCCGACGGGGTCATCGCCGAGCTGATGACTGCCCGGGTCGCCCCATCGAACATCGACTCGCCCCCCGGCATGGGCGTCTTCAACGCCATCGCCGCCGGCTACTGGGCCCTGGCCAAGCCGCTACTGCGCAAGCGCTGACCGTTCCGACGGTGCACGGCCGTCCGGCAGGCGCCGGGCGGCCGTCGCCGTATCCGTGCCCCGGGCACCCCGCCGGACACGCCCCGAGGCGCGTCCCGGCGCCGCGCCGGCCGACCCCGAACGAACCCCGGCCGACCCGAACGAACCCCGGCCGACCGACGGGGCGTACCGACGCCGCGACGGCGTCCCGCGGCCGCCTCGGGCGTCCACGTGGCGCTGCACTTTCACGGAAAGAGTGGCTATTCCGCGCGGAGTAGCCACTCTTTCCGTGAAAGTGCTTGGGCCGGGCCGGGCGCGGGTGCGCGGGGGCCGGGTGCGGTCGGACTCGGCGGCGGGTTCCGCGGCGCGGCGGCCCGCGCGGAGCCGGACATGCTGCGGCGGCCGGGGACATCCCCGGCCCCCGACGCAGGTACCGCTACGCCTCCGGCGTCTCCTCCGGCTGACCCTCCAGGTCCGCCGAGGCGGCCGAGGTGGTCGGCTTGTGCGCCTCCTCCGTCGGCACCGTCGGCGTCTTCGCCCGGCCCCCGGCCGGCGCGGCGTCGCCCGCCGCGTCCCCGTCGAGCAGCGCGGTCAGCGCCGCCCCGGTGACCCGCCGGAAGGTACGCCCCACCCGGCGCCGGTCCAGGACCGCCACCTCCAGCTGGTTGGCGGCGATCGTCCGGGCGGCCCCACCCTCACCGCCGACGCTGCTCAGCGCCTGCACGGCCGCCCGCACCGCCTCGCTCAACGACATCTCCGGCCGGTGCTGCGCCTTCAACACCCCGGTGATCGCCTCGGCCTGACCGCCCATCGCCATCCGGCCCGGCTCGTCGTTGACCGAACCGTCGTAGGTGATCCGGTACAGCTCGTCGTCCTCGGCGGTGGCACCCACCTGCGCGACGCAGATCTCCACCTCGAACGGCTTGGACTGCTCGGTGAAGATCGAGCCCAGCGTCTGCGCGAACGCGTTCGCCAGCGCCCGGCCGGTGACGTCGCGCCGGTCGTAGCTCAGGCCGTTCAGGTCGGCCATCCGCACACCGGCCCGGCGCAGGTTCTCGAACTCGTTGTAACGGCCGACCGCGGCGAAGCCGATCCGGTCGTAGATCTCGCTGACCTTGTGCAGGGCGCTGGAGAGGTTCTCCGCGACGAAGAGCACCCCACCCGCATAGCTCAGGACCACCGCGCTGCGACCCCGGGCGACGCCCTTACGGGCCAGCTCGGAGCGGTCGCGCATGATCTGCTCGGGCGAGGCGTAGAACTGCATGGCCACGGCGGCGGTTCTCCTTCGGGCGCTGTGCTGACGACTGCTGACTGTGAGGTGGGAGCGGGCCTCAGCCGCCCGGGTTCTCCATCCGCGCGGCCACGACCGCCTCGGCGATCGCCGCCGTCTCGGCGTCGGTGAGCCGGTGGGTGCCGTCGGCCGTCGCCGTCATCACCACCGGGTAGATCCGCCGGGTCAGGTCCGGGCCGCCGGTGGCGGTGTCGTCGTCCGCGGCGTCGTAGAGCGCCTCGACGGCGAGCCGGACCGCGTCGTCCAGGGAGATCCCGGGGCGGAAGCGCTTCTTCAGGGCGGACTTGGCGAAGAGCGAGCCCGAGCCGATCGCGTCGTAGCCGGTCTCCCCGTAGGGGCCGCCGGTGACGTCGAAGCTGAAGATCCGGCCGGCCGTCGCCGGGTCCGTCGCGGCCAGGTCGAAGCCGGCGAAGAGCGGCACGACCGCGAGCCCCTGCATGGCCGCGCCCAGGTTGCCGCGGATCATCGAGGCGAGCCGGTTGGCCTTGCCGTCGAGCGAGAGCATCGCGCCCTCGATCTTCTCGTAGTGCTCCAGCTCCACCTGGAACAGTCGCATCAGCTCGATGCCGATGCCGGCCGTGCCCGCGATGCCGACCAGCGAGTACGCGTCGGCCGGGTGCACCTTCTCGATGTCGCGCTGGGCGATCAGGTTGCCCATGGTGGCCCGCCGGTCGCCGGCCATCACCACGCCACCGGTGGCCGAGATGGCCACGATGGTCGTCGCGTGCGGCGCCAGGTCGGCGGCCATGCCCGGCGGCAGCGGCCGTCGGCCGGGCAGCATCTCGGGGGCCACCCTGCTCAGGAACGAGGTGAAGGAGGACGTCCCCGCGTTGGTGAACACATCTGGTAGACGCCCGGATGGATCAAAGCCCGCTGCCACGTGGTTCCTCTCAGGTACGTGATCGCCCTGGCCAGCCTCGTGGGACTGTCACGGAACTGGCCAAGACCACCGTTGCGGTTGAAGCAGAGTATCCCGCGCACCCATCCGGTGCGATGATCGTGGTCCAGGTGTTGCGGGTCGGCGCCGCCGCAGATCCCCGAACACCACTTGAGACCCTCGGCGACCGGCACCGGAGACCTCTTCTGCGGGCCGATGCCTGGCCCGCGGCGGCTCGCCTCCGACCGGGCGGTCGCGCGGGCCTTGCCGAGGAAGGCCAGCCCGTCCACCCGTCGGCGGTCGTGGTGGAACTCAGTGAGGGGAAGTGCCCGCTTGCCCTGCGGGCACACCTTGTCCGACCCGCTCGGGGAATCGGACATATGGCTCACTGGCCCCCTTTTTGCACGTAACCCCTCACGAACTCTTCTGCGTTCTCCTCGAGGACGGAGTCGATCTCGTCGAGCAGGTCGTCGACGTCCTCGGTGATCTCGGCGTGCCGCTCGGCGACCTCCGGGTTCGCCTCGGTGGTGACGTCCTCGATCTCCTCGCCCTGACGGGCCTTGCCCGACTGCGACTGCCCGCCGCTGTCACGAGTGGCCATGGCTGCCTCCTCCACGATCGTCTGCGATGAACTTACCTCGCCTGAGCGACGAAAAGCCCGCCGCGCGCCGGCTCGCGGCACCCGACGGGCGTACGTCGGCGGCCGGTCAGCCGCCGGTGAGCGTCTCCAGCAGGTCCTTGGCGCTCGCGCACCGGTCGAACAGCGCGCCGACGTGCGCGCGGGTGCCCCGTTCCGGCTCCATCATCGGTACCCGGACCAGCGATTCCCGGCCGACGTCGAAGATCACCGAGTCCCAGCTGGCGGCCACCACCTCGGAGGCGTACTGGGCCAGGCAGCGGCCCCGGAAGTAGGCGCGGGTGTCCTCCGGCGGCTGGACCATCGCGGTGCGGGTCTGCTCGTCGTCGAGCAGCGTCTTCATCGACCCGCGGGACACCAGCCGGTGGTAGAGGCCCTTCTCCGGGCGCACGTCGGAGTACTGCAGGTCGACCAGTTGGAGCTTGTGCGAGCCCCAGGCGAGCTTCTCCCGCTCCCGGTAGCCCTCCAGCAGCCGCAGCTTGGCCACCCAGTCCAGCTCGTCGGCGCAGAGGAACGCGTCGCGGCCGAGCCGGTCCAGCACGCTCTCCCACCGGTCCAGCACGTCCGTGGTCTGCTCGTCGACGTCGTCGCCGTACCGGTCGTCGACAAAGGACCGGACCCGGTCCAGGTACGCCCACTGGACGTCGAGGGCGGTCAGCCGGCGGCCGTCGCGCATCCGCATCAGGTGCTTCAGCGACGGGTCGTGGCTGACCGCGCGCAGTTCGCTGACCGGGTCGGCGATGCCCAGGTCGGCGCCGAGCGCCTTCTCCTCGATCATGGTGAGGATCAGCGCGGTGGTGCCGAGCTTGAGGTAGGTGGAGATCTCCGAGAGGTTGGCGTCGCCGATGATGACGTGCAGCCGCCGGTACTTGTCGGCGTCGGCGTGCGGCTCGTCCCGGGTGTTGATGATGGGCCGCTTGAGGGTGGTTTCCAGGCCGACCTCGACCTCGAAGAAGTCGGCCCGCTGGGAGATCTGGAAGCCGCTCTGGCCGCCGTCCTGGCCGATGCCGACCCGGCCGGCGCCGCAGACGATCTGCCGGGTGACGAAGAACGGCGTCAGGTACGCCACGATGTCGGCGAACGGGGTCTGCCGGCGCATGAGGTAGTTCTCGTGCGCGCCGTAGCTGGCGCCCTTGTTGTCGGTGTTGTTCTTGTAGAGGTGGATCGGGTGGGTGCCCGGGATGGTGGCGGCGCGGCGGGCCGCCTCGGCCATCACCCGCTCGCCCGCCTTGTCCCAGCGCACCAGGTCCAGCGGGTTGGTGACCTCGGGGGTGGAGTACTCGGGGTGGGCGTGGTCGACGTAGAGCCGCGCGCCGTTGGTGAGTATCACGTTGGCCAGGCCGAGGTCCTCGTCGGCGAGCGCCTCGGCGGGGTCGTACGCGGCTCCGGAGTAGGTGAAGCCGCGGGCGTCGCGCAGTGGCGACTCCTCCTCGTAGTCCCACCGGGCCCGGCCGCCCCGGTTGAGTTCGGGGCGCGCTCCGTAGGCGTTGACCACCTGGGAGGAGGTGACCATCGGGTTGGCTCCGGCCTGGCCGGGCACGGAGATCCCGTACTCGACCTCGGTGCCCATGATCCGTCTTACGCTCATCGACCTACCCGCTTCGCTCGCCCGACCCGGTCCCCCGTCACGTCGAGCGTAGTCCGCCTCAGGGCGTAGGGGGGCACGCCGGCACAGGCGGCGCGGGTGTCGCGGGTGGGGCGCCGGGCACGGGGGGCGGCTCGGAGGGGAGCACGTCGCACTCGGGAACGGTGAGGGATACGAAGCTGACCCGGTGCCGCAGTGACGGGTCCGTCCTGATCAGCCGCTGGACCCGGCGTTCGGCGCGGGGATCGGCGGTGATGAAGCGGATCGGCCCGGAGACCCGCCGGACGATCTGGTCGGTGCGTTCGGGTTCGAGGAAGTCCAGGTTGTATACGCCGGGTTCGGTGCGCGCGGTGGTGCCGTGCAGGGCGTCGACGCAGAGGGTCTCGACGTAGCCCCGGTAGGGGCCGCGGTCGAGGACGATGGTGGTGGTGTCGGGCAGGTCGGGGTACCGCTGCGCGGCGGCGGCGCAGACCCACGCCTCTTTGGACGGCAGGTGCAGATCCTGGTGCACCCACCGTTGCGTCCAGGTCCGCTCGTTGGCGACGAGCAGGCTGGGGTGCCAGCCGGTGACGCCGCAGAGCGTCACGGCGACGGCCATGACGACGACGCCGGTGAGCACGCCGGCGACGGTGGTCGCGACGCCGCGCGGCGACCGGCCGGGCCGGGGTACGGGCAGCAGCCGGACCACTGCGGCGGCGCCGACGACGAGCAGCGCGGTGGCCAGGTGGGTGGACTTGATGAAGTAGTAGCCGGGCTCGACGCCGGAGGTGGTGTTGTACCGGGCGATGCCGAGCGGCAGGGCGACGCCGATGGCGGCGACGAGCAGCCAGCGCCGCCAGGTGGGGTCGGCGCGGCGGACCTGGACGAGCAGGGCCACCCCGACGATGCCGCCGAGCCAGATGAGGGCGCGCCAGGCTTCGGTGCGGGCCTCGATGCCGCCGTTGACGGCCAGCGCCTCGGTTTGCTTGGCGCGCAGCACGCCGAGCAGCGGGGCGATCAGGGCGAGGGGGGCGGTGAGGAGGCCGACGGCGAGCACGGTGGGCCAGCGGCGCAGCGCCTCCCGCCGGTGGCCGAGCACCCAGCAGAGCACCAGCACGGCGGCGGGCGGGAGGAACAGGTAGTAGGTGAAGCCGATGGCGACGAGCAGCGCGGCGAGCAGGACGACCTGTTCGCGGGTGTTGGCGAGTGGCCGGCCGACCAGCGCGGCGAGGAGCACGGTGAGGGCGAGCCCGAGGATCTCGGTCGGGTAGCCGGAGACGATCAGGCGGGGCAGTTGGGTGCCGAGGATCAGGGCGCCGACGACGACGGTGAGCACGATGCGGTGCATCGGGTGGACGGGTCCGGCGATGCGGTGCGCGGCCCAGAGCACCACCAGCACGAGGAGTCCGAAGCTGGCCATGAGCCAGCCGGCGTAGTGGTCGACGGCGGCGGGGCCGCGGGGCGCGGCGCCGACGGGGGTGAGGAAGCCGTCGAGCAGGGCGGTGACCAGGTGCCAGCCCTGGGGGTAGTAGAGCAGTTGGGAGAGGATCTGGTCCTTGGCGGCGGCGGGGTCGACGAAGGCGTAGCCGCCGAGGCGGCCGACGACGTCGAAGAGGGCCAGGTGCCGCCAGTTGTCCTCGCCGCGGCCGAGGATGGTCAACTGGTCGGCGAGGTCGGTGGCGCGCTGCCAGGGCGCGGAGAGGTACGTGAGCATCGCGGCGGTGCCGGCGACGGGGAACAGGTCGACCCAGCCGGGGCGCGGCAGGCGGGGGCGTCGGCGCAGCCCGGCGGCGGCGAGGACGACCGCGGTGAGGGCGAGGCCGGTCAGCGGCACGGGCCGCATGCCCCAGGGCCAGACGGCGAAGAGCAGTCCGCCGGCGGTGGCCGCGCCGAGCAGCAGGGCGAGCGCGAGCACCAGCCGGTCGAGCAGGGTACGGCCGCCGCGCAGCACGCTGGCGGTGGCGAGCAGTACGAGCGGCGGCAGCAGCCAGCCGCCGTGCAGGGCGTGCGTTGCGGCGGGTACGGCCCAGGCCGCCACGAGCGCCGCGAGCACGACCGGGACCCGTCGCCAGGGGCGCCGGGTCGGGGCGGGCGGGTGCGCGTCCTCGACCGCCGTGGTGGGCGGGTCAACGACGGTGACCTCGGACGACACGAAGCTCCTCGGACGGTCGATGGCGGTGTGCGAAGTCTACCGACGAGTCCGGCATTCCACTCCCTGGGGACGCATCGCCCAGGTGAACGTGTCGTGACATGCGAGGAAGCCCCGCGGCGCGGGCGCCGCGGGGCTTCGTCGTCGTCCGGTCAGAGGTACTGGCCGGTGTTGCTGGCGGTCTCGATGGACCGGCCGGCCTCGGCGCCCTTGCCGCCGGAGACGAGCGTGCGGATGTAGACGATCCGCTCGCCCTTCTTGCCGGAGATCCGGGCCCAGTCGTCCGGGTTGGTGGTGTTGGGCAGGTCCTCGTTCTCGCGGAACTCGTCGACGCAGGCGTCGAGCAGGTGCTGCAGGCGCAGGCCCTTGCGTCCGGAGGTGAGGAACTCCTTGATCGCCATCTTCTTGCCGCGGTCGACGATGTTCTGGATCATGGCGCCGGAGTTGAAGTCCTTGAAGTAGAGGACTTCCTTGTCGCCGTTGGCGTAGGTCACCTCGAGGAAGCGGTTCTCCTCGGTCTCGGAGTACATCCGGAGCACGACCGCGTCGATCATCGCTGCCACGGTGGCCTGCGGGTCACTGCCGTGCTCGGCGAGGTCGTCCGGGTGCAGGGGCAGCCCGGAGAGGATGTACTTGGAGAAGATGTCCTTGGCCGCCTCGGCGTCCGGACGCTCGATCTTGATCTTCACGTCGAGCCGGCCGGGGCGCAGGATGGCCGGGTCGATCATGTCCTCCCGGTTGGAGGCGCCGATCACGATGACGTTCTCCAGCCCCTCCACACCGTCGATCTCGCTGAGCAGCTGCGGGACGATGGTGTTCTCGACGTCGGAGGAGACACCGGAGCCACGGGTGCGGAAGACGGAGTCCATCTCGTCGAAGAAGACGATGACGGGGGTGCCCTCGCCGGCCTTCTCCCGGGCCCGCTGGAAGATCAGCCGAATGTGCCGCTCGGTCTCGCCGACGTACTTGTTGAGCAGCTCGGGGCCCTTGATGTTGAGGAAGAAGCTGGTGTGCTTCTCCTCACCCCGGCGCTCGGCGATCTTCTTGGCCAGCGAGTTGGCCACCGCCTTGGCGATCAGCGTCTTGCCGCAGCCGGGCGGCCCGTAGAGCAGGATGCCCTTCGGCGGCCGGAGCTGGTGCTCGCGGAACAGGTCGGCGTGCAGGAAGGGCAGCTCCACCGCGTCGCGGATCTGCTCGATCTGCGACTGGAGGCCACCGATGTCGCCGTAGTCGACGTCGGGCACCTCCTCCAGGACGAGCTCCTCGACCTCGCTCTTCGGGATCCGCTCGTACGCGTACGCCGAGCGGGGTTCGATCATGAGCGAGTCGCCGGCCCGGATCGGCGAGCCGATCAGGGTCTCCGCGAGGTGCACGATGCGCTCCTCGTCGGAGTGCGAGACCACCAGCGCGCGGTCGCCGGTGCTGCCGTCGGGACCCGTGAGGATCTCCTTGAGCATCACCACCTCGCCGACCCGCTCGTAGCCGAAGGCGTCGACGATGTTGAGCGCGTCGTTGAGCAGGACCTCCTGGCCACGCCGCAGCTCGGCGGCGTCCAGCGAGGGCGAGACGGCGACCCGGAGCTTGCGTCCGCCGGTGAAGATGTCCACCGTGCCGTCGTCGTGCCGCGCGAGGAAGACGCCGTAGCCACTAGGTGGCTGCGCCAGCCGGTCGATCTCCTCCTTGAGCGTCACGATCTGCGCGCGAGCCTCCTTGAGGGTGCTCACGAGCCGGTCGTTGTTCTCGGTCAGCCGCGCCAACTGTGCCTGGGTGGCCGCCAGCCGCTCTTCGAGCTGCCGGACGTGTCGGGGGCTTTCGGTCAACTTGCGCCGCACCAGAGCGAGTTCCTCTTGCAGGAACGCGACCTGCGTGGAGAGATCGTGGGCTTCCTTTTCCCACCGTGCGGCGCGCGAGTCCGCGTCGTCGCTGCGTGCCACGTCCCACCTCCCCGGGGGGCTTGAACGTTCTGCCCTAACACTAGCCGCTATGAGCGCGATTCGGTCCTACGCAACGCCCTCGTCACCGAACCTTGATCGCCAAGGGTCGCCTCCGGGGCGGGTACGGGCGTTCAGGTACCGTCGGGGCGTGGGACGGGAGAACATGGGGGGTGCATCGTGGCGGAGGTCGTGACGGACCAGCTTCAGGTCTGGGTGGACCAGGATCTCTGCACGGGCGACGGGCTCTGCGTGCAGTACGCGCCGGAGGTCTTCGAGTTCGACGTCGACGGCCTGGCGTACGTCAAGGGCCCCGACGGCGAGCTGCGACTGGCCCCCGGCAGCCGGGTGGACGTGCCGGAGCACCTGCGCCTGGAGGTGATCGACTCGGCGAAGGAGTGCCCGGGCGAGTGCATCCACGTCGTGCGCGGCAGCGACGGCGTCGAGGTGGCCGGCCCGGAGGCCGAGGAGGACTGACCCGCCCGAGCGGGCACAGACGTTGCGGGGGGGGGGGGGGGGCGCGGGGGGGCCCCCCCCCCCCCCCCGCCCGGCGCGCCGCGCCCAGGACG
>NZ_JARXXY010000059.1:0-24111 GCF_029893845.1 Micromonospora sp. A200 | reverse complement strand
ACCCCCCCACCGGCCCCCCCCCCCCCCCACACCCCCCCCCCCCCCCCGCCCCCCCCGCGGGGGCCCCCCCCGCGCCCCCCCCCCGGGGGGGGGGCCGGGGGGGGCCCCCCCCGGGGGGGGGGCGCCCCGCGCCGACGAACGATGGCGGTCAGGCGCCGGTGGGCAGTTCCTCCAGCACCCAGATCGGCTGCCAGTCGGCCATCTCGTGGTAGCGGCGCAGCTCGGACAGGCCGGCCACCGACCCGCTCCAGGCCGCGTACGGCGGGTTGCCCTCGTCGAAGCCGCTCTGCACGAAGGTCAGCTTGGTCTTCCCGTCGGACTCGGCCAGCTCCCAGGTGCTGATGCCGGTCGGTCCCCAGTCGACGGACATCCGGTGGCCTGGCTCCAGGTCGACCACCTTGGCCGCGTACCCGGCCTCGAAGCCGCCCATGGCGTACCGGCCGCCGACCCAGGGCTCGATGCCGATCGGGTAGCCGAACCAGGCGCTGGCCTGGGCGGAGTCGGTCAGCGACTGCCAGACCCGCTCGACCGGCGCGCCGATCAGCAGCTCGCCGCGCAGGTCGGCGGAGGTGAAGTCGGTCTTCGGCAGCAGTGGTCGCCCCTCCAGGTGCGCGGCGAGGTTGGCGATCGACAGGCTCCACCAGGTCTGGAGCACCCCCCGGATGGTGCTGCCGTCCATTGCCTCGGCGAAGTTGAAGTGGCTCTGGGTGAGGGTCAGCAGGGTGCTGCCCGGCCCCTCGGGCGTCAGGGCTATCTCGCTGGTGGTCTCCACCCCGTCGAGCAGCCAGGCGAAGCGCAGCGTGTCCTCGTCGGCGTGCAGCAGGCGCTGGTGTGGCGCGTCGCCCTCGGGCGTGAAGCGGCCCCAGAACTCGTACCGTCGGGGCAGCTCCACCTCGGCGTGCTCGGCGAACCAGACGCGCAGCTCGGCCGGGTCGGTCAGGGCGCGCCGGACGGCCTCGACCGGCGCGGCGAGACGGGCACCCAGCTTCAACGAATCACTCACGGTCGTCCCCCTTGGGGTAACAGGCCACGGCCAGCTTGAAGGCGTCCCCCTCGGCGCCGCCGTAGCGTGTGAACAGGTCCCGCAGCGTGGACTGCAGGTCGTGCAGGAACTCCTGCCGGCGCTCGGCCGGCACCCGGATCTCGCCGGACACCCCGATGGAGGGCAGCTCCGGCGCGGACCGGTCGAGGGCGGCGACGTCCGCCTGGACCTCCTCCATCAGGTCGAGCAGGTAGCCCAGGCTGAGCTCGTCCCGGGCCCGGCGCACCCCGCCGACCCGCCCCACCAGGCGGGGCGAGAGCCAGTACGACCGGGCGGCGGCCTGGTAGATGCCCTCGCTGATGCCGCGCACCTTCCGGCTCGACACCTGCTCGACCAGGCCGGCCGCCACCAACTGCTTGACGTGGTAGTAGACGCGCTGCGGCGTCTGCTCCAGCCGGGTGGCGACCTCGGTGCAGGTGCGGGGCTCGGCCAACTGCCGCAGCACCTCGACGCGCTGCGGCTTGAGCAGGACCTCGGCCTGCTCGATCTGCTCCAGGTACATGACGTCTCTCATCGCACAAATGAGCTTGTACGTAAAAACTTTCTTTGTCAATAGGGTCGAGGAAAGCCGCGCCGACCCGGCGCGGCTCTCCTCAGGCGGTTCCGCGATCAGGGCGTCCAGTCGGGGCGCAGCGGGTACGACGCCTGCCCGCCCGGCCCGTTGCGGGTGGCCAGCACCTGGTGCAGCTGGATGCCGTTGGTCTCGAAGGCCAGCCGCGACCCGGCCATGTAGAGGCCCCACACCCGCGCGGTGCCCTGCCCCACCTCCGAGACGCAGAAGTCCCAGTTCTCGACGAGGTTGCGGCACCAGGCGGCCAGGGTCAGCGCGTAGTGCTGCCGCAGGTTCTCCTCGTGGTGCACCTCCAGCCCCACGTCGTGGATCTCACTGATCAGCCGGCCCGGCCCGGCCAGTTCGCCGTCCGGGAAGACGTACCGGTCGATGAAGGCGCCGGAGCGGTGCGGGGCCCGGTTGTCGGCCCGGGTGATGCAGTGGTTGAGCAGCCGGCCGTGCGGCCGCAGCCGGTCCCGCAGCGCCGCGAAGTACGCCGGGTAGTTGCGCACCCCGATGTGCTCGGTCAGCCCGATCGAGGAGACCACATCGAACTGCTGCCACGGGGCGTCCCGGTAGTCCAGGTGGCGCACCTCGGCCAGCTCGGTCAGCCCCTCCCGCTCGATCGCCGCCTGCGCCCACCGCGCCTGCTCCCGGGACAGCGTGACGCCGAGCGCCTTCACGCCGTACTCCCGGGCGGCGTGCCGGACCATGCCGCCCCAGCCGCAGCCCACGTCGAGCAGCCGCATCCCCGGCTTGAGCGCCAGCTTGCCGGCGACCAGGTCGTACTTGGCCGCCTGGGCCTGCTCCAGCGTGTCGCCCGGGCTGTGGAACACCGCGCAGGTGTACGTCATGGACGGGCCGAGCACCTTCTCGTAGAAGGCGTTCGAGACGTCGTAGTGGTGCGAGATGGCGGTGCTGTCCCGCAGGCGGGAGTGGCGCAGCCCGTTCATCACCCGCCGCCAGCGCGGCTGCGCCTCCTGCGGCGGGGGCGGCGGGGGCAGCAGCCGCTCCCAGCCCAGCCCGCGCACCAGCGCCAGCCCCTCGGCCAGCGACGGGGTACGCACCCGCAGCTCGTCCTTGAGCACCCGCAACGCCTCGTACGGGTCGCCGGGGTGCACGCCGTGCAACTGGAGGTCGCCGCTGACGTACGCCCGCGCCATGCCCAGGTCACCGGGGGCGGTGAGCAGGTACGTCAGACCACGCTCGGAGCAGATGGACAGGGTGATCCCGCTGTCGGCCGGGCCGATCGCGCTGCCGTCGTACCCGGTGATCCGCACCGGCAGCTCGCCGGTGGTCAGCGCCCGGACGACGTCGGCGACGGTGGGGGCGGCGCGCCGGCCCCCGGCCGGCGGTGGTGTGGCGGGGGAACTGCTCGCCCCCTGTTCTCGGTCGGTCAGGCTCATTTGCGTGCAACCGCCTTCTCGTAGAGTCCGGTGAGCCGGTGATCCGGGTCGTAGCGGTCCTTCACGGCACGCCAGGTCTCCCCGCCGTAGAGCCGGTCGAAGGCCGCTCGGTCGTAGTACGCGTCCGAGTAGAGGGACTTGTGACCACCCATGTCGGACACCGCCCGCTCGATCGAGCGGTTCACGTCGCCGTCGGCCGCTCCGTCGGCGATCGGCACACTTCCCCAGAAACCGATGTTGACGTAGGTCTGCCCCGGCCGGAGCGGATACAGCGGCCAGGACCGCGCCGAGCCCGGCCCGGCCGGCTCGCGCAACCGCAGCGGGCAGAGCCAGACCGGGTTCATGCCCACGTTGGCGGCGAACCAGCGGAGGAAGTCGGCGGTGGCCTCCAGCGGGATCTCGACGTCCTGCACCACCCGCTCACGGGCCGGGCGCCCGCGCCAGCGGTCGACCCGCGCGGCGACCTGGTGCCGGTGTTCCAGCCGGACCAGCCGGTGGTAGAAGTCGCTGCGCCGCCACCGGGCCGGCCAGAGCCGGCGGACGACCGGGTGCTGCACCCCGAACGCCGCCGAGCACCAGAACCAGTCGGTGTCCCAGCGCCAGAGGTAGTTGTGGGTGGTCAGCGCGTCGCGGGTGCGCCGGCGCAGCGACCGGTAGTAGATCTCCTGGCCGGTGTAGTCGCTGAGCTGCGGCGCGTCGTCGGTGAAGGTGCCCAGGGTCAGGTACGCCTCGCCGGGGCTGAACATCACCCCGTCCATCGCGTCGACGGGCTGCCCCTCCCACTCACCCTTGACGACCACGTCGCCGATCGCCTCGGTCAGCTCCTCCAGCCGGCTGAAGCGCACGTTGCGCAGCGCCACGGCGTGGCGTACGGGCTGGAGCTCGATGCGCAGCCGGGTGGCGTAGCCGAGGCTGCCCAGCGAGTTGGGGAAGGCGGCGAAGAGGTCGGCGTGCTCGCCCTCCGGGCGGGCGGTGAGGATCTCGCCCGCGCCGGTGAGCACGTCCATCTCGGTCACCGACTCGTGCGGCAGGCCGTTGCGGAACGAGGTGGACTCGATGCCCAGCCCGGTGACCGCGCCGCCCAGGGTGATCGTGCGCAACTGCGGCACGACCAGCGGCATCAGTCCGTGCGGGAGGGTGGCGTCGACCAGGTCCTCGTACGTGCACATGCCCTGCACGTCGGCGGTACGGGCCCGGGGGTCGACCGACAGCACGCCGTCCAGCCCGGAGACGTCCAGGCCCGGTGAGCTGGTGGCCGCCCGGGGGCGGAACAGATTCGAGGTGCGTTTGGCGAGGCGGACGGGTTCCCCGAGGGGCACCGCGGCGTACGACCGCCGCAACGTGTCCACCGCCAGGTCATGATCACGCAGCGCGCGCATGAGATCACCTTACGCGCCGAACGGCCCGCGCGTGGGATGTCCATGGTGGCCTTTTCGCCACCACGATCGGACGATCCCGTTACCGTGGCGGACGTGCCGTCGCCCGCCCTCGCCGCCCTGGACGCCGCCGGTCTGCCGTACCGGGTGATCCGGCACGGGCCGGTGCGCAGCCTCGCCGAGGCCGCCGCCGCCCGCGGCGTCGCGGTGCCGGACGTGGTGAAGACGATCGTGGTCCGCCGCGGCCCGGACGACCATCTCTTCGTGCTCACCCCGGGCGACCGGGTGATCTCCTGGCCCAAGCTGCGCGCGCTGCTCGGCGTCAACCGGCTCTCCATGCCCGACGCGGCGGCGGCCCGCGACGCCACCGGCTACGAACGGGGCACCATCACCCCGTTCGGCGCGACCACCGCCTGGCCGGTCGTCGCCGACGAGCGGCTGCGCGGCCGGGAGATCACCCTCGGCGCGGGCGAGCACGGCGTCGCCGTCGCGCTGGACGCCGACGCGGCGATCACCACGCTCGGGGCGACGGTCGCGGACGTGACCGACCCGGAGCCCGCACGCTGACCCGCCGCCGATCGGTGGTCGGTTCGGGGCGGACGGCATAGCGTGGACCCATGCCGAAAGCCGTCTGGAACGACCTGGTGATCGCCGAGAGCGACGACACCGTCCTGGTGGAGGGCAACCACTACTTCCCTCGCGCCGCCCTGCGCGACGATCTGATCCGGGAGTCGGCGACCCACACGTTCTGCCCGTGGAAGGGCACCGCCTCCTACTACACCCTCGAGCACGACGGCCGGACCAGCGCCGACGCCGTCTGGTACTACCCGGACCCGAAGCCGGACGCCGAGATGGTGCGCGACCGGGTGGCGTTCTGGAAGGACGTCACGGTCGTCGACTGAGTCACCGCCGGCCGGGCCGGGTGGCCATCGACCGGTCCGGTGGGTCAGGATTCCCCCATGTCCGCCCCCGACGAACACCACGACCCGGCCGGCACCGTCTACGGCACCCGCCGGTCCGCCCGACCCGGGCTGCCCCGGGACCCGCTGATCCGGTTCGCGCTGGCCGCCGGGCTGGTCGGCGTACTGGTGGGGGTCTTCTTCGCCACCGGCGTGCTCGGCGGCGGCGACCAGCCGGTGGTGCCGGCGTCGGCCGCCTCCGCGCCCCCGGCTCAGCCGCCGTCGCCGGAGGTCACCGAACCGGCCCCGACCACCCCCGCCGCGCCGTCGCCGACCGCCGCGCCGACCACCCCGCCCGCCCCGGTGGCCGGGCCGAAGGTGTTCCGGGCGGTGGCCTCCGGCCTCTGCGTCGGCACCGACGACGAGGACGAGAAGGCCAAGGCCGAGTTGGCCGGCTGCTCAGGCGGGCCGGAGCAGCAGTGGGTGGCCAACCCGGTCGCCCCGGACCTGGTCACCCTCACCAACGCGGCGCACGCGCAGTGCCTGGACGTCGAGGGCGGCAGCACCGACGACGGCGCGAAGCTCCAGCAGTTCCCCTGCCACGGGCAGGCCAACCAGCAGTGGCGGCTGACCCCGGTCGGCACCGGCCCGGTGCTGCTGGTCGCGGTCCACTCCGGCAAGTGCGCCGAGGTGAAGGACGGCGGCACCGAGTCCGGCGACGAACTCGTCCAGGTCCCGTGCACCGGCGCCGCCCCCCAGCAGTGGACGGTGGGCTGAGCTCAGCCCCGGTAGCTCCAGGCCCGGGCCGGCGGCGCCACCACGGGCACCGGCACCGGCACCGGTTCCCGGCGGCGCAGCAGCAGCGAGAGCCCGGCCGCGCCGATCGACAGCGCCCCGGCGACGTACCAGGCAACCGCGTAGTCGCCGAGGCGGTCGCGGACCAGGCCCGCCCCGGTCGCGGCGACCGCCGCGCCGAACTGGTGGGCGGCGAAGACCCAGCCGAAGACCACCGCGCCCGCCGCGCCGAAGTACTCCCGGCACAGCGCGACGGTCGGCGGCACGGTGGCCACCCAGTCCAGGCCGTAGAAGATGATGAAGACCAGCATGCTCGGCTCGGCCGTGCCGGCGAAGAGGCCGGGCAGCACCAGCAGCGACCCGCCGCGCAGCGCGTAGTAGCCGCCGAGCAGCAGCCGGCTGTCCACCCGGTCGGTGAGCCAGCCGGAGGCGATGGTGCCGACGATGTCGAAGAGCCCGACCAGGGCGAGCAGCCCCGCGGCGGTGGTCTCCGGCATCCCGTGGTCGTGGGCGGCCGGCACGAAGTGCGTGCCGACCAGCCCGTTGGTGGTCGCGCCGCAGATCGCGAAGCCGCCGGCGAGCAGCCAGAACGGCCTGGTCCGCGCGGCCGAGGCCAGCGCGCCGACGGCCCGGGAGGCCGCGCCGCCCGTCGTCGGCGCGGGCGGCACCACCTCCGCCGCGCCGTAGGCGGGCAGGCCGAGATCCGCCGGGTGTTCCCGCAGCAGCCAGGCCACCAGCGGTACGACCGCCAGCGCCGCCCCCGCGACGACGAGCGCCGCCGTGCGCCACCCGTGGTCGCGGACCAGCACGGCGAGCAGCGGCAGGAAGACCAGTTGCCCGGCCGCCCCGCCGGCGGTCAGCACCCCGGTGACCAGCCCGCGACGGCGGACGAACCAGCGCCCGGTGACCGTGGCCACGAAGGCGAGCGCCATCGACCCGGTGCCCAGCCCGACGAGCACCCCCCAGCAGAGGATCAGCTGCCAGCTGGCCGTCATGAACACCGTCAGGCCGCTGCCGGCCGCTACCAACGCCAGCGCGCCGGCCACCACCCGCCGGACGCCGAACCGGTCCATCAGCGCGGCGGCGAACGGCGCGGTCAGCCCGTAGAGCAGCAGGTTGACCGAGACGGCGGCGGAGACGGTGGCCAGCGGCCAGCCGAACTCGGCGTGCAACGGGTGCAGCAGGACCGAGGGGGTGGCCCGGAAGCCGGCGGCGCCGACCAGCGCGACGAACGCGACGGCGGCGACCAGCCAGGCGGGGTGGAGACGGCGGGTTCGGTTCACGACACGAGTCTCGACGGCGGGCCCGCAGACGACGAGTGGCCGGAAAGCCATCATGCGCAATAATCGGGCCATGACGATCGTCCCGCACCGGGTGGCGGTGCTCGCCATCGACCAGGTGGTCGGCCTCGACCTCGGCACCCCCTCCCAGGTCTTCGGCACCGCCCGCACCAAGGACCTGCGGCCGCTCTACACGGTCGACGCCTGCACGCCGGGGGGCCGCCCGGTGCGCAGCACCGCCGGGTACCAGGTACTGCCCGACCACGGGCTCGAACTGGTCGAGGCCGCCGACACGGTGGTCGTACCGGGCATCCACGGTGGTCCGGCGCTGACCGACGGCGTCCTCGACCCCGAGGTCGCGGCGGCGCTGCGGGCGGCCCACGAGCGGGGCGCGCGGATCATGTCGATCTGCACCGGCGCGTTCGTGCTGGCCGCCGCCGGGCTGCTCGACGGCCGGCGGGCCACCACCCACTGGGCGTACGCGGACCTGTTCCGCCGGCTGCACCCGGCGGTCGACCTGGACCCCGACGTGCTCTTCATCGAATCCGACGACGTGCTCACCTCGGCCGGGGTGGCCGCCGGCCTCGACCTGTGCCTGCACGTCATCCGCACCGACCACGGCAGCGAGGTGGCCAACCGCTCGGCCCGCCGCTGCGTGGTGCCGCCGTGGCGCGACGGCGGCCAGGCCCAGTACATCGAGCGCCCGGTGCCCCACCGGGCGGCAACGGGCACCGCCGGCACCCGGGAGTGGGCCCGGCAACGGCTGCACGAGCCGGTCACCCTGCGCGACCTGGCCGAGCACGCGCGGATGAGCGTCCGTACCTTCACCCGGCACTTCCGCTCCGAGACCGGGCTGAGCCCCGCCCAGTGGCTGCTCCAGGAGCGCACCGACCACGCCCGGCTGCTGCTGGAGACCACCGACCTGACCGTCGACCAGGTGGCCCACCGCTGCGGCTTCGGCACCGCCGCCGCCCTGCGCCAGCAGCTCCGCCAGCGCATCGGCGTCGCCCCGAGCGCGTACCGCCGGGCCTTCCACCGGCACCCCTGATCGGCGTTCCCGCGCCGCGGGCGAGGACCGCCCGGTCGGCGGGGTCAGGGCGGGGCGGCGGCCCGGAGCCGGTGCAGGGCGGCGGTGGCGTCGCGCAGGTGCACCTCGATCAGCGGGCGGTCGTCGCCGGGGCCGGACGGCACGGGTGCGGTGGACCCGGGCCGGGATCCGGAGCGGTCGGTGGCGGCGGCGGAAAGCTCCGCCAGCCCGTCGGCCAGCTCGGTCAACCGGTCCGGCAACGGGCCCGACCCCACCGTCGGGTGGGACGTGAGCTGTCCGTGCACGTCGTCGCAGAGCAGCAGGGCGGCGGCGACCAGCACGTGGACGTCGTCGAGGGGGCGGTCGGCCCGGTGCAGCCGGGCGGCGCGCCGGCGCCCGCGTACGGTGCGGCCGGTGACCCGGTGGGCCTCCACCCGGGCCTCGGTGAGCCGGCCGAGGCGGGCGTTGGCGTGCCGGGCCTGCTCGCAGGCGGTGGCCGCCAGCCCCGGCCCGCCCCGGCGCAGCGCCTCGGCCGCCGTCCGCAGCGCGAGCGCGGTGTCCCGCAGGATCTCCGGGACCGGCGCGGCGACCAGCTTCACCGGATCGGGGCTGAACAGCACCTGGCTGCCGAGCAGACCCAGCGCGCCGCCGACCGCCACGTCCAGCAGATAGCCGGCGGGTGACCGCGCCGGCCCCAGTGCGGTCACGATCAACACGGCGGTGCCGGCCTGGACGTAGGTCAGCGGCCGCGGGTCGACCAGGGCGGCGATCGACATCGCGAGCGCGAGGGCCGGCACCATCACCAGGAATCCGATGCCGAGGTCGAGGGCCTGGACGCCCTCCCCCACCGCGACGCCCGCCAGCACCCCCACGAACAGGTCGACGGCCTGCCGGCCCCGCCCGCCCATGCCCGCCGACAGGCAGATCAACGAGCCGGTGGCGGCGAAGATCGGCGCCTGGTGGCCGAAGAGGGTCGCCGCGATCCACCACGCCGCGCCCGCCGTCAGCGCGCACTGGCCGATCACCGGCAGCGCCATCCGGATCCGGTGCCGCAACAGCGCGGGGACGGCCGACCGGGCCGCGCTGCGCAGGCCCGCCCCGCGCCGGCTCACCGCACCGGTTGGCTCACGACCCGATCGACCGGTCGACGGTCGGCCGGTCGGCAATGGGCGTCCCCGGCGGTGTCCGCAGGACCCGGAGCTGCGCGAGGTGTTTCGGCAGGTGGACGCGGGCGTGCAGGTCCAGGGTGCGCGACCAGGGCAGGGTGTCGTCGACGACCAGGTCGAAGCCCTCCCGCAGGTGGGTGTCGACCGGGGTCTCCGCCGCCGGGCCGAGCCGGTCCACCAGGGCGCAGAGCTTCTGGCTGGTGGCCCGCAGCAGGGTGGCCAGCCCGTCCAGGCCGCCGCAGTCGGCGACCAGCGCGTCCACCTGGGGGCGGTGGATGGTCTCCAGGTCGTAGTAGGCGAAGGGCGAGCCGGCGAGGACCGCCTCGGTGGCCTCGCTCATCAGCTCGTCGTTGGCGGCCAGATGGGCCACGATCTGCGCGGCGGTCAGCTGCCCCTGCGGCGGCTCACCGAAGCCGCCCGCCTCCACCTCGGCGAGCAGTTCGTCGTAGATCCGCCGCAGCCCCGCGCTCTCCACGTCCCCAGTCAACCCCGCCGACCGGCGCGGACCGGGGCGTTACCGCACCGGGATCACCCGGACGGGCGGCTCAGCGCCGGCCCCGCCGGGCGCGCAGGTAGTCGGAGACGACGTACTCGCCGAGGTCGTCGAGGTCCGGGGTGAACATCCGGCCCTTCGAGCGGCGGGCCACCGCGTCGACGAAGCGGCGCAGCCCCGGATCGTCGCCGAGCATGAAGAGGTTGAGCGTGGTGCCGTAGCGGGTCAGCTTGTCCACCTCGCGGATGGTCGCCTCGATCGTCTCCGGCAGCGGCGGCCAGTGGAACAGCGCCTCCCCGTCGTCCGGGTCGAGGTGGGCGGTCGGCTCGCCGTCGGTGACCACCAGCACCACCGGCTCCGCGCCGGGGTGCCGGCGCAGGTGCCGCCCGGCCAGCCGCAGCGCGTGCTGGAGGTTGGTGCCCTGCTGCATGTCCGGCTCCACCGCGGCCAACTCCTGCTGGGTCAGCGTCAGCGCCTCCCGGCCGAAGCCGACGATCTCCAGGGCGTCCTGCGGGAAGCGGGTCGCCACCAGGTGCGACAACGCCAGCGCCGTCTGCTTCATCGGCCCCCAGCGCCCCTGCGAGATCATCGAGTACGACAGGTCGACGCAGAGCGCCACCGCCGCCGAGGCCCGGCGCTCGGTCTCCACCACCTCGAAGTCGGAGACGTCGAGCTGGACCGGCACCGTGGGGCCGGCCCGGCGGACCGCCCGGGTGAGGGTGCGGACCACGTCCAGCGGCTGCTCGTCGCCGTACTCCCAGGGTCGGGACGCCCCGCTGACCTCGCCGGCCGCGCCCGCCGAGCGCAGGTCGTGCTGGCCGCGCGGCCCGGCCGTGAGGTCGGCGAAGACCCGCCGCAGCGCGGTGCCGGCGAGCCGGCGCAGCGCCTTCGGACTCAGGGTGAGCCCGTCGGCGTCCCGGCTCACCCACCCCTGCCGGCGCAGTTCCCGCTCCAGCTCCCGCAGCCGGCGGACGTCGTCGGCGGCGTCGCGGCCCAGCGTCCGGGCCACCGCCTCGACGTCCACGTCGTCGAGGGTCGCGCCGGGGTGCTCCTGGTCGAGGGAGTCGAGCAGGTCGTCCAGCTCGCCGATCTCGTCGAGCGCGCCGGCCGCCTCGCCGTAGCCGAGTGGCTGGTCGCCGCGGACCCGCTCGCCGCGCTGCCAGTTCAGGTCGGGGCGCAGCGCCCGCAGGTGCCCGTCCAGCGCGGCCAGCTCGCCGGCCAGCCGGTCGCCGAGGGACTGCCGCATCAGCCCGGCCAGCTCCTCGCGCTGCTGGTCCGACAGCGACCGCATCAGCCGCTCCCCGGCGGCCGAGCGGCGGGCCAGCACGTCGACCAGCTCGTCGACGTCCTTCGGCCGCTCCGGGAAGAACTCGCCGTGCCGGCGCATGAACTCGGCGAACGCGTCGGTGGTGTCCTCGGCGCGGGCGTGCCGGGCCAGCAGGTCGTTGAGGTCCCGCATCATCTCGGCCAGCTGCCGCTGCACCGCCGGGTCGCCGGCCGCTCGCGCCGCGTCGCGCAGCCCGGCGAAGCGCTGCTCCAGCACGTCGCCGCGCAGCCCATCGAGGATCCGCTGGTACGTCTGCCGCGCCTCGTCGCTGGCCCACTTGTAGCCCGCCAGCTCCTGCACGGCGCGGGCGGTGGAGCGGGGCAGGTTGTCCAGCACCGCCTCGGCGAACCGCGCATCGTCGTCGGCGCGCCCGCGCAGCTCGTCGCGTTCCGCCGCCAGCGCCTGGTCGAGCAGCGCCCGGGAGCGGGTCACCGCCCCGTCCAGGTCGCCCCGGCGCAGCGCCTCCCGGCGCAGCCGGCGGGCCCGGGCGGCCAGGTCGTCCAGGCCGCCGCGCCCCTGCGGGCCCCGGCGCAGCAGGTCGCGCAGCGCGTCCCGCAGGCTGCCGCCGGCCAGCACCTCCGCGCCGACGGCGTCCACCGCGGCCCGGACGTCGTACGGCGGGGCGAGCGGGTCGGGCCCGCCGCGCCACTGGCCGTACCGGAACCGGTTGCCGGCCACGCTCAGCCCCGGCCGCCGTAGACGGTACGGCCCGACTCGGTGACGTCCTTGCCGAGCCGGCGGGTCAGGTGCAGCCCCTCCAGGACGAACTCGATCCCGGCGGCGGCCTCCTCCGGGGTGGGCGCGTCACCCAGCCCGAGCCGGTCCAGCGCCTTGGCCAGCCCCGGCACGGTGCCGACCTGGCGCAGCAGCTCCGCCGACGAGACCAACTCACCGGTCTCGATGACGGTGCCCTCGGCGACCAGGCCGGTGAAGCCGGACAGGTCCAGCCCGGCCAGCCGGGCCCGGAACGTCTCGGCGGTGGCGGTGCGCAGCAGGTGGGCCAGGATCTCGGTCTCGCGCCCCTCCTCGCCGCTCTCGAACTCGACCTTGCCGCGCAGGGTCGAGGTCACCGACACCGCGTCACCGACCCGCGCGACCGGGGCCTCCGGGCGTACCCCCGGGGCGGCGGGACCGGCGGCGAGCAGGCCGGATCGGCGCAGCGCGGCGGCGGCGACCGTCTCGGCGGCGGCGATCGCGAAGCGGGCGGAGACGCCGGAGCGCGGGTCCACCGACGGCGACTCGCGCACGGCGCGGGCGAACCGGGCGAGCACCTCCAGCACGTGCTCCGGCACCTCGGCAACCAGCTCGGCCTCCTGCCGGATCAACGCCAGCTCCAGCTCCAGGTCGACCGGGTAGTGGGTGCGGACCTCCGCGCCGAAGCGGTCCTTGAGCGGCGTGATGATCCGGCCCCGGTTGGTGTAGTCCTCCGGGTTGGCGCTGGCCACCAAAAACAGGTCCAGCGGCAGCCGCAGCTGGTAGCCGCGGACCTGGATGTCCCGCTCCTCCAGCACGTTGAGCAGCGCCACCTGGATCCGCTCGGCCAGGTCGGGCAGCTCGTTCACCGCGAAGATCCCCCGGTTGGTGCGCGGCACCAGTCCGAAGTGGATGGTCTCCGGGTCGCCGAGGGTGCGACCCTGGGCCAGCCGGATCGGGTCGACGTCGCCGATCAGATCACCGACGCTGGTGTCCGGGGTGGCCAGCTTCTCGCCGTAGCGCATCGAGCGGTGCAGCCAGCCCACCGCCAGGTCGTCGCCAGCCTCGGCGACAAGCGCGCGGGAGGCCGGGGTGAGCGGATGCATCGGGTGCTCGTTGAGCACCGAGCCGGGAATCACCGGGGTCCACTCGTCGAGCAGCGCCACCAGCGAGCGGATCAGCCGGGTCTTGCCCTGGCCGCGCTCGCCGAGCAGCACCATGTCGTGGCCGGCGAGCAGGGCCCGCTCGACCTCGGGGAGAACCGTGTCGTCGTAGCCGACGATGCCGGGGAAGCGATCGGAGCCGGAACGCATCCGGGCGAGGAGGTTGTCGCGGAGTTCCTGCTTGACGGTGCGGTGCCGGTGCCCGGCCGCGCGCAGCTCGCCGAGCGTGCCCGGCAGGTCGGCGGGCGGGACCGGGAGAACCTGGTTTGGCGCAGTCACCCGACCCACGCTAGCGCGGTCCGCCACGTCACCGCCCCCTTCCGTCCGCTCCAGCCTCTCCGTCCGCTCCAGCCCCTCCGGCCGGGCCGCGATCCGGCCCGCGGCTCAGCCGCGACCGCAGCGGGCGCAGCCGCCCCGGCGGCGCAGGTGGTACGCGTATGTGGCGGCGCCGAGCGCGGCGCCCCAGAACGGCCAGAGCAGCATCGGCGCGCTGGCCATGGTGAAGCCGCCGCCGAGCCGCCAGAACTCGGGCGTGGTGACGAGGCCGAGAGTGGCCGCGGTGACCGCGAGCGCGACCAGGGTGGCCGGGACGACCGCGAGCTTCACCGGCACCGGCCGGCCGGCCAGACCGACCATCCAGCGCGGGAACCGCTCGCCCCAGCTCTGCACCAGCCCGAGGGTGAGGACCGCGCCCACGGTGGCGAAGGCGCCCAGCCCGGCGCCGGCCCAGACCTGTCCGGTCTCCCGCATGTCGTCCAGCAGCTCCGGGGAGATGCCGAGCGGGATGCCGGCCGCCCAGGCGAACCGGGTCAGCGCGTACGCGAAGGGGATGGCCGCGGCGGTCCCGGCGGCCCAGCGTCCCCAGCGGGCGGCGGCCGCCCGGGTGGTCCAGCCCCGGTCGGCACCGCCCCGGCCGCAGGCCACGCAGGCGTCGGCGGTCCGCCGCTGCCAGACCAGCAGCGCCCCGGCCAGCAGCACTCCGCCCGCCATGGCGGCCACCTTGACGCCGAGCGACCAGGTGAAGACGTCGGCGTAGTCGACCGGCGGCCAGCCGAACGGGGCGCCGAGGATCAGCATCGGCGCGTAGCCGAGGATCACCAGCACCCGCGCGTCGGGCACCACCACGGCCAGCACGAAGGCGACCGTCCAGCCGTAGCCGAGCAGCAGTGCGCGCAGCGGGCCGGCGGTACGGGCGCCCTGGCTGCTCATCGCGAGGGCGGCGACCGCGGCGGCCAGCAGCATCCCGGCGAAGAGCGGCGGCGCGACGTCGACGGGAACCAGCCGGAGCAGGTTCGCCCCGCCGCCGTCCTGGTCGTTCGCGCCGAACGGGTAGCCGGCGCCGGTCAGCGTGCAGAGCAGGGCGAGTACGCCCCAGAGGCCGAGCCAGCCGGCGGCCAGCGGGGCGAGCCGGTCGGGCCGGCGAGCGGCTGGACGGTGGGTGGGAACATCGGTCGTCGTCATGCTCCCAGCGTCGGCGGCGGTGCCGCCACCGCCCTCCCGAGCGGTGACGAACCCGCTCCCCCGGCCGAGGGGGATCAGCCGGTGGGGACGACGAAACCCGACTCGTAGGCGGCGATCACGGCCTGGGTACGGTCCCGCACGCCGAGCTTGGCCAGCACGTTGCCGACGTGCGTCTTGACCGTCTCGACCCCGACCACGAGCTGCCCGGCGATCTCGGTGTTGGAGAGCCCGGTGGTCATCAGCCGCAACACCTCCGCCTCCCGCTCGGTCAGCCGGGCCGCGCGCAGCCGATCTCCGCCCGACCCCCCGTACGCCCCGGCGAGGCGGCGGATCGCGGCCGGGAAGAGCAGCGAGTCACCGGCGGCGACCGCCCGGACGGCGGTGACCACCTCCGCCGGGCGGGCCCGCTTGAGCAGGAAGCCGCTCGCGCCGGCGCGCAGCGCCTCGTAGACGTACTCGTCGTTCTCGAAGGTGGTGACCACGAGAACGCGGGGCGGGTCGGCGGAGGCGGCCAGCAGCAGCCGGGTGGCCTGGATGCCGTCGATGGCGGGCATCCGCACGTCCATCAGCACCACCCGGGGCCGCAGCCGCGCGACCAGCGGGGGCACCTCGGCGCCGTCGGCGGCTTCGCCCACCACCCGCAGGTCCGGCTGGGCGTCGATGATCGCCCGCAGCCCGACCCGGATCAGCTCGTCGTCGTCGACGATCAGCACGTCCGTGCTCACCGCGCCTCCCCCCTCGGCACCGGCAGCCGCACCCGGACCCGCCAGTGACCATCCTCCGGGCCGGCGGTGATCCGCCCGCCGAGCAGCAGCACCCGTTCCCGCATGCCGTCCAGGCCCCGGCCGCCGCGTCCCGGCCGCGCCGCGCCGCCCAGCAGGTTCTCCAGCTCGATCTCCAGCCACCGCCGGCTCGGCGCGTCCGACGCCGCGCGAGGAGCGGGCACCGTCGCCTCCCCGGGTACGTCCACCCGCAGGCGCACCGGGCCGCGGCCGTACCGGGCGGCGTTGGTGAGCCCCTCCTGCACGATCCGGTAGCCCTCCCGGGACACCGCCGGGGGCAGCTCCGCCAGCTCCCCGTCGACCCGCGCCTCGACCCGCAGCCCGGCCGCCCGGGTGTCGGCGACGAGCCGGTCGAGCTGGGCCAGGGTCCGCTGCGGCGCGGTGTTGGCCGGAGCCCGGGCGGCGGTTTCGGTCTCCCGGAGCAGGCCCAGCACGTGGTCCAGGTCGTCCATCGCGTGCCGGCTGGTCTCCTCGATCGCGGCGAGCGCCCGGCGGGCGAACTCCGGGTCGCCGTCGAGGAGCTGGCGGGCCGCGCCGGCCTGGAGGGTGGCCACGGTCAGCGCGTGGCCCACCGAGTCGTGCAGTTCCCGGGCCAACCGGTTGCGCTCGGCGAGCCGGGCCGCCCGCGCCGCCAGGGCGGCGAGCTGCTCGGCGGCCGAGGGGCCGAGCAGCGCCGGCGCCATCGAGGCGGCGAGCGTGCCCAGCCCGGCGACCGCGTAGCCGAGGCCGAGCAGCATCAGCACCCCGGTGAGGGTGAGCCAGCCGGTGTCCCGCCCGTCGAGCGGCCCCCAGCTCTCCTGGGCGACCAGCTGGGTGCCGACGCCGAACTGCTGGGCGATGAACGACAACGCCATCGGCAGGGCGCTGATCAGCGCGAACATCACCGTCCCGCCGACGGTCATGTGCAGGGCGATCCAGAGCGCGGCGCGCAGCCGGGTCTCCCGGTCGGCCGGGTGCCCGGCGGCGGGCTCCGGCAGCGGCACGCCGAGCAGGGCGCGGGCGGCGGCGATCTCCAGCGTCCGGCTGCCGTCGAGGAAGAACGGCACCGCGCCGATGACGGCGGCCACCACCATCAGCGCGAAGACCAGCAGCCGGGGCACCTCGCCGCGGGTGAGGAGCTGGACGAAGGTGCCGGCGAGCAGCGCGTACGGCAGGGCCAGCACCCCGCCGAGCAGGAGGAACACGCCACGGCGACAGGTGCTCGCACGGACGAGCGGCGCGATCAGCGCCCGGGGAGTCACCGGGCCATTCTCCCGCCCCGCCACGCCAAGCCGACTCCCCCGTGTCGGGGATTCCGGCACCGCCTCGTCGCCCCCGGATCACCGGGCGCGGCAATCTCCCGTCCGCCGCAGGCTCAGCGGTGCTCCTGAACGTACTTCTGCGGGTCCTTGTCGTCGAAGGTCAGGTTGCGGCCGTTCTTGTGCTCGCCGTAGAAGGTCAGCCAGCGGGCGCCCAGCTCGGCGCGGAGTTCGACGCTGGCGTGCCGGCGGAAGTCCGGCAGCGCCCCGTCCTCCTCCTCCGCGAGGTGCTCGCTGTTCTCCCGGCGGGCCTTCCACACCGCCGCCCACCACTCGTCGGAGCCCACCGGGTGCAGCTTCGACTCGGCGATGGCGTCGCGGATCTCGTTGTGGTCGCCGATGGCGTCGGTGGTCTCGTCCTCGCCGTCGTCGCCGTGCCGCACCAGGTGCGGATAGAGGATCGCCTCCTCCGCCTCGGCGTGGATGTCCAGATGCAGGGCGAGCGCCTCCCAGACGGCCAGCAGTTCGGTCTCGTCGCGGGCGTCGTCGAGCCGGGCGAAGCCGCGCCGGAAGGCGGCGTGGTCGTCCAGGATCAGCGCGGTGATGTCGTCCATGATGCTCACTTCCCCACTCGGGCGCGGATCAGCCTCGGCACCGCGGCCAGGCCGGTGACCGGCCGGAACTGCCGGGCGGCGGTGGCCAGGGCGGCGTACTCGTCGGCGCCGAGATCGATCTCGGCGGCGGCCGCGTTGCGCTCCATCTGCTCCACACCGGACGCGCCGGGGATGGCCACCACGTTCGGGTGGTGCAGCAGATAGGCCAGCGCGATCTGGCTGGGGGTGGCGTCGTGCGCGTCGGCCACCTCACGCAGCGTCGCGATCAGGGCGGTGCCGCGTTCCAGGTTCTCCGGCAGGAAGTACGGGTTGGCCCGGCGCACCGCCCCGCTCGGCGGGTGCTTCGCGTCGTACCGCCCGGAGAGGAAGCCCTGCGCGAGCGGGCTGTACGCGATGACGATCCGACCGGCCTGCTCCGCGTACGGGATCAGGTCCTCCTCCGGGCCCCGGTCGATCATGCTGTAGCGGACCTGGTTGCTCAGCACCCGCCGGCCCAGCGCGGCCTCGGCGAACCGCCAGCGGCGCAGGCTGTAGTTGCTGACCCCGACCTCGGCGACCAGGCCGACGTCCTGCAACGCGCGCATCCCGCGCATGGTGGTGGTGTCGGCGACCACCGGGTTGGGCTGGTGCACCTGGTAGAGGTCGATGCCCTGCACGCCGAGGCGGGCCGCGGAGGCGACCGCCCGCTGCTGCACCACCGGGGCGACCGGCAGGACCGGGAAGATCTTGCTGGCCACCACGACCTTCTCCCGGTCGCCGCCGAGGGCGGCCCCGAGGATCCGCTCGCTACGGCCGAAGCCGTACACCTCGGCGGTGTCGAAGAGGGTGACCCCCAGGTCGAGCGCCCGCCGCACGATGTCCGCCGCCCGGCGCTCGTAGTCGGGGCCGTAACCCCACTCCTTCGAGCCGAACTGCCAGGTACCGAGACCGATCTTGGAAATCGGCTTGGGCGTGTCGAGCGGGACGAAGCGCATGGGCTCGAAGCTACCCCCGCACACCGGGACGGCACGCCCGTTCCGGGACGCCGATAGGGTCGGCGTCGTGACCTACCTCGCCGCTGATCAGCGTTACGACTCGATGACCTACCGACGGACCGGACGCAGCGGGCTGCGGCTGCCCGCCGTCTCGCTCGGCCTGTGGCACAACTTCGGGCCGGACCGGCCCTTCGAGCGGCAGCGGGACATCGTCCGACGCGCGTTCGACCTCGGGGTCACCCATTTCGACCTGGCCAACAACTACGGCCCGCCGCCCGGCGCGGCGGAGGAGGCCTTCGGCCGGTTGCTGGCGACCGACCTCAAGCCCTACCGGGACGAGCTGGTCGTCTCCACCAAGGCCGGCTACCTGATGTGGCCCGGCCCGTACGGCGAGTGGGGCTCCCGCAAGTACCTGGTCTCCTCACTGGACCAGTCGCTGCGCCGGATGGGGCTGGAGTACGTCGACATCTTCTACTCGCACCGGTTCGACCCGGACACCCCGCTGGAGGAGACGATGGGCGCGCTCGACGCCGTCGTCCGCTCCGGCAAGGCGCTCTACGTCGGCATCTCCAACTACGACTCGGAGCAGACCGCCCGGGCCGCGGCGATCCTGCGTGACCTGGGCACGCCGCTGCTGATCAACCAGCCGTCGTACTCGATGTTGAACCGGTGGACCGAGGACGACGGCCTGCTCGACACCCTGGCGGAGGTCGGTGCGGGCTGCATCGCGTACAGCCCGCTGGCCCAGGGCCTGCTCACCGACCGCTACCTCGCCGGCATTCCCGAGGACTCGCGGGTGCGCACCAGCGTCTTCCTCAACGAGAGCGACCTGACCGAGGAGAAGCTGGCCACCATCCGCGGCCTGGGCCGGGTGGCCGAGCGGCGGGGGCAGACCCTCGCCCAGCTCGCCCTCGCCTGGGCGCTGCGCGACCCGCGGATGACCAGCCTGATCATCGGCGCGAGCAGCGTGGCCCAGTTGGAGGGGAACGTCGCCGCGGTGGAGAACCTCGACTTCACCGCCGAGGAGCTGGCCGAGATCGACGGCCTGCTCGGCTGAGCCGCCGAGGCGTCCCGGCCGCCGTTGGGTGGCGCGGCCGGGGCGCGGTGGCGCGCGGTCACCAGATGCGGCGGCGGCCGGCGCGGTGGTTGCGCACGTCGCAGGCGCGGCCGGGCGGAACGGTGCCGGCCCGGCGCAACCGCATGGCGACGATCGCGGCGAGCAGCACGGTGACCGCCGCCGCCGCGCCGACCACCAGCCGGAGGCTGTCACCGCCGAGGCGGGTCACCGACGCAACGGGTACGCCCGGATCGCCCGGCACCGGCGCCGCGGTCAACCCGGGCACGGCGGTGCTGGCGGCGCGCGGCGCGACGGCCGGGGTGGCCGGGCTTGCCGCCGCGGTGGGCGTGGCCCCGCCGGGCTTCCGGAACACCACGTCGGAGCAGGAGTAGTAGCTGTCCGGGGTGTCGGAGTTCTGCCACACGGTGTAGATCAGGTGCCGTCCGGTCAGCCCGGCCGGCAGCCGGCCCGCCAGCTGGTACGACCCGCTGCGCAGCGGCGGGTCGGTCATCGTCAAGAACGGGCGCGGCGAGAGATCCGCCCAGGTCAACCGGCTCTGCGGGTCGTAGCCCGGGCGCGTGGCGTAGAGCCGGAACGTGCCCTTGTGCGGGATGGTCCCCCGGTAGCGGAAGGTGAACTTCGCCCCGGCGGCCAGCTCCGTCGCCGGCCAGTCGGTGCGCGGCAGGTCCAACCCCCGGTACGCCGACAGCCCGCCGCTGCACAGCTCCCCGTCCGGGATCCGTTCCCGGTCCTTGCCGTTGACGCCGAAGACCCGGATGTTGTCCCACTCGCGTACCGCCGCTCCGGCCCGGACGGCGGCCCGGCAGGCCGGCGTCGCGGCGTGCGGGCCTTCCGGGCCGCAGGCCGCCGACCGGCTCAGCGGGCTGGTGGGCGCGCCGTGCGCGGCAGCGGGGGTCGCGGTCGGCAGGACGCTCACGGCGACGGCCGCGAGGACGGCGAGCACTCGGCGTACGGTCATGATGGACCTCCCGAGCACTGGTACGGGCGGGAGCCGCCAAAGGTTCGACCGGCGCCCATGGAGCCGGGCGACCTGGCACCGCTAGGCCACGAGGATCTTGGCCATGATGTGCTCCCGACGCACGCCGTCGGACATGAGGTCGCCCAGCTCACCCGTGTCACGAAAGCCGTTGCGCTGGTAGAGCGCCCAGGCGTTCCGGTTGCCCTCCACCACGGCCAGGCGCAGTGTCTCCGCGCCCACCAGCCGAGCCCACTGCTCGACCGCCCGGACGAGGTGGTCGCCCACGCTCCGGCCACGCGCCACCGGCGCCACGTACATCGAGATCAGCTCGACGACGCCGTCCTGACCGGTCGGCACTCCGCTGGCCATCCCGACGGGCTGCCCGTCGAGCATCGCGATGATGTTGTACGAGCCGGGGATGGCCAGCCGAGCGCGCCACCGTTCCGCACGGTCGCCCTCGCCCTGCCAGTCCGCCAGCTGGGAACCGAACGCGTACGCCGCCTCCGCCAGCGCGGCGAGCCGCAGCTCCCGCCACATCTTCCAGTCGCCCTCGCTGAGCACCCGCGTCTCAATCTCGATCATGCGGGGAGGATGCCGTGGGTGCGGGGAACGGGCAACCCGGTATCCGGTGACGAGGTGTGCCGACCGGCCCTGTCGGCCGGCGGCCACCTCCGTCAGCGGCGGTGCGGCATCATCCGCCGCTGATCGGGAAGAGCCGGGCGTGCGCCTTTCCGTCATCCGCATGCTGCTCGTCGCCGCGCTGGTGGCCTCGCCTCCCGCGGCCGGGGCAGCCCGTGAAGAGACGATCCACGACCGGTTGGCCGGCACCGTCACGTCGACGGCTCCGGCGGGGGCTCGGCAGGTCACCATCCTGGGCTCGGGCGACATCCTGGTGCACCCACCGACCTGGCAGCAGGCCGGCGCCGACGCGGTCAAGGCCGGTCGGCCCGGTTACGACTTCGACCCGATATTCGCCCCCATCCGGCCCGCGGTCGAGTCCGCCGACCTGGCCATCTGCCACCTGGAAGCGCCCATGGGTCCCGGTGCGCCGGCGGACTTTCCCCTGTTCCGCGCTCCCACCGACCTGGGACCGGCCATCAGGACCGCCGGCTACGACACCTGTTCGACGGCCAGCAACCACTCCTTCGACCAGGGCGAGCAGGGCGTCTACGCCAACCTCGACGCGCTCGACGCCGCCGGGCTGAAGCACACCGGCACCTTCCGCAGCAGCGCCGCACAGGCCACCCCCACCATCTACCAGGTGAAGGGCGTCAAAATCGGCCACCTGTCCTGGGCTGCGCACTTCAACGGCCACCCGCCGCCACCGGACAAACCGTGGCTGGCCAACCGCATCGACGTACCCGCCATCAGGAAGGCCGCCGCAGCGACCCGCAGGGCCGGCGCGCAGATCATCGTCCTGTCCGCCCACTGGGGCACCGAGATGGAACACACCCCCGACGAGAACCAGTTGCGCTGGGCCAACGAGTTGATCACCGACCCGGACATCGACCTGATCATCGGACACCACGCCCACGTCGTGCAGCCCTTCGAGAAGGTCGGCGGCAAGTGGATCGCCTACGGTGTCGGCAACACCCTCGCCCGGCACGACTTCCCCAAGGACGCCAACCGCGAAGGCGTCCTGGCCAAGTTCACCTTCACCGAACAGGCGGACCGGCGATGGACCGTCACCCGGGCGGAGGCGATCCCCATCTGGCTCTCCCTGAAGCCCACCATCCGGGTCCTCGACCTCGCCCGGCTCCCGGCCGCCGACCGGCGGCGTCAGACGTACCGGGCCGCCATGGACCGGATCAGCGGCTATCTCGACGCTCGCGGGGGCATCAACGACGGCCTGCACATCGCCCGCTGACCCCCTGGTGGAAAGCCCCGTCGGTAGGCCGAGCCGGTCCCCGCCGTAGGGCGAGTTTGGGTGCCAGGGGTGGGGGAAGACACGGGCGCCGAGCGGGCCGGTCGGCTCGACCCGGCTGGACCGGCCCGTCCCGTCAGCGGCACCGTCGGTGCGGGCCTCGCAGGACACCCCGAGGAGGAGCGACGATGGCCGACGCTCGACGGAGCACGACCGGGGCCACCGCCAGGCCCACCAGCGCCCGGAAGGCCACCGGGGCCAGCAAGGCCCCGATGAACCGCAAGGCGGCGGCGAAGAAGGTCGCGGCCGCCACGAAGCGGGCCACCGGGGCGAGCGTGGCCAAGAGCCCGGGTGAGAAGCCCACCCCGACGACGGCGCGGGTGGCCCGGAAGAAGGCGACCTCCGCGACGGCCGCCCCGACCCGCACCCCGACCGCCAAGGCGGCCGCCGCCAAGAAGGCAGCCCCCGCCAAGAAGGCAGCCCCCGCCATGAAGGCGCCCGGGACGAGGGCGGCGACGAAGAAGTCGCCGGCGAAGAAGGCCGCGGCTGCCCGCGCGCGGACCACCACGGCCACCCGGGCGCCGGCGAAGAAGGCCACCACCATGGAGTCCTTCGGCAACCGGCGCACGGCCCGCAAGACCAACCGCTGACGGTCCGGCGGTCCCCGCGGTGCCGGGGCGGAACCCGCCTCGACCACGTCCGGACGCCGGGCCATCTAGTGCGGTGTCCACTAACGTTCACCGGGTTTCCGATGCACCGTTGTGGATCCTCGCCGTGGGGGCGAGCGACTCCCCACCTGGTGGTGGGGCGGGCCTCCGCGGGCCAACTGATCCTCGCGCCGTCATCGCGGGGCGGCGGGGATCACGCCGGGACCGACCGGCACCGGGCAGGTGCCGGCCGGCTCGACGGTGCGTGACCACCTCGGGCAGCGCAACGGCTGCTGCGGTGGTGGGTCCGCCGCCCGGGCTGCGGGTGGCGATGCTGGCGGCCGCGACCAGGTCGCGGTGCCCGGAGAACTGGCAGTGCGGGCAGGACAGGCTCCGCCCGCGCGGTTTCGGCACCCGGCGGTGACAGACAGGGCAGGTGGACGAGGTTCCCCGCTCGTCAACCAACCGGACGGTGATGCCGGCCAGGGTGGCCTTGTCGGTGAGGACCTGCAGGAGCCGGCCGATCTGCCACTGCCGCAGCCGCAGGTTGTGCCGCCGCCCCGCCGCGATGTCCAACACCCCGCGCGGGTCGCCGACATGCAGCACACCCACCCGCCCCCGCACCGCCCAGGACACGACCGTGGCGGCGGCTTCGTGCTGGGCCTGACGGACCCTACGCCGGTGCCGGCCCTCCACCAGGCGGGCGCGGCGTCGGTGCTGGCGCCACCGCCGCGACCCCCGCTGACCCGGCTTCGGTGCCCTGCGGGCCACGGCGCGGCGGCGGGCCTTGCTGTCGGCCAGGTGCATGCGGTGCTCGGCGCGCACAGCCCGCCCCGACACCAACAGCCCCTCACCGTCCGGGCCGGCCACCGCGTACGGGTGAATCACACCGAGATCCACCCCGGCGACCCGGCCCGGATCCGGCCCCTCACCCGCCGGGTAGGTCGCCACCGGCACCTCGGCGCTCACGTCCAGGAACAGCCGGCCGCCCTCGCACAGCAGGGTGACCGAGCGGACCTGCTCGACCGGGTACGGCACCACCCGCGCCAGCCTGACCCACAACGGCGACGTGCCCCTGGCCGTGGGAAGGCGGACCCGACGGCCCTGGAGGGTGAAGGTGCCGTGATACCAGCGCACCGGCATCAACGCCCGCCGACGACGCGGAAACCGCACCGACAGGTCCCCGTCCTGGCGGGCTTTCGCCGCCGCGAACCACGCATCGGAGAACCGCCGCAACACCGACCTGGCACCCGTGCTGTCCAACTCGCCGAACGTGCC
>NZ_JARXXY010000058.1:0-25640 GCF_029893845.1 Micromonospora sp. A200 | reverse complement strand
CTGGTGGAGGGGGCGCCGGAGCTGGCCAGCGACGGGCGCGGGGTCAGCTGGGCGTTCGACGCGGTGGGCGTACCCGGGGGGCACGGGCCGAAGAGATCGGCACGAGGGGGCGGAGACGCGGAAGGGCCGCGCGGCGAACCGCGCGGCCCTTCCGGGCGTACCCGTTAACGGGGCAGCGGGGCGTCGGCCCGGCGCAGCACCGACCAGCCGGCGTCGCGGGCCCGGGCGGCGGCGAGCAGCCCGGCCACGCACGGACCGTTGGTGATCTCCCCGGCCAGCACCATGCCGACCGCCTCGTCCAGGTCGAGCCGGACGATCTGGATGTCGGCCTCCTCGTCACGGCGCTCGTGCCGCGCCTCGGCCGGCACGTCGGCGAGGTCGCGGGCGAGGAAGACCCGGACCACCTCGTCGGAGAAGCCCGGCGAGGTGTGCACGTCGACCAGCAGGTCGAGCGTGCCGGCGGTCAGATCGGCCTCCTCGGCCAGCTCGCGGGCGGCGGCCGCCGGCAGCGGCTCGCCGTCGACGTCCATCAGCCCGGCGGGCAGCTCCCAGAGATGCCGCCCCACCGGCTGCCGGTACTGCCGGACGAGCACCACCTGGCCGGCGTCGTCGAGGGCCACCACGGCGACCGCGCCGACGTGCCGGACGTAGTCCCGCTTCGCGGTGCCGCCGCCGGGCATGGTCACCTCGTCGGTGACCACCGAGAAGATCCGGCCCTGGAAGCGCTCCTGCCGGTCCCGCAGCTCGTAGCGGTGCTCGACGGCGCTCACGAGGCGGACGCCGCCTTCGCCGTGGCGCCGTTGCGGGAGGCCTTCTTCGCCGTCGGCGCCTCCGCCATCGCGTCGATGTCCACCGGCAGCTGGTCGGCCTCTGAGTACGCCACGGCCGCCTTCACGAACGCCGCGAAGAGCGGGTGCGGGCGGGTCGGGCGGCTCTTCACCTCCGGGTGCGCCTGGGTGGCCACGAAGAACGGGTGCAGGCTGCGGTCCAGCTCGATGAACTCGACCAGTCGGCCGTCCGGCGAGGTGCCGGAGACGTGCAGGCCGGCCTTGGTGAGCTGGTCGCGGTAGGCGTTGTTCACCTCGTAGCGGTGCCGGTGCCGCTCGCTGACCTCGGTGCTGCCGTACGCCTCGGCGACGAGCGAGCCCTCGGCCAGCGTCGCCGGGTACGCCCCGAGCCGCATGGTGCCGCCCAGGTCGCCCTTGCCGGCGACGATGTCCTCCTGGTCGGCCATGGTGGCGATGACCGGGTGCTTGGCCTCCTCGTCGAACTCCAGCGAGTTGGCGCCGTCCAGGCCGGCCAGGTGACGGGCCACCTCGATGGTCATGCACTGCAGGCCGAGGCAGAGGCCGAGCAGCGGGATGCCGTTCTCGCGGGCGTACCGGGCGGTGCCGATCTTGCCCTCGATGCCGCGCACCCCGAAGCCGCCCGGGATGACGATGCCGTCCGCGCCGGCCAGGGCCGCCGCGGCGCCGGCCGGGGTGACGCAGTCGTCGCTGGGCACCCAGCGCAGCTGCACCCGGGCCCGGTGGCCGAAGCCGGCGGCCCGGATCGCCTCGCTCACCGACAGGTACGCGTCGGGCAGGTCGACGTACTTGCCGACCACCGCGACGGTCACCGTGTGGTGCGGCTGGTGCACCCGGTCCAGCAGGTCGTCCCAGCTGGCCCAGTCGACGTCGCGGAAGGAGAGGCCGAGCCGACGCACCACGTACGCGTCGAGGCCCTCGCGGTGCAGCACCTTCGGGATGTCGTAGATGCTCGGCGCGTCCGGGGCGGCGACGACCGCCTCCCGGTCCACGTCGCAGTAGAGCGAGAGCTTCTCCTTGAGCTTCTCCGGGATCTCCCGGTCGCAGCGCAGCACGATCGCGTCGGGCTGGATGCCGATGTTGCGCAGCTGGGCCACCGAGTGCTGGGTCGGCTTCGTCTTCAGCTCGCCCGAGGGCGCCAGGTACGGCACCAGCGAGACGTGCAGGTAGAAGCAGTTGTCCCGGCCCAGGTCGTGGCGGACCTGGCGGATCGCCTCCAGGAACGGCAGCGACTCGATGTCGCCGACGGTGCCGCCCACCTCGGTGATCACCACGTCCGGGATCTGGCCGTCGCCGTCCGGGTCGGCCATGCCGAGGATCCGGGACTTGATCTCGTTGGTGATGTGCGGGATCACCTGGACGGTGTCGCCCAGGTACTCGCCGCGCCGCTCCTTGGCGATCACGTCCGAGTAGATCTGGCCGGTGGTGACGTTCGCCTTGCCGGACAGGTCCCGGTCGAGGAAACGCTCGTAGTGCCCGACGTCGAGGTCGGTCTCGGCGCCGTCATCGGTGATGAAGACCTCACCGTGCTGGAACGGGTTCATCGTCCCCGGGTCGACGTTGAGGTACGGGTCGAGCTTCTGCATCACCACGCGCAGCCCACGCGCGGTGAGCAGATTGCCGAGGCTGGAGGCGGTGAGGCCCTTGCCCAGCGAGGAGGCGACGCCCCCGGTGACGAAAATGTGCCTGGTCGTCCGTGCTGAAGGGGCCAAGGCCTGCTCCCGTGTCGTCCGTAGCGGTCGTGCGAACCGCCGTGCCGATCAGCAAAGTGATCACGCGATCCACGGGATTCCACGGTAACACCTCTCCGGCCCGGGGCGGGCGTCGCACCCACCCCGGCCCGCGTCGGAGCCCGCAGCGGGTCAACCCGTCGTGACCTCGGTCGATGTCGGGGTGGCCGACTCCCCGGTCCGCGCGGCGGGCACGCCGGCCCTGCGCGCACCGCCCGCTCCCGCCGCCCGCTCCCCCGCGCCCCGCACACCACCACCGCCGCCGTCGCCGTCGTCGTCGTCGTCCCCACTGTCGGCGGTGCCGGCGGTGTCGTCGTCCCCACTGTCGGCGGTGCCGGCGGTGTCGTCGTCGTCGCCGGCCTCGCTGTCGGCGGTGCCGGCGGTGTCGTCGGTCGCCGTACTCCGGTCGCCGGAGCCGCCCTCGGCCCCGGCCGGGGCCGCGTCGTCGGCCGGTGCCGCGTCCCGGGTGCCCCCGCCGTCGGGCAGCGGGCGGTCGGCGCGCGGGTGCTCGTCGGCCGTGGTGGTGTCGCCCCCGCCCGGTCCGCCGTCCGGCGCGTCCCCGGCGGGCGGGCCGGCCGGCCCGTCGCCGCGCTGCCGGCCGGCGCCCGGCTGGGTGCGGTCGGTGGAGTGGTCGAGCACCCGCAGCGAGGCCAGCGCCGCCATCGGCACCACCAGCGCGGCGGCCGCCCCGGCCACGTCCAGGGCCGAGCCGCCGAGCAGCCCGCCGATCACCGCCGCCACGGCGGTACCGGCCATCGCCGCCCGGATCGCCGGGTAGATGCCGAACAGCCGCATCAGCCCGCCCCAGGGCTGGAGCAGGGCGAACCACACCAGCAGGGCGCCGACCACGGCGAGCAGGGTCAGCGGGCTGTTCACCAGGGTCTCGAAGTTGGCGGTGCTGGAGCGGTGCACCGTCAACCCGCCCGTGCCGTCGCCCAGGGCGGCGAGGAACCGGCCGAGGCTGCCCCGCTCCTCCGCCGGCCGGCGCACGTCCACCACGGCGTACCCGATGGTCAGCGCCAGGCCCGCCATGGCGGCCCAGACCAGCCGGCTGACGGTGAGCCAGCCGCCGGTGGAGATCGCCGCGGCGACCGCCACCCCGGCGGTCAGCGCGACCGCGCCGATCGGGTCCGAGCCGAGGTACGGGCTGCCGACCACCACCGCGGCCGTCCCGCCGACCGTCACCACCACCATCGGCCGCCACGCCCGGCGGAACCGCTGGGCGAGCCAACCGGCGCTGAGCAGCGCGCCGGCGAGGAACACCCCGAGCCCCACCGTGCCGAGCCCGGAGAACCGGCCGCCCTCCAGCGCCGAGTAGCCGACCACGCCGTTGAGCTGCAACCGGGCCCCGCTGAGCACGTCCGCGCCGACCACCAGGGTGGCCAGCCCGGCGACCGCGCCGAGCGGGCCGAGGGTGCGGTCGTGGCCGGGTGCGAAGCGCACCAGGGCGGTGGCCGCGACGATCAGAGCCACGGTCACCAGCGCGAACCACCAGCCGGCGTGGTCCACCCGCCACCAGGGCACCGCGTCGGCGAGCAGCGCGGCCGGCACCGCCAGCGCGACGGCGATGAGCAGCAGCTCCACGGTCGCCACCACCCGGCGGGAGACCGGCGGCGGGCTGTGCGGGCCGGCGAGCCGGCGGGCCCGGCGCAGCAGCGGCAGCACGGTCACGAAGAGCGCCACCTGCGCCAGGGCGAGCAGGGCGAAGAACCAGCCGGCCACCCTCCGCTGGGCGCCGGCCTCCCGGTCGGCGTCCGCCGGGGCGGCGATCGCGGCGGCCAGGTCGTCCGGGCGGCCGTCCACGCGGATGGCCGGGCGGCCGAGGAAGAGCCGCTCGGGCATCGGCCGGCCGAGCGCGGCGAGCGCGGTCGGGGCCAGGTCGACCAGTTGCAGGTAGCCCTCCCGCCCGGTGCTGGCGGACGTGAGCAGGCCGCCCTCCCAGCCGGGGCCGTCGGCGACGGCCACGTGCAGCCGGGACGGCGTCTCGGTGTCGGAGACCCCGGCCACCATCACCAGCGAGCGGGGCGGCCGGGCGGCGAGCACGGTCGCCAGCGCCGCGTCGGCCCGGCGGGCCTCGGCGGCCCGGGTGGCCGGGTCGTCGCCGGCCACCGTGCCCAGGTCGACGATGCTCAGCACGCAGGAGCCGAGCAGGCCGGCGGGGTCGTCGGGCAGCTTCGGCGCGTACCGGTCGACCCGGCCGAAGGGGCGGGCCGCGGCGACGGCGGCGCCGGGGCCGATCGCCACCGAGCAGCGCACCGACTCCGACAGCGAACCGGGCACCGCCCCCCAGGGCAGCCGTTCCTGGTTGTGCAGGACCACGCTCTCCTGGTCGGGCAGGTTCGCGCCGATCCGGTCCGGCTGCTCGATCGTCACGCCGACCGACGGGCAGGCGTCCTGCTGCCGGCTGCCGTTCCAGGCCGCGTAGCTGCCCGCGCCGAGGGTGAGCCAACCGTCGACCGGGCAGGTGGGGCGGTGCGCCGAGCGGGTGGAGAGCGAGCCGATCGAGCCCTGCTCGGCCATCCGCCACAGGGTCGGGGTGGTCTGCGGATCGACGTCGTCCCAGCGCAACCCGGCCACGCCGGCAAGCACCACGAAGTCGGCGGTGCGCCGGGGCGCGCCGGTCTCCGGGCGGGCCGCCAGGGCGGTCACGCCGAGCACCACCACGAGCAGGGTGAGCAGGACCGGGGTGAGTCTGCGCAGCATCAGCGGCGTCCCGTCGATCCGGTGTCCGCGCCGGGCGCGGCCGGCCCGGCGGCGTCCGGACCGAACTCGGCGTAGAGGTCAAGCAACGCGGCGACGGTGTCCTCCTCGACGGGCCAGGTCGCAGCGCGGGCGGCGCCGCGCCGGGCGAGGTCGGCGCGGAGGCTCTCGTCGTCCAGCAGCGCGCGCACCGCCGCGTCGACCGCGTCGACGTCCCCCGCCGGCACCAGCACCGCGGCGTCGCCGACCAGCTCCGGCAGCCCACCCACGGCGGTCGCCACCAGCGGTACGCCGGCCCGCAGCGCCTCCTGCGCGAACAGCTGCCGGGCCTCCCAGTCGCTGGTGACCACCGCCAGGTCCGCGCCGGCGAGCAGGTCCGCCACGTCGGTGCGATGGCCGAGCAGGGTCACCGGCGCCCGGGCGGCGGAGATCCGGGCGGCCAGTTGCAGGTACGCCGGTCCGCTGCCGGCGATCACGACGGCCGGCGGTGGGGTCCGGGCACGCCAGCGGGCCGCGGCGTCGACCAGCACGTCGTACCGCTTCTGCGGGTGCAGCCGGCCGACGGAGAGCACCAGCGGCTGGCCCGGTACGACGCCGAACTCGGCGCGCACGGCGGCGCGCCGGCGGCGCGGGGCGGGCAGGGTGGGTGCGGCGACCGGGGCGAGCCGGGCGTCGGCGGCGCCCAGCGCGGCGGCCCGCTCGACCAGGTCCGCCGAGGCGCCGAGCGCGACCCGGGCGGAGCGGGCCACCACCCGCTCGGCCAGTCGGGAGAGCTGACCGCGCACCCCGCCGGCGAGCACCGCGTTGTGCCAGGTGACCACGACCGGCGCGGCCGGCCGGGCGAGCGTGGCGACCAGACCGGCGCGCAGCCCGTGGGCGTGCACGACCCGTACCGTCTCGGCGGCCAGGGTCCGGCGCAGCGCGGACACGGCCCGCGCGTCGGCCGGGGTGGGGCTGGCCGGGATCTCGACCGGGGCGAAGCGCGCCCCGACGGCGGTGAAGTCCCACTGGTCCTGGGTGGCGGCGGGCCCGCACACCAGCACGGGGACGCCGGCCTCGGTGAGGCCGCGGGCCACCGAGCGGACGTGCTGCCCGACCCCGCCGGTGCTGGAGGCGAGCAGCAGGACGACCGTGCCCTGCGAGCGCGGCGCCGAGGAAGCGTCGGTCATCGGTGCTCACCTTCCGTTCGCGACTGCGGGGCTCGCAGACCCGGCTCACTCCTCGCGCTCACCGCGACATCTTCCGTTCGCGACTGCGGGGCTCGCAGACCCGGCTCACTCCTCGCGCTCACCGGGACACCGTCTCCTTCCCGTCATCCCGTTCCGGACGGCCGCCCTCCTGCGCCTGGTCGGGCCCCGGGCCGCGCCGGCGCGGGCGCAGCCGGCGGCCCACGCCGGCGAGCAGCGGCCGGACGTCCGGCCGGTCGGCCAGGTAGGCCACGCCGAGGAACACCACGCCCACCACGGCTCCGGACAGCATGCCCTGAACGAGTGCCTCCGGTGTCGTCGGGGTGCCGTCGGCGACGTCGGCGAGCCACCGGGCGGTGAGCGCGCCGGCGGGCGCGGCGAGCGTGGCGGCGAGCACACCGGCGGTGGCGGCGCGGCCCGCGCCGGACAGGGCCGCCCGGCCGGCCGAGCGGGCCACCGCGGCCAGCAGCAGGCCGCCGAGGAGCAGCATTCCCAGCGAGTTGGCCAGGGTCACCGCCAGCACCCGGTCGCGCAGCGGCAGCGCCGCCCCCAGCAGCACCGCGGCGGCCGGCACCGACAGCCAGCCGAGCGCGGTGGCCCAGGTCGCCGTCCGGGTCTCGCCCCGGGCGTAGAGGGCGCGGGTGAGCACCGCGAAGAGGCCGTAGCCGAGCAGCCCGGGGGCGAAACCGGCGATCGCGGCGGCGGCGGCCGGCGCGGTCTGCGCCGGGAAGAAGAAGTACCCAATGGGCGTCGCCACGCCGACCAGGGCGGCGGCGCCGAGGCTGCTGAAGATCAGCACGCCGCGCACGGCGGGGGCGAGGGTCCGCCGGTAGGCGTCCTCGTCGGCGGCGGCCCGGGCCGCGGCCAGCGTCGGGTACGCGGCGACCGCCAGCGGCACCGCGAGCACCGCCCAGGGCAGCAGGTAGACGGTCTGGGCGAGGTTGTACACGCCGGGGTTGGTCGCCGCGCCGTAGGTGACCTGGTTGAGGCTGACGATCAGCGCGATCTGCTGGGTGGTGACGGTCACCGCGCCGGCCACCGCCAGCCCGCCGACCCGGGCCCGGGCGTCGGCCGGGAAGCCGTACCCGGGGCGCAGCCGCAGGTCGAGCCGGCGCAGCGGGACCAGCAGCGACAGCGACAGCACCACCACCCCGGCGGTGGTGCCACCGGCCAGGATCAGCTCCCCCGCGCTACTGACCTCGGCGACCGTGGCCAGCCGCCCCTCGACGGCGGTGAAGGCGAGGTAGACCGTGATCACGGTGGCGCTGCTGAGCAGCGGAGCGATCACCGGCCAGGCGAACCGCCGGTGCGCCTGGAGCACACCGGTCAGCACGATGCCGATGCCGTAGAGCGGCAGCTGCGGCGCGAACAGCCGCAGCATCCGCTCGCCGCTGTGCTGCTGGGCCACGCTGAGGCCGTCGCCGAGCAGGCCGACGATCGGCCCGGCGGCCAGCACCACCAGCACCGCGAGGGGCACCAGCAGGGTGACCGTCCAGGTCAGCAGCGCGCCGGTGGTGGCGGCCACCGCCCGCCGGTCGCCGGCCGCGACCGCGCCAGCCAGCAGCGGTACGACCAGGCTGGCCAGCGCCCCGCCGGCGACGATCTCGAAGATGAAGTTGGGTACGGCGTTGGCCACCACGTACGCGCCGCCGAGGTCGGTCGGGGCCAGCGTCCAGGTGAACACGGCGGTACGACCGAAGCCGGCCAGGCGGCTGACCACGGTGAGGACGGCGATGAGGGCGGCCGCTCCGGCCACGCGGCCGGCGCCGGCGAGGGGTGCCGGTCTGGTCACGTCAGCCGGATCGCCGACCCAGGGCGTCGAGTTCGCGCAGGCCGGGGGTGCGCTCGATGACAGCCGTGAAGCTGACCTTCTCGCTGGCCGCGGTGAGCCCGGCGAGCACGGCCAGGATCCCGGCCCGCCCGACCGGCCCGGTCCGGGCCGCCAGCGCCACGCCGAGCACCGCGCCGAGGGCGTTGGCGCCGCTGTCGCCGACCATCACCCGCTCGTCCAGGTCCTCGCCGAGCAATCCGCCGGCCGCGCCGACCGCCCCGGCGGCGATACCGCCGTGCGGGCCCCGGGCCAGCGGGGCGCCGAGCAGCAGACCGGACTTGAGCGCCCGGCCGGGACGCAGGTCGAGCAGGTTGAGCAGGTTGGCGGTGCCGGCCACCACCCCGGCGCCGAGGAGCACGTCGACCGCGCGGGCGAGGGGGCGTTGCCCCGCGCGCCGGGCGGCGACCCGGGGGTCGGCGGCGAGCAGGACGGCCGCGCCGAGCCCGGCGGCGCCCACCCCGAGCACCTTGACCGTGCCGGCGGTGACCCGGCCCTCGCGCAGCGCGGCCAGGTGGCCGGCGAAGCCCTTCGCGGTCTTCTGCTCGGGCCGCCCGCCCACCACGTCGTCGTAGAGCCCGACCGCGCCGGCGCCGAGGCCGGCGACCAGCGCCGCCGCGCCGGCGGGGATGCTGGTGGCGCCGAACGCGCCGGCCCCCGCCGCGCCGACCGCGAGGGCCGGGCCGGCCGCCAGGGTGACGGTACGGCCGCGGAAGTTGGTCCGCTCCAGCGCTGGAGCGGGCGGGGCGGTACTGATCTCGCGCAGCGCGTACCGGACGGTCGCGGCGCCGACGGCGGCGGCCAGCAGCCGCCCCAGCCCGTTCACGCGGCCCTGCCGGATGCGACGCTCGGGTGGACTCCGGTCACCGGGGTACGTCGTTCGCTCACTGGGGCAGTCTAGGCAGCAGGGACGCGGCGTTGTCGCCGACGCCGTACTGGCCGGCCTTCTTTTCGGTGAGCTGCTGCACCAGGGCGAGGCTGGTGACCAGCTGGCCCTGCACGGTGTTGGCGTTGTCGACGGTGGAGATGGTCTGGGCGAGCACCGGGTCGCCCCGGACGATCGCGACCAGGTTGCCGCCGGCCGAGCCGTTGCCGCCGACCACGATCGAGCCGGTCCGGTCGAACTGCTCGGCGACCTTGACCACCGACTCGTCCTTCTTGGCGGAGTCCTTGTCCACGTACGGCTGCCCGCTGACCAGCACGACGGCCTCGGCCGACCCGGTGACCTTCTGCTCGGTGGTCAGGTAGCCGTTGTTGGAGTACGAGTTCAGCACCGCCCGGCGGTCGGCGTCGGTGACCGCGGGGGTGCCCTGGGCCCGGTCGAGCAGCACGCTGGCCAGCAGGGCGCTGGAGGTCTCCACCCCGTTGCCGTTGCCGGGCAGCGCGGAGGCGGGCGCGGTGGGCCGCGCGGCGGTCACCGCCAGCTCCATCAGGTTGGTGTTGTTGTCCGGGTTGATGAACTTGTCCTGCAGGTCCACCCGGCCGGTCACGTCGGCCCCGCCGAGTTCGAGCATCTTCAGCACGCCCTCGGTGTGGTCGCGGCCGGTGGGCAGGCTCAGTACCAGCACCCGCTTGCCGGTGAGCTTGCCCGGCAGGACGACCTGCGCCAGTTGGGCGGCGAAGTCCTCCTCGAGTTCAAGCTCCTTCTGCATGTTGTTGACCGACTGACGCATCTGCTGGTTGTCCTTGCGCAGCGCGTTGACGTTCTCCTTGAGCGAGTCCGCCACGGGGCCGTTGAGGGCGGCCGTGCCGACCACCAGGCCGATGGCCAACGCCAGGAAGACCGCGGTCAGGGACACCACGTGGTACCGGAAGTTGATCACGCTTGCAGCCTCTTGATCGGTCGGGGAGCTAGAAGAGCTGGCCGAGCTGGAACACGAAATTGTCCCACCACTCCGAGACCACGCCCAAATACGCCTTCCCGACGGTGGAGACCGCCACCGCGGAGGCCATCGCGGCGACCGCCGAGAGGACCAGCAGCAGCAGCGACGAACCCGAGATGCTCTGCCGGTAGAGGCGGCTCACGCCCTTGGCGTCGACCAGCTTGCCGCCGACCTTGAGCCGGGTGAGGAAGGTCGAGGCCATGCCGCCGCGACCCTTGTCCAGGAACTCCACCAGCGTGGCGTGGGTGCCGACGGCGACCAGCAGCGAGGCGCCCTTCTCGTCGGCCAGCAGCATCGCGAGGTCCTCGCTGGTGGCGGCGGCGGGGAAGGTGATCGCCGGCACGCCGAGCCCGGTGACCCGGGCCAGGCCGGGCGCCCGCCCGTCCGGGTAGGCGTGCACGATCACCTCGGCGCCGCAGCGCAGCACGTCGTCGGTGACCGAGTCCATGTCGCCGATGATCATGTCGGGGGTGTACCCCGCCTCGACCAGCGCGTCCGCCCCGCCGTCCACGCCGATCAGCACCGGCTTGAACTCCCGGATGTACGGGCGCAGCACGTCCAGGTCGTCCTTGTAGTCGTAGCCGCGGACCACGATCAGGCAGTGCCGGCCCTGGACCTGGGTCTGGATGTCCGGTACGCCCACCCCGTCGAGCAGCAGGTCGCGTTCCTGCCGCAGGTAGTCCATGGTGTTGGCGGCGAACGCCTCGAGCTGGACCGACAGCCCCTCCCGGGCGTCGGCCATCGCCTTGGCGACCGTCTCGGCGTCCTGCAGCTCCCCGTGGGCGACCGGCTCGTCGCCGACGTAGACGGTGTTGCCCTCGATCCGGATCGTGTCGCCCTCGCGGATCCGCTCGAACACCCCCTCGCCCAGGTCGTCCAGGAGCGGGATGCCGGCGCCCACCAGCACCTCGGGGCCGAGGTTGGGGTAACGCCCGGAGACCGACGGCTTGGCGTTGAGCACCGCGGCGACGCCGACGGCGACCAGCGAGTCGGCCGCCACCCGGTCCAGGTCGACGTGGTCGATCACCGCGATGTCACCGGGGCGGAGCCGGCCGACCAGCCGTTTGGTACGACGATCGAGACGTGCGGTGCCGAGGACTGAGCCCGGTTCCGCGTTCCGGGTCCGGCGCAACGTGGGTAGACGCATCGTGACCATCCTGGCATGTGAGGCAGGCTTTTCTGTCGCGACATGCCTGAGCAGGGCCGCCTACCCAGGGAAGCACACCGGAGCGCAGGCCGGTGTGCTTGCGCTCACAATAGCGACGGTCAGGGCCGCCTTTCCTTGGCCGCCACCGCCAGGAGTTCCTCCGCATGCGCGATACCCAGGTCGGAATCCGGCAAACCCGCGAGCATCCGGGCCAGTTCCCGGGCCCGCTCGGTGTCCTCCACCACACGGACCCCGCTGGTGGTCACCGCTCCCCCGGTGTCCTTCGCCACCACCAGGTGCCGGTCGGCGAAGGCGGCCACCTGCGGCAGGTGGGTGACCACCAGCACCTGGTGGCTGCGGGCCAGCCGGGCCAGCCGGCGGCCGATCTCCACCGCCGCCTGGCCGCCGACGCCGGCGTCCACCTCGTCGAAGACCAGCGTGGGCGGGCCGCCGGAGCCGGCGAAGACCACCTCGATGGCGAGCATCACCCGGGACAGCTCGCCGCCGGAGGCGCCGCGCTGCAGCGGCAGCGAGGGCGCGCCCGGGTGGGCCAGCAGCCGCAACTCGACCTCGTCGGCGCCGTCCGGGCCGATGCCGGCCTCGACGCCGTTGACCGTGAGGCTCGGCTCGGCCCGGCCCACCGGCCGGGAGACCACCGCCACGTCGATCCGGGCGTGCGGCATGGCCAGCCCGGCCAGCTCGACGGTGACCTGCTCGGCGAAGCGGGTCGCCGCCTCCTGGCGGGAGGTGGACACCCGGCCGGCCAGCTCGGCCACCTCGCCGGCGAGCCGGGTGGCCTCGCGGTCCAGCTCGTCGAGCAGCTCGTCGGAGTTGTCCAGGTCGGACAGTCGGGTGCCGGCCCGCTCGGCCCAGGCGATGACCCCGTCGACGTCGTCGGCGTACTTGCGGGTCAGCGCGCGCAGCGCGGCCCGCCGTTCGTAGATGAACTGCAACCGGGCCGGGTCCGCGTCCAGCGCCGCCAGGTACGCCGACAGCTCGGCGGAGACGTCGGCGACCAGGGTGGCCGCCTCCTCCAGCCGGACCGCCAGCTCGCCGAGGGCCGGATCGGTGCCGGCCTGCGCCTCGAGGGTGCGCCGGGCGGTGCCCAGCAGCGCCGTGGCGTCGGGCGTCTCGTCGGCGGCCTCCGCGCCACCGGCGACGCACTGGTGGGCGAGCTGGGCCGCGCTGCGCAGCCCCTCGGCGTGCTCCAGCCGCTGCGCCTCGGCCTTCAGCTCGTCGTCCTCGCCGGGCTGCGGGTCGACCCGGGTGATCTCGTCGAGACCCAGCCGCAGCAGGTCGGCCTCCTGGTTGCGGGCGCGGGCGTTGCGCCGCCGGTCGGCCAGGTCGTCCACCACGTGCCGCCACCGGCCGTACGCCTCGCGCAGCGCGTCGAGCAGCTTCTCGTGCTCCGGCCCGGCGAACCGGTCCAGCGCGGCGCGCTGCTCGGCCGGACGCAGCAGGCGCAGCTGGTCGGACTGGCCGTGCACCGCCACCACCTGCTCGCCGACCTCGCCGAGCATCGACACCGGCATGCTCCGCCCGCCCAGGTGGGCCCGGGACCGGCCCTCGACGGTGACCGTGCGGCTCAGCAGCAGCGAGCCGTCCTCGTCGGGCTCGCCGCCGGCGTCGACGATCCGGGCGTGCACCGCGTCGGCGAGCCGGCCACCGAGGCGCAGCCGCCCCTCGACCACCGCCCGGCCCGGCTCGGCCCGGACCCGCCCGGCGTCGGCCCGGCCACCGAAGAGCAGGCCGAGACCGGTCACCACCATCGTCTTGCCGGCACCGGTCTCGCCGGTGATGACGTTCATCCCGCCGGTCAACGGCAGCGTGGTGTCCTCGATGACGCCCAGTCCGGTGATGCGCAGCTCTTCCAGCACAGCAACCGACAGTAGACGCGGCCCCCGACACTTGACCAGCCGGCGACGCCGGTGGGAGTCGTGCGTACAGTTCAGCCCCGTGTTGGACGTGATCGGCCTGACCCCGGACGAGGAGGAGCTGTACCGCCGCCTGGTGCAGCTCACCGTGGCGCGGGTCGACGAGCTGGCCCGGTGGCTGCGCCGCCCGCGCGCCGAGGTCGTCGCCCAGCTCGACGCCCTGCGCGACAAGGGGCTGGTCCTGCCGACCGGTCCCGACCCGGACGGACCGCTGCGGCCGCTGGCCCCCGACGTCGCGCTCGGCGAGGCGTTGCTGCGCCGCCAGGAGGCACTGGAGGCCGCCCGCGTGGCGGTCACCCGGCTCACCGAGGAGTACCGGGCCGGCCTGCGCCGGCACGACGCCGACCACCTGGTGGAGGTGATCACCGGCGCCGGGGTGCTCCGGGAACGGCTGCGCGACGTGCAGAACTCGGCGCGCAGCGAGGTGCTCTGGTTCTGCCGGGCGAACCCGCTGACGATGCCCGGATCGGAGAACGTCGAGGAGTTCGACGCGCTGGCCCGCGGGGTGCGCTACCGGGCCATCTACGAGCGGGCGATGCTCCTCGAACCGGGCGCGCTGGCGGACGTGGAGCAGGGCGTACGCGCCGGCGAGCAGGCCCGGGTGCTGGACCGGCTGCCGGTCCGGCTGGCCATCGTGGACGCCCGGACGGCGATCTGCCCGCTGGTGCCCGACCGGGACATCGGAGAGCCGAGCGCCGCGGTGATCGGCCGCAGCCAACTGCTCGACGCGCTGCTCGCCCTCTTCGAGAGCCACTGGCTGGTGGCCACTCCGCTACGGTCCGCCACCACGCCGGCCGGCGAGGCGGACGGCTACCTGCCGGACGCCGACGAGGTCCGGCTGCTCTCGCTCTTCGTGGCCGGGGTGCCGGACAAGTCCATCGCCTCCCAGCTCGGGGTGAGCCGGCGCACCGTGCAACGCCGGCTCGCCGACCTGATGACGGTCGCCGGGGTGGACACCCGCCCCGGCCTGGCCTACCAGGCCGCCCGGCGCGGCTGGCTCTGACCCTCCGGCCGGCCCCGCCACCGGCCGCCGGCCGGCCCACCACTGACCGCCGGCCGGCCCCGCCACCGGCCGAGCCGCCGCCGGTCCCGCCACCCGAAGGCGGTGCCGACGGCGGCCACTGGCCGCGGCCCGGTCCGGGCGCCCACCGTGTTCTGGCGGCAGCCGGACGGGCCGACGGAGGCGTCCGCGCGGGAGGGGGGGTCGACCCGCGCGGACGCCCGGCTCAGCGCAGCCCGTACGCGTCGATCACGGTCTGGTCGACGACGTTGCCGGCGCTGTCGGCGGCGTGCACCCGCAGCGACACGGCTCCCTTGCCGGCCGGCACCGACGCGGTGTACCGGGTGTCGGTGCCGCGCACCGGCACCGACCGCCAGGTCGCGCCGGAGTCGAACGACACCTCCACCCGCAGGCTGGTGCCCTTCGGGGCCGGTACGCCCGCCGGCTGGCGCAGCGTCAGCTCCAGCTGGTGCGGACGCCCGCCGGCGACCGTGCCGCGCAGGTCGGCCGGCACCCGGTAGTCCACTTGGAGCAGCGGCAGCGGCTGGGCACTGTCCCCGGCCGGGCGGGCCGAGGTGAACTCCCAGGCCGTCTCGGTCCGGGTGGCCCAGCGCCACTCGTCCGACGACCGCCGCGTGGTGACGTCCAGCCGGTAGCGGGCCGAACCCGGGGTGGTCGGAACCGGTGCCCAGCCGCCGGAGAGGTCGGCGATCTGCTGCCCGTCCCGGCTCAGCCGGCGCTCGACGGTGTCCTGCTCCTCGCTGAACCCGGCCGGGCTGTAGTGGCCGTCGGCGTCGACGAACTCGGCCACCCGCAGGTCGAGGTTGTCCCCGGTACGCGTGGGCACCGCCACCCCGGGACCCGCCGGCACGGCCGGCCGAAACACCGGCGCGTGCCAGGTTTCGGTGACCCGGTCGTCGGCGGCGTACTGCCGGGGCTGCTGCGTAGAGCCCCCGCCCAGCCGGCCCCAGGACCAGGGGAGCCGGTGCAGCACCCGCTGCTGCCACCAGTTGTCCCCGGCGCTGACGAATTCCTGCCGCATGGTGCCGGTACGCACCAACCGCTTTTCGTCCATCCAGGAGTACTCCTGCCAGGGCCGCCAGCCGAACCGCTGCTCGCCGGCCCAGTCGAACCCGCCGGTGTCGGCGTAGCGGGCGGTCACCTCGGCGGTGTTGTCCGCGGTCACCTGGTGCACGATGCGGTCCGGGATCCGCCCCTTCGACACCTGCCACACGTCGTACAGGTAGGGGCTGTTCGGGGTCAGCGTCAGGTCCAGCGTCACGCGTCCGGCCTTCGCCGCCGCGATCATCCGCTGCCCGTCGTCGTAGGCGACCACCATCGCCGGGATCGGCAGGCGGTCCCCGTCGGGAGCCCAGACCGTCCACGCGCTCCAATTCGCCGGCCGGACCATGAGCACCATCGCGGCGCCGGCCGCGGCGGCGTCGGCGACCAGCTGGTCCTCCGCAACGTGTTCGGGGTCGCTGGCGACCAGCGCGGCCGCACCTCGGACCCCGGCTCGGGACAGCTCGGCGGGGGTGCCGTCGCCCGCCCACACCAGCGGCAGCTTCCGCCGGCCGTCCGGAGCCGGCGACTGGTGCAGCAGGTTGATGTCCAGCGGACCGGAGACGTTGCTGACCTTGGCGTCCACCAGGGGGGCGACCAGCTGCCACCGCGAGGAGAACTCGAACTCGCCCTGGCGCACCGGCCGGGTCGGGGTGACGTTCACCTGCTGGATCGTGCTGAACTCCATCACGCCGTGGTCGACCTGCCGGCCGTTGCCGAAGATCCGGTGCTCGAAGAAGCTGAGCACCGCCCGCTGCTCGGTCGGCTTCGGCGTCTCGATCCGCACCGGCGTGGCCTTGCGCGGGTCGAGCACCACGGTGAGATCCCGGTCGACCATCAGCTCGGGATCGGTGACCAGGGTGAGCTGCTCGTCCAGCGGTGCGCCGTGATGGATCAGCCCCTCGAGCAGGTACGGGCCCTCCTCGACCTGCACCTGCACCTCGCCGGGGATCCAACCGAGCTGGTCCGACTCGCGGTGTTCGCCGAAGAGGGTGAACACCGTCGCCACGCCGGACTGCCCGGCCATGTCCAGCGCGCGCAGGGTGACGGTGTGGATCGGGCCACTGAGGGTGAGCCCGACGGCCGTACGTACCGCGACACCGTCCGCGCCGGTGGCCACCAGCCACCCTCCGTGCACTCCCCGGTCCAGCTTCGCCGGGTCGGCGTGCAGCGGGACGTTCACACTGCCGCCGGCCGGCACGGTCACCTCCGTGCCGTCGAGCGACACCCCGTCCGGCTCGGCCGCACCGCGGTCCAGGTTGCGGAGCTCCAGGGCCAGCCGCAGGGTCTGCGGGGACGACGTGCCGTTGGTGTACGTAACGGTCCGCTCCACCGCCGCACCGCCGGTGTTCACCCGGCCGAAGTCGGCGGTGGCCGAGCCGTACACCCGCTGGCTCAGCGCGCCGGCCACGTCGACCCGGCCGCCGCCCTGCTCGAAGACGGTCAGCGCGGGGTTCGCCTTCGTCGTGCTGACCAGCGCGTCCTTGAGCTTCCCGGCGGTCCAGTCCGGGTGTTCCTGGGAGAGGATCGCCACCGCGCCGGCGACGTGCGGGGTCGCCATCGACGTCCCGGACGCCCGCGTGTACGCGTCGCCCACCGGCGTACCCATGGTGGTGCCGGCGGCGCGGGCGGCGACGATGCCGACGCCCGGGGCGGTGATCTCCGGCTTCAGGCCGTTGTCGCCGAGCCGGGGGCCGCGGCTGGAGAATTCGGCCAGATTGTCGTCGCGGTCCACCGCGCCGACGGTGAGCGCCGCGGTCGCGGCGCCCGGCGAGCCGACGGTTTGCGCCGCGCCCGAATTGCCGGCGGCGATCACGAAGAGTGTGCCGGTCTCGGCGGTGAGGTCGTTGACCGCCTGGCTCATTGGGTCGGTGCCGTCGGTGGCGCCGCCGCCGAGGCTCATGTTGACGACCTTGGCGCCGGAGTGGGCGGCCCACTCCATGCCCGCGATGATGTCCGAGCCGTAGCCGTTGCCGTGGTCGTCGAGCACCTTGCCGACGAGCAGCCGCGCACCCGGCGCCACGCCCTTGCGCAGCCCGCCGGAGGCGGCGCCGCTGCCGGCGATGGTAGACGCCACGTGGGTACCGTGGCCGTGCCCGTCCTGCGCGCTGCCGGTGCCGCTGAAGTCCTTCGCCTCGACGATCCGCCCGGCCAGGTCGGGGTGGTTCGCGTCGACCCCGGTGTCCAGCACGGCGACCTCGACACCGGCGCCGTCCCGCCCGGCCGCCCAGGCCGCCGGGGCGCCAATCTGCGGCACGCTGTGCTCCAGGTCCGCACGCACCCGCCCGTCCAGCCAGACCCGGTCGATGCCGGCGCCGAGCCGGGCCGGCGCACCGGCCGCGGTACGCGCCTGCGGCGTGCCGCGCAGCGTCGTCCACAGCCCGCCGAGCTCCTTCTTGCCGACCTTCAGCGCGGCGCCGTTGATGCTCTCCAGCGGGCGGGCGGCGGTGGCCCCGGCGAGCGGACGGACCCGTCCGCCGGCCGGCTGCTGGTAGCGCACGATCAGTGGCAACGCGCCCTGAGCGGCGTCGCCGTACCCGTCGGCGACCAGTTCCTGCACGTCGAAAAGGTCGGCGTCGAGCACACCGGCGGAGAGGTACGGCACGACGTCGCTGGGCAGCACCCGCAGCCCACCGTCGGCTTCGATGGTGTGGAAGGTGATCCGGTCCCGGCCGGGGCCGGGGCGGACGGTGGCGGCGACCCGGCCGGGCGCGGCGGGAGACAGCTCCACCTGGTCGCCGGTGATCAGGGTGATGCGGGCGGGCGCGCCGCTCGTGGCGGTCGTGGCCGAACTCGGGCCACTGGGCCGGGCGGGCGGGTCGGCGGACGCCGGTGCGGTGAGTCCGACCACCAACGCGCCGACCGCGCCGGCACTGAGCCAGCGTGGGGATCGGTGCATGCGATGTACTCCTCTACTCCGAGGCCGGCCTCGGGGAGGTCGGCGCTCCGGAGTCTGCGCCGAAGATCATCGCTGGGTCACTAGGGAGGGCGCGCCGTACCGGCGACATGTCGCCAGGTGGACACGGGGCGACGGCGACCGGACGATCGCGTGGCCGGCGCGTGGCCGGCACGGGCCGGCGGGGTACGTGCGCCGCCCGGCCCGGTGGGTGCTCAGCGCCGGCTGCCGCGCCAGCCCTGCACCGGCAGCCCGAACTTGGCCACCAGGCGGTCGGTGAACGGCCGGGCCCGCAGCCGGACGATGCGCACCGGCAGCGCGCCGCGGCGCACCGTCACCCGGGCGCCCGGCGGGAGGTCGAAGACCCGCCGGCCGTCGCAGCAGAGCACCGCGAGGGTGGTGAACGGGTCCACGGTGATCGAGAACGTGGAGGTCGGCGCGGTCACCAGCGGGCGGCTGAACAGCGCGTGCGCGCTGATCGGCACCAGCAGCAGGGCCTCCACCTCCGGCCAGACCACCGGGCCGCCGCCGGAGAACGCGTACGCGGTGGAGCCGGTGGGGGTCGCGCAGACCACCCCGTCGCAGCCGTACCGGGACAGCGGGCGGCCGTCGACGTCGACGAGCAGCTCCAGCATCTGGGCCCGCTCGCCCTTCTCGACGCTGATCTCGTTGAGCGCCCAGGACTCGATGGTCGGCCCGCCGTCGAACTCGGCGGTGACGTCGAGGGTGAGCCGTTCGTCCACGGTGTAGTTGCGCCCGACCACGTCGCGGACCGCCACGTCGAGGTCGTTGATCTCGGCCTCGGCGAGGAAGCCGACCTTGCCGAGGTTGATGCCGAGCAGCGGTGCCTTGGCCGGGCGGGCCAGCTCGGCCGCGCGCAGGAAGGTGCCGTCCCCGCCGAGGGCGAAGACGATCTCGGCGCCCTCGGCCGCCTCCGGCCCGGTCACCGGCACCACGCCGGGCAGGTCGAGGTCGTCGGCCTCCTCGGCCACCACCCGCACCTCGAAGCCGGCGGCGATGAGATCGGCGGCCACGGCCCGGGCGTGTTCGGTGCTGCGCCGCCGCCCGGTGTGCGTCACCAGCAGCGCGGTGCGGCTCACCGCTCCACCCGCCCGTGCCTGCCGCCGGGGCTCACCCCGTCGCTGTCGCCCACCGGATCCGCCTCTCGTCCCCCGCTCGTCGGGTTCCGCTCGTCGCTCACCCTGTCACCTCTCCGGTCCGGTCCGCCGGCAGATCGCCGGCGGTGGCCGGGCCCTCGGGCCCCGCCGCCACCACGGCCCGCACCCGCTCGGGATCGGCCGCCGGGGCGTCCCGGCGTAACCATACGAAGAACTCGACGTTGCCGCTGGGTCCCGGAAGTGGACTGGCCGCCACGTCGGCCAGGCCCAGCCCGAGCCCGGCCGCGGCGGCGGCCACGTCGAGCACCGCCTCGGCCCGCAGCGCCGGGTCGCGGACCACGCCGCCGGCACCCACCCGCTCCTTGCCCACCTCGAACTGCGGCTTGACCATCAACGCCAGGTCGCCGTCGGCGCGGGTGCAGCCGGCCAGCGCCGGCAGCACCAGGCGCAGCGAGATGAACGACAGGTCGGCCACGGTCAGGTCCACCTCGCCGCCGATGACCTCCGGGGTCAGCGTGCGGACGTTGGTGCGCTCGAAGACCTTCACCCGCTCGTCGGTGCGCAGCGGCCAGGCGAGCTGGCCGTACCCGACGTCCACCGCGACGACCTCGGCGGCGTCGGCGCGCAGCAGCACGTCGGTGAAGCCGCCGGTGGAGGCGCCCGCGTCGAGGCAGCGCCGCCCGGCGACGGTCAGCCCGCCCGGTGCGAACGCCGCGAGGGCACCGGCCAGCTTGTGGCCGCCCCGGGAGACGTACTCGGAGCCGGGGTCCTCGCCGGTGACCAGCAGCGGGTCGGCCGGGTCGACCATCGCGGCGGCCTTGCGCGCCGGCACCCCGCGCAGCAGGACCCGGCCGGCCTCGACCAGCGCGGCGGCCTGTTCCCGGGAACGGGCCAGGCCGCGGCGGACGAGTTCGGCGTCGAGGCGGGTACGGCGTGCCATGGGGTGGTTCTCCGGTCGGTTCAGGCCTGATCGATGGTGGCGAGGGTCTCCCGCAGCGTCTGGTACGCCGCCTCGTACTGGGCGATCTGGTCGGCCGGGGGCAGCCCCTCGGCGTTGATCATCGCCTGCACGGCGGCGTCGACGGCCGGGTGGTGGGCCACCTCGACGTCCTCGTACCCGCTCGGCGGCGGCCCCGGCCGGGGCCCGGGCGGCGGACCGGGACGCGCCCCCGGTGGCGGCCCCGGACGCGCGCCGGGCGGCGGCCCCGGACGGAACGGGGCGCTCACCGGGCGCCCCGGCCGGCGGGCGTCATTCCGCGCCGCCGGTGGTGCGCTTGCGCGGGGCGGCCTTCTTCACCGGCCGGGCCGGCGACGTCGCGCCGTCGCCGGTGGTGGTGCTCACCGATGCCGGCGGTTTCTTGGCGATGGCCTTCTTGGCCACGGCCTTCTTCGCCACCGCCTTGGTCGGGACGGGAACCGGCGGGGCGGCGCCCGAGTCGGCCGCCGCGCCACCGCTGGGGCCGGCCGCGTCGCCGGCGGTGGCCGGACCGGCCGCGCCGGTCGGGGCGACACCCGACGGGGTGACGCCGACCGGCGACGTGCCCGGCAGCGGCCCGCCCGGGCCGCCCTTGGCCTCGCGCAACTGCCGCTCCAGCTCGTGCACCCGGCGGGTCAGCTCGGCGACCTCGTCGGCGGTGGCCAGACCGACCGCCCCGAGCGCCCGGTCCACCTCGAAGCGGACCAGCTTGGTCAGCGCCTCACGGTTGGCGGCGCCGGTGGAGACGAGTTCCTCGGCGAGCGCCTGGAGCTGGGCGGCGGTCGCGCCGCCCGTGCCGACCAGCCGCCGCGCGGCGTCCTGGGCCTTCTTCCGGGGCGCCTCCGTCAGGCCCATGGCCAGCTCGAGGTAGGCGCGCCACGCATCCTGCATGCCGGTTTTCCTTCCGCGGGGCGGGGTGTGCGGGTCTCACGCTACCGGGCGCCCCCGAAGGCCCATTGCGGTACGGTGCCGAGGAACGGCGTGGCGGGTGTGAGGAGACGATGTGGCCAGCGTGGACGAGTGCCGGCAGGCGTTGCACGACCTGGCGAGCCGGTTGGAGCGCCACGCCGAGGTGGGCCAGCGCATCGACCTGGACCGCACGCTCGCCTGCCGCGTCACCGACCTGGACACCGCGTTCCACGGCCGGATCACCGGCGGCCGGCTGGTCGACCTGGCCGACGGCGACGACCCCAAGGCCAAGATCGCCCTGATCACCGGCAGCGACGACCTGGTCGCCCTGGTGCACGGTCAGCTCGACGTCACCAAGGCGGTCGCCTCCCGCCGAGTCTCGATCAAGGCGAACCCGTTCGACCTGATGAAGCTCCGCAAGCTGCTCTGACGGCCGGCGCGACGTCCGCCGGCCGTGATGGCCGGGCCGGTCAGGCCGACAGGCCGAGCGCCGCGAGGGCGCGTTGCGCCTCCGGCGTCGCCGGGCGCACGTCCGCGGCGTCCACCGGCGCCGACCAGGCCGCCGCGCAGAGCGCCACGAGGGCGTCCAGCGGCCGTCCCGCGCCGCGCAGCTCCAGGCCGCCGTCGACCCGGGCGGCGGACCAGCCGCCGGCGTCCGGCTCGCCCGGCACCCGGGCCACCGCCGTCGGATCGAAGAGCCCGGCCAGGTTCATCGCCACGTACGTCGGCCGGCGCGACTCGGGCGCCGCCAGCAGTTCGGGTACGTCGCTGACGCCGGTCAGCACCAGCAGGCTGTCCAGCCCGGCACGGCGGGCACCCTCGATGTCGGTGTCGAGGCGGTCGCCGACGACCAGCGTCCGGCCCGCGCCGGCGCGGCGCGCGGCGGTGGCGAACAGGGCCGCCTCGGGCTTGCCGACGACCACGTCCGGTTCCCGGTCGAGGGCGTGCCGCAGCGCGGCCACCAGCGAGCCGTTGCCGGGCAGCGGGCCACGGCCGCTGGGCAGCGTCCGGTCGGTGTTGGTGGCCACCCAGGTCGCCCCGGCACGGATCGCGACCGACGCCTCGGCCAGGTCCGCCCAGCCCACCTGCGGGCCGTACCCCTGGACCACCGCGACCGGCGACTCGTCGGCGCGGGCGACCGGGGTGAGCCCGGCGGCGCGGATCTCGGCGCGCAGCGCCTCCGCGCCGACGACCAGGACCGGCGCCCCGGCGGGGAACCGGTCGCGAAGCAGCTCGGCGGCGGCCGCGGCGGAGGTCAGCACCTCCTGCGGCTCGGCCGGCACGCCCATGCCGGTGAGCAGGTCGGCGACCTCGCTCGACCGGCGCGAGGCGTTGTTGGTCGCGTACGCGACCGCGCGGCCGTCGGCGTGCAGCCGGCCGACCGCCTCGACCGCGCCGGGGATCGGCCGGTCGATCAGGTAGATCACCCCGTCCAGGTCGAACACGACCAGGGTGTACCCGTCAACCAGCCGATCCCCGGCGACCTCGGTCATCGCTGGTCCGACTCCGACCCCCGCCCGGCCGGCTCGTCGCCGGCCGGCGGCACCGCGTCGGTCACGGTCGACTCCGCGTCCGCCGCGCGCGGGTCGGCCGCGACGGCCGTGGCCGCCTCGTCGGTGAGCTCGTCGTCGGTGAGCCCGTCCGCGTCCCGGTCGTCGTCCTGGTCGCGGTCGTCGTCTTCGTCGTCCTCGTCGAAGTCATCGTCCTCGTCGCGGTCGTCTTCCTCGTCTTCTTCGTCGTCGTCCTCGTCGCGGTCGTCGTCCTCGTCGTCGAAGTCGTCGTCCTCGTCGTCGTCCTCTTCGTCGCGACGGTCCTCGTCGGTGAGGTCGCCGGCGGCGGTGAGGTCGACGTCCGGCTGCGCCGGCACCGCGCCGGGCGCGCCCGGACCGGTGGCGATCTCCTCGGCCGGCTCGTCCTCCTCGTCGCCCTCGATCAGCACGCCGTCGAGTTCGAGCAGCCGCTCCGCCGCGTCGGTCTCACCGTCGGTGTCCACGTCGGCGGCGCGGGAGAACCACTCGCGGGCCTCCTCGCGACGGCCGACGGCCAGCAGCGCGTCGGCGTAGGCGTAGCGCAGCCGGGCCGTCCACGGGTCGGTCGAGTCGGTGGTCAGCTCGGGAACCTGGAGCATGGCCACCGCGGCGTCCTTCTGCCCGAGGTCACCCCGGGCACCGGCGGCCACGATCAGCAGCTCGATGGCGACGGCCTGGTCGAGCTTCTCCCGGTCGGCGCCCCGGAACAGGTCGATGGCCCGCTCCGGACGCCCCAGCGCCCGCTCGCAGTCGGCGAGCACCGCCAGGTGACTCTGCAACCCGGTCATCCGGTGGTACGTCCGCAGCTCGGCGATGGCCGTCTGCCACTCCCCGGCGTGGTACGCGGCCAGCCCGACCGCCTCCCGCACCGCGGAGATCCGCGAGGCCAGCCGGCGAGCCGCCATCGCGTGGGCGAGCGCCTCGGCCGGGTCCTCGTCGATCAGCTGACCGGTCGCGACCAGGTGCCGGGCGACGGTCTCCGCCACCGGCTTGTTCAGCGAGAGCAGCTCGGCGCGGACGGCCGTGTCGAGGTCGGTCGCGGAGATCTCGTCCGGCAGCGCCGGCGCGACCGCACGACCACCCTCGACCTCGTCCCGCCGCTCGCGGTCGGGGCCGAAGCCACCCTCGCGACGCCGGTCCTCGGAGCCCCGCTGGTCGTCACGACGCGGCCGGTCACCGTAGCCGCCACGCTCGCCGCCACGCTCGGGCCGCTCGCCACCGCGGTAGCCGCCCTCACGGCGGTCACCGCCGCGGTAGCCGCCCTCACGGCGCTCGCCGCCCCGGTAGCCGCCCTCACGGGGCGCCTCGCCCTCGCGGCGGAAACCACCCTCACGGCGCTCGCCGCCGCGGAAGCCACCCTCACGGCGGTCACCGCCACGGAAGCCACCCTCACGGGGCGCCTCGCCCTCGCGGCGGAAACCACCCTCACGGCGCTCGCCGCCACGGGTGTCGCCCTCACGGCGCTCGCCACCACGGAAACCGCCACCACGGGGCGCCTCGGCGTCCCGGCGGAAGCCACCCTCGCGGCGCTCGCCGCCACGGGTGTCGCCGTCACGGCGGAAACCACCCTCACGACGGTCACGGTCACCGCCGGCGAAGCCGCCCTCACGGCGCTCGCCGCCACGGTAGCCACCGCCGCGTGGCGCCTCGCCGCCGCGCGGCGCCTCGCCGTCGCGGCGGAAACCGCCCTCGCGCGGACCGGAACGGTAGCCGCCCTCACGCCGCTCGCCGTCACGGAAGCCGCCACCACGGGGCGCCTCGCCGTCGCGGCGGAAACCACCCTCACGGCGGTCACCGCCACGCGGCGCCTCGCCGTCGCGGCGGAAGCCGCCCTCGCGACGGTCACCGCCACGGAAGCCACCCTCACGGCGGTCACCGCCACGGAAGCCACCCTCACGGGGCGCCTCGCCCTCGCGGCGGAAACCACCCTCGCGGCGCTCACCGCCCCGGGTGTCGCCGTCGCGGCGGAAGCCGCCCTCACGACGGTCACCGCCGCGGAAACCGCCCTCACGACGGTCACCGCCAGCGAAGCCACCTTCGCGGCGCTCACCACCACGGAAACCGCCACCGCGCGGCGTCTCGCCGTCCCGGCGGAAACCACCCTCGCGGCGCTCGCCGCCCCGCGTGTCACCGTCGCGGCGAGGCGGACCGGAACGGAAACCGCCCTCGCGACGGTCACCGCCAGCGAAGCCACCTTCGCGGCGCTCGCCACCACGGAAACCGCCACCGCGCGGCGCGTCGCCGTCGCGGCGGAAGCCACCCTCACGGCGGTCACCGCCACGGAAGCCACCCTCACGGGGCGCCTCACCGTCGCGGCGGAAGCCACCCTCGCGGCGCTCACCGCCACGCGCGTCGCCGTCGCGGCGGAAGCCACCCTCGCGCGGACCCGAACGGAAACCGCCCTCGCGGCGGTCACCGCCGCGGAAGCCACCACCGCGCGGCGCGTCGCCGTCGCGGCGGAAGCCGCCCTCACGACGGTCACCGCTCGGCGCATCGCCGTCGCGGCGGAAGCCGCCCTCACGACGGTCACCGCTCGGCGCATCGCCGTCGCGGCGGAAGCCACCCTCGCGCGGACCGGAACGGAAACCGCCCTCACGGCGGTCACCGCCGCGGAAGCCACCGCCGTCACGGCCGCCGCGGTCGGCGCCGGAGCCGCCCCGCTGGCCGCCTCGGTCGTCTCGGTCTCCCCGGTACGGGGGACGGTCGTCCCGACGCGGGCCGGCGCCTCGCCCTTCGGGGCGGTCGGCGCGATCCTGGTAACGGCGCGGACGATCTCCGCCCTGCGGTTCTGAACTCACAGGTACATCCTTCCTCATTGCGCCATCAGTGGCGCTACGCAGTCGAGGGCCGACCCGGATGGGGCGGCCCTCGACTGGAAGATTGTCCGGCGGTGTCCTACTCTCCCACACCCTCCCGAGTGCAGTACCATCGGCGC
>NZ_JARXXY010000057.1:0-25829 GCF_029893845.1 Micromonospora sp. A200 | reverse complement strand
CCTATATCTCCAAAAAACAATATTGGCGGGGCTGTTGCCCCGGCGCCGCGGGGGCGGGGGGGGGGGGGCCGGGGGGGGCTGTGGTGGGGGGGCCCGCGGGGGGGGGGGCGCCGGGCCGCTGCCGTCCTCGCCGACCGGTGGCAGCGAGTCCGGCAGCCCGAACCCGGTGAAGTGCTCGGCCCCCAGGAACGAGGTGATCTCGGCGATCCGCCCGTCCCGCAGCGTCAGCACGTTGATCGACCAGGCCAGGTACGGGCCGGCGTCCTGCGTGCGCAGGTACGAGGCCACCGCCGGCTGCCCGTTCGCGCCGGTCGTCCGGTGCCGCCAGCTCCCGCACCGGGTCATCGGCAGCTCGCGGGCGAAGTCGGTGACCGCCGCCAGCCCCCGGTACCACTGCGGCAGTGGCGGCATCGACCAGGTGACGTCCTCGGTCAGCAGGGCGACCAGCGCCTCGGTGTCGCCGTTCTCCAGGGCGGTCGCGTAGCCGGTGACGATCTCCCGAAGCCGGCTGTCGTCGACGCGGCGCAGGGTCCGCTGCTGGCTGACCGGCGGCACCCGGTCGGCCACCAGCCGCCGGGCGCGCGCCAGCGCCGAGTTCACCGAGGCGACCGAGGTGCGCATCATGGTGGCGATCTCGGCGGCGGAGAAACCCAGCACCTCGAAGAGCAGCAGCGCCGCCCGCTGGTTCCCCGGCAGGTGCTGCAGGGCTGCGACGAAGGCCAGCTCGACGGCCTCGCGCTGCTCGTAGCGTACGTCGGGGGCGGCCGGACCGTCGGCGAGCCCGGCGTCGGGGTAGGGCCCCAGCCACGCGACGTGGCCCGCCGGGGCGCTGTCCAGCACCGCCCGTTCGCTGGCCGGGCCGAGGTCCACCGGAAGCGCCCGGCGGGCGCGCCCGGCCACCGCGTCCAGGCAGGTGCGGGTGGCCACCGTGTACAGCCACGAGCGCAGCGAGCTGCGCCCCTCGAAGCGCGGCAGCCCGCGCCACGCCCGCAGGAGTGCCTCCTGGAGGGCGTCGTCGGCGTCGTGGGCGGAGCCGAGCATCCGGTAACAGTGCGCGTGCAGCTCCCGGCGCAGCGGCGCCACCAGGTCGGCGAACGCGGTTTGGTCGCCCTCGCGCGCCCGGTCCAGCCCGGCGTCGCGGGCGCCGTCGGCGGCGCGCGGAGAAACAGCCCTCACGAGCGACGATTCTGCCGTACGACGGAAGTCTCCACTCCGAACGCGCACGCCCCGACCCGGGAGGACCCGATGAGCAGCACATCCACCGCACCTGTCACCACCGCGACCCTGGAGGTCCCCGACGGGCGACTGCACTACGAGGTACGCGGACGGGGGCCGCTGGTGGCGCTGGTCGCCGCCCCGATGGACGCCGGGGCGTTCGCGCCGCTGGCCGACCTGCTGGCCGCCGACCACACGGTGCTCACGACCGACCCGCGTGGCATCAACCGCAGTCTGTTGCACGACCCGCACCAGGACTCGACCCCGCAGTTGCGCGCCGACGACGTCGCCCGGCTGATCGCCCACCTCGACGCCGGGCCGGCCGCGGTGCTCGGCTCCAGCGGCGGCGCGGTGACCGTCCTCGCCCTCGCCCAGGCCCACCCGGAGCGGGCGCACACCGTCATCGCGCACGAGCCGCCGCTGCTCGGCCTGCTCGACGACCGCGAGGACCGCTTCGCCCGGGAGGACGCCATGATCGCCACGTACCTGGCCGGGGACCGGCTGGGCGCGGGGCGGCAGTTCCTCGCCAACGCGAACATCGAGCTGCCCGAGCCGGTGGTCCACGGCATGTTCGGCGGCGAACCCGAGCCGCAGGCCGCCGCCGACGAGCACTTCCAGTACGTCCACATGATCCGCGGGACCACCCGGTTCCAGCCGGACGTCACCGCACTGCGGGAGGGCCCGACCCGGGTCGTCGTGGGCCTGGGCGAGGAGTCGACCGGCCAGGTCTGCGACCTCACCTCCCGGGCGCTGGCCGAGGCGCTCGGCACCGCGCCGACGATGTTCCCCGGCGGCCACATCGGCTTCGTGGAGGACCCGAAGCGGTTCGCCGACCGCCTGCGGGAGGTCCTCGCCGAGGGCTGACGGCGGCTACGGTCGGCCGGTGGAACGCATCGAGGTCGACCTGCACGAGCGTGGCAACGCCGCTGTGCTGCGCCTGCCCCCGCGCCGCTTCCCGGGTGTGCTGATCCAGGGTGACAGCCTGTCGGTGCTGCGCGAGGACATCGAGCTGGTCCGGGCGGCGTTGCGCGCCGGCGACCTGGTGGCGGCCGGGGAGTGGGCCGACCACCTCGGGGCCGAGCTGGACGGGCTGCTCGGCCACTACGTCGCCGTGCTCGACCGGGACGGGATCGCCCTGCCGTTCGCGCGGCCCTCGCCGTCGCCCGGCCTGACCGCGACCGCCGCACCGGACCGGGCTGGCGACGGCGGGTGACGGCCGCCAGGGTGGACGACTACACCGGACCCATACAGCGGCGCCGCTGATCGGCCGACCAGCTCGCGGGCGTGCCGCCTTCGGAGCACCGGCCGGGGCCAACGCCCTGCCCGGACGGGCCGGCGGCGCGCAGACTCGACGGTGGGACCGCAGGAGGTGGACGTGCGTCGCGTGGTGGAGCTGCTGTACGAGGCCCAGCGCCGGCTGTACCCGGGTGACCGCCCCAGCCGGCTGGCCCGGGTGATGAACCGGGTGGACGCCGCCCAGTTCGCCACCGGGGTGCTCGCCCCGCGCCGCGCGGTCACCCTGGAGGTCTGCGGGCGGCGTACCGGCCGGAGGATCGCGGTGCCGGTGGTGGTGGCCGATCTCGACGGTGACCGCTACCTGGTGTCCATGCTCGGCGAGCACGCCAACTGGGTACGCAACGTACGGGCGGCCGGCGGGCGGGCGGTGCTGCGCCACGGCGGGCGGGAGCAGGTGCTGCTGCGGGAGGTCGAGGTGGCCCGGCGCGCCCCGGTCCTGCGCCGCTACCTCCATTTGGCCCCCGGCGCCCGGCCGCACCTGCCGGTCGACCGGCGCGCCCCGCTGGCGGAGTTCGAGGCGGTCGCCGACCGGTACCCGGTGTTCCGGGTGGAACCCGCGCCGCGACCCTGACCGGCCTCCATCAGGTCGACATCGTGCGTCGGATCGCAACCTTGCGTTGACGGCGCCGCCGGACTCGGCTTCGCTGTGCCCGTGTCGTGCTGACCCGACGGATCCGGGAGCGGACCGAGCTGGTCGCCGTCGAGCCGGGCGCCGGGAGTCGCCGGGTGCTGACCACGCTGCCCGACGCCACCAGGGTGCTGGTGCCCGGCCGGCAGTGGTGAGGCCGGCTCAGTCGGCGTCGACCAGGCGGGCGGCGCGGGCGTACAGGTAGCGCTGCTGCGGCAGGTTCATCGACCGCCGCGCCGCCTCCTCGTACGCCGCCCGCGCCGCGCCGAGGTCGCCCGTGCGTTCCAGCAGGTGCGCGCGGGCGGCGGGCAGCCGGGGGTCGGCGGCGAGCCGTGGGTCGGCCGCCAGCCCGGCGAGCAGGTCGAGCCCGGCGGGGGCGCCCCGGGCCATGGCCACCGCGACCGCGTGGTTCAGCGCCACCACCGGGTTGTCGGACAGGCCGGTGAGCACCGTGTAGAACGCCTCGATCTGCGGCCAGTCGGTCTCCTCGGCGCTCGGGGCCTCGTCGTGCAGCGCCGCGATCGCCGCCTGCACCTGGTACGGCCCGACCTCGCCGCGCGGCAGCACCGCGCTGACCAGCGCGACGCCCTCGGCGATCTGGTCGGCGCGCCAGCGGCTGCGGTCCTGCTCGGCCATCGGGACCAGCTCGCCGTTCGGCCCGACCCGGGCCGGCCCCCGCGCGTCGGTGAGCAGCATCAACGCCAGCAGCCCGGTCACCTCGGCGTCGTCGGGGAGCAGCCGGTGCAGCATCCGGGTGAGCCGGATCGCCTCGGTGGACAGGTCCACCCGGCGCAGCAGCGGCCCGGCCGTGCTGGCGTACCCCTCGTTGAAGATCAGATAGAGCACGTGCCGGACGGCGGCCAGGCGGGCCTCCCGGTCCGGGCCGCTGGGCAGGCCGAACGGCACGCCGCTGTCCCGGATGCGCTGCTTGGCGCGGGTGATCCGGCGGGTCATCGTGCCCTCCGGGACCAGGAACGCCCGGGCCACCTCGGCGGTGCTCAGGCCGCCGACGGCCCGCAGGGTCAGCGCGATCTGCGCGGCCGGGGGCAGCTCCGGGTGGCAGCAGAGGAAGAGCAGCACCAGGCTGTCGTCCTCCGGGGACCGGCGGTCCGCCGGGGGAGCGAGCCACTGCCCGGGCGGCAACCGCCGGGCGACGTCGTCCTCGCGCCGCCGCCGGGCCTGCTCGCTGCGGAGCAGGTCGGTCAGGCGACGCGCCGCGACGGTGATCAGCCAGGCACGCGGATCATCGGGTACGCCGTCGACGGGCCACCGGGTCGCGGCCGCCAGCAACGCTTCCTGGGTGGCGTCCTCGGCGGTGTCGAAGTGCCCGTAGCGGCGCACCACCGCGCCGAGGACCTGCGGCGTCAGGCGGCGCAGCAGGTCCTCGACGGCGTCGGCGCTCATCAGCCGTTCAGGTCCTCGATGCCCTCGGCGACCGGCCGCACGTCCACGTACTCGCCCTCGGCGTCCGGGTTCACGAACCGCGCGGCGATCTGCGTGGCCCGGTCGAAGCTGTCGCACTCCACGATCGTGAAGCCGGCCAGCACCTCCTGCGTCTCCGGGTAAGGGCCGTCGGTCACCACGGGCGCACCCTCGCGCAGCCGGACCCGCCGGGCGTGCACCGGGGCGGTGAGCCCCCGGCCGTCGACCAGCTCGCCCGACTCCGCGATCTCCTTGTGCACCGCCTCCATGTGGGCGTGCATCGCCGCGACCTGCTCCGGCGACATCGGCGGCGGGTTGTCGCCGGGGCGACCCGCCATCGCGTCGTAGTCCCGCTGCGAGCCGTACAGCATGATCATGTACTTCACGGTGTCACTCCTCTCGGCCGGCCCCGGGCGGGCCGTCACCGGGAACGTCGGAGCCGCCGGACCGAGCCGGACAACGGGTCAGGGCCGGGCGGCGACCCGAGTGACGAACGCCTGCCAGGCGGCGCGGCTGAAGGCCAGGGTGCCGCCCGCGCGGTCCTTCGTGTCGCGGACGAGGATGACGCCGGGCAGGTTGTCGGCTACCTCCACGCAGGCACCGCCGTTGGAACTGCTGCGGGTGCTGGTACGCCACCGCGCGCCGGTCAGGTCATCCATGCTCGTGCTCTCAGGAGATCGATGGTCTGGTCGCGCGGAAGCGCTACCGACCTGACGGTATCCCAGACCGCCCACAGGGGAGCGAAGTCGGAGCCGCCGGGCCGACACGGACAGCGGGACGGTCAGCGCCGCGTGGCGATGTGGGCGACGAACGCGTGCCAGGCGGTGGGAGTGAAGGCGAGGGCCGGTCCGGTCGAGTCCTTGGAGTCGCGGACGGCGACCACGTTGGGGAGGTTGTCAGCAACCTCGACACAGTTGCCGCCGCTGGTACCGCTACGGGTCGACTTCCGCCACCGTGCACCGGTTAGGTCCATTGATTCGCTGCTTCCTTGATCAGGTCCAGCGACTGTCGCCGTGACAGTGCCTCGTTGCGGACGCTCTCCCACCGCTGGAAGAGCGTATCCAGGTCCGACGGCCGGTCTACGACATCGCCGCCGAGTTGGCTTTCCAGGTGGCCGACCCAGCTTCCGTCGTCCAGGTGTGCCAACGACAGCGGGCCGGACAGTCCCGCGTGGAGGCCGACCTCCGGTGGAATCACGTGAATGCTGACGTGGGGACGCTCGGCGCAGGCTACAAGCTTCAACATCTGCTCACCCATCAGTTTCTCGCACCCGTCCCCGACGCGTCGGACAGCCGCCTCGTCGACGACCACGACGAGTTGAGGCGGCGCCTCCCGGCCCAGGATCGACTGCCGCTCGATGCGCGCGGCCACCCGGCGTTCGACCTCGTCGTCGCTGAGGCGTGGATCCAGCCGCAGTACGGCGCGGGCGTACGCCTCGGTCTGCAGAAGACCCGGGATCAGGTTCGGCTCGAAGTACCGGAGCTGCGTCGCCCCGCGCTCGGCGTCGAGCCACGGCAGGAACCACGACGGCGCACCGAGCTTGGACACCATGCGCTCGAACAAGCCACCGCTGGCCAGCGCGCGATCGGCTCCCTTGATGAAGTCCATCGTCAGGGCGCGAGTGCCGCCTTCGACGGCGCTGACATGTGACGCACTGAAACCCGCAGCTCGGCCGAATGCCTCCTGTGTCAAGCCGGCGGCCCCACGAGCCCGGCGGATCTCGCCCACGATGAAGGCGGCGAGCGGACTGGGAACATCTGCCATTCAGGGTGCCCCAAACTGGTGATCAACTAATCATGCCGCCACAGGTTCGACGCTCGTTCCGCCAGCTCAGCCCGGACCGGCGAGACGCCTTCCGAGCGTAGTGCCCTCCACAGCAGAGTGTCACCAGCGTTACCGCTGGCGCAGTCCGAGCCGTCAGCGGAACTTGCTCGGGGCCGCCTCCGCCATGAAGCGGGGCCGTCCCTCCCGATATCCCGAGGAGGCCCGCTGTGCTGTTCCGCTCCCGACGCCGCAAGGCCGAGACCCCGATCCCGACTCCGTGCCTGATGCCGCGAGCCAGGCGGGCGACGCCGTCGAGCGCCTTGGTCCCGATCACGGACCAGACCCGGGCCGGCAACCAGACCCCGGCAAGCCGCTGGCGGGCGAACGGAGGCCGCTGGTGACCGTCGGCGACCTGATCACCGTTCACGAGGCCTTCTACCGCTTCGGCACCGGCCCGCTGCTCATGCGGATCACGGCCGTGCTCAACCGGCGGATGGTCGAGGGTTCGCTGTGGGTGGAGCTGAGCGGCCAGGGCGTACGCCTTGACGGTTCGATCGACTCACGGCAGCGCTTTGCGCTCGTCCGTCTGGACCGGACAGTGGTGGTGGGCAGGTGAGCTGCGCGTCTCGACCGCACCTGCCGATGCGTCCCCTGTGGCGGTGTCGGGCCTGCGGCGCAGAGTGGCCCTGCCAGCCGGCGCGGTTGGCGCTGCTGGTCGAGTACCGCGAGGACCGCGTCGCGCTGCTGGTCTACCTGAGCACCCTGATGGCCGAGGCCGGCGCGCAGCTCTCCCAGCTCAACGGGCACGCGGTTCCGGAGAACCTCACCGAGCGCTTCCTATCCTGGGCCCGGGCCCGTTAGTCGGCACGTCAGCTCACCCCACCGGAGGCGAGTAGCGCGGCGGTGGGCAGGGCGAGCAGCCCGTCGGCATCCCGGTAGCGGGCGGACAGTTCCAGGTAGCGGCGCCGCAGCGCCTCCCGGGTCGCCGGCCGCTGCCGCTGCAGCAGCAGCCCCGGCATGCCGAGGCCGCTGGCCGGTCCGGTCCACCACTCGTCCGGGTCGGCCCGGTGCGTCCAGGTCAGCGTCCGGCATCGCACGTCGGCCAGCCCCGCCCGGACGAGCAGGTCGGTCAGCCCCTCCTCGGTGCGCGGGAAGTCCCGCTCCGCCGCCACCCTCGGCAGCTCACCGCCGTCCACCTCGGCGAACACCTCACCCCAGAGCCGTTGCAGCGGCGGGTGGGGCGAAGGCCAGACGGTGACGGCGATCCGGCCGCCGGGGCGTACCGTGCGGCGCAGCCCGGCCACCGCGGCGGCCGGATCGCCGACGTGGTTGAGCACGAAGTTGGCCACGGCGGCGTCCACCGCGCCGGTGATCAGCGGCAGGTGCGGCAGCGCGGCGCGGACCAGCCGGGCGTCGGGCACGGACCGGCGGGCGGCGGCCAGCATCGACGGCTCGGCGTCCACCGCGACCACCGTCCGCCGCGCCCGGCCGCCAGCGCCGCGACCGTGCCGGTTCCGGCGCCCACGTCGAGCACTCGCATGCCGGCCCCGGCGCCCGCCGCGTCCAGCAGCGCCTCTGCCGGGTACGCGCAGAGCCGGGCGAAAGTGCGCTCGTACGCCGCCGCCCGTCCCGCCCAGCGTGCCCGTTCGTGATCGTCGAAACTGGTCCCCGTCATCGGTGCGCAGCCTAGCGACCCGGGTCTACCGTGGATGCATGACGACGGCATGGGTGCTGCTCGGGGCGTTCGGCGCGGTCGTGGCGTCAGCGGTCGCCTGGGTCGCCTGGCGCGACCGGCAGCGGACGGCCTCGGCGGAGGACCCGGGCGCCCGGCAGGCGGCGGTGGTGGAGCAGCAGCGCCACGAGCAGAGCCGGCACGTCACGCAGGGCGACTGGATCCGTGGCGGCGGCCTGGGCTCATGATGATCGCGGCGGCGCGTCCGCTCAGCGTTCCCGCTCGTGATCGTCGAAATTGGTCCCCGTCATCGGTGCGCAGCCTCGCGATCCAGGTCTACCGTGGATCCATGACGACGACCTGGGTGATACTCGGGGTGTTCGGTGCGGTCGTGGCGGCGGCAGTCGGGTGGGTCGCCTGGCGGGACCGGCAGCGGACGGCCTCGGCGGAGGACCCGGGCGCCCGGCAGGCGGCGGTGATGCGGCAGCAGCGCTACGAACAAGGCCGGCACTCCTCGCAGAGCGACATTACCGGTCGGGCCGAGCGCCAGTCCTGATGATCGTTATCCTCCGCCCGTGACGACATGGACCCGTCGGGTGCCGTGGCTGCTGGCCGCCGTCCCGATCCTGGTGCAGCTGGCCGCCTGCGGGGGTGTCGCCTGGCTGGTGGGCGGGGAGGTCGCCGCCGATCGGGCCTGTCCGGACCAGTTGGCGGCGGACAAGGCCGAGCTTCGCACCGACGGCGGGTTCCCCGCCGAGCAGGTGCCCGGTCTGGGCGACTTCCTCGACGTGCACTGGCAGGTCGACACCGAGGCGAACCCGTGCTCCCGGGTCCCGGGGCCGACGGACTGGATGTACCAGGGAGTGGTGCTACTGCGCCCGGCCGACGCGCGGGCGCTGGCCGCCGCGTACACCTGGGAGCCGGCGACCGCGGAGCCGGCGGTGTGGCCCGGGTTGTCCCCGTACGTGCCGGCGGGCGTGCGGTGGCGGCACAGCACGCTCTACGACGAGAGCGCCGCGGATACCCGGCCCCTCGAACTCCACCTGGACCCGGACCGGGCGGTGGCGTTGTTCCACCTCTGGGACAGCTGAGCCCCGGCCGTCCGCCCATGGTCCCGGCGGTCGCCGCCCGGCATGATCAATCCACGGTCGGGGTACACCGACCGCATCGGCCGCGACGCCTGGGAGGGCAACTGTGACGGCACGCTCGGGATCGCAGTCGCGCGGCTCGCTCGCCGCGGCCGTGGTGGCGCTGGTGGTGGCGGCCGGTTGCGCCGTCGGCGGGGTGGGGGAGAGCGGCCCGCAGGAGCCGCGCGAACCGGCGCCGGGCCAGTCGGGGCAGGCCGCCTCGCCGGGCCCGCAGACCACCCGGGCCGACGGCACCACCAGCGTCGAGGAGTTCAAGACCGACATCGGCGACGCGGTGAACATCGCCGAGGACTACTGGGGCGCCCAGTTCAAGGCCTCCGGCGAGCAGTTCCGCCCGATCCGCCGGATCGTCCCCTACCAGCGCGAGGGGAGGTCGCCTGCGGCGGCCAGGCGCTGCCGCGCAACAACGCCGTCTACTGCTCCCAGGGCGACTTCATCGCCTACGACGTCAACTGGTCGGTGGCCGCGTTCCGCCAGGTCGGCGACGCGTTCGTGTTCTATCTGCTCGGCCACGAGTACGCCCACGGCATCCAGGCACGCCTCGGCATCCGCTCCAACTTCACCATCCAGCAGGAGTTGCAGGCCGACTGCATGGCCGGGGCGTACCTGGGTGACTCGGTCCGCTCGGGCGTGCTGAAGCTGGACACGGGCGACCTCGACGAGTTCCGCGAGGGGCTGCTCGCCGTCGGCGACGACCCCGACCAGCCGTGGTTCGCGGAGGGCTCGCACGGCACCGCAGAGCAGCGCACCGACTCGTTCTTCCGCGGTTACGAGAACTCCCTGGACGCCTGCGACCTCGGCTGAGCGGGATCGCGCAGGTCACCTTTGGCGGGGAGGGCGGTGGGCCGCCCGGGTCGGGCTGAGAGGATCGCCCCGACACCACCCCGGCCGGAGGAGGCCCCCGCTGAGCAGCCCACACCCCGCCGCCGTGCTCTTCGACATGGACGGCACCCTGGTCGACAGCGAGAAGCTGTGGGACGTCGCGCTGCGCGAACTGGCGGCCGAGTACGGCGGCATGCTCTCCGACGCCGCGCGGCACGCGGTGATCGGCACGAGCATGGCCGAGTCGATGCGGATCGTGCACGACGACCTCGGCCAGCCGGAGCGGGACCCGCAGGTCAGCATCGACTGGATCAACGCCCGGATCCTGGAGCTGTTCCGGACCGGGCTGCGCTGGCGGCCCGGCGCGCTGACCCTGCTGCGCGCGGTACGCGCCGCCGGCATCCCCACCGCGCTGGTGACCTCCAGCGGGCGGCCGCTGGTCGAGGTGGCCTTGGACACCCTCGGGCGGGACAGCTTCGACGCGGTGGTCTGCGGTGACGAGGTGGACCTGGCCAAGCCGCACCCGGAGCCGTACCTGACGGCGGCGCGGCTGCTGGCCGTGCCGATCGGCCGGTGCGTGGCGATCGAGGACTCGCCGACCGGGGTGGCCAGCGCGCTCGCCGCCGGTGCGGCGGTGCTGGCGGTGCCCGCGGAGGTGCCGATCGCGCCGATCGACGGCGTACACCAGGTGGAGAGCCTGACCGCGGCGGACCTGGAGCTGCTGGCCGCGCTGCTCGGCGAGCCACCGGCCTGAACCGCGCGCGAAGGGGGCCCCGCCGACCGGCGGGGCCCCCTTCGTCGTCCCTGCTGAGGATCAGTCGTGGGCGATGGCGCCCAGCACGTTGATCCGCGCGGCGCGCACCGCGGGCAGCACCGCGGCGACCACCCCGATGATCGCGGCCAGGCCGAGGAAGATCCCCATCTGGCCCCAGGGCAGGACCAGGTCGGTGATGCCCTCGTCCTTGAGCGCCTCGACCACCGCCGCGCCGAGGCCGGTGCCGACCACCACGCCGAGCAGCGCGCCGAAGACCGAGATCACCACCGCCTCGACGGTGATCATCCGCATGGTCTGCGCCCGGCGCAGCCCGATCGCCCGCAGCAGGCCCAGCTCGCGGGTCCGCTCCAGCACCGACAGGGCCAGGGTGTTGATGATGCCCAGCACCGCGATCACGATGGCCAGCGCCAGCAGGATCTGGATCATCCGCAGCGGGGTGTCCAGCTGGCTGGTCTGCTGCTTGATGAAGGCGGCCCGGTCGGCCACCGACACCTCGGGGCTGTCGGCGAGCAGCGTCTCGACCTGCGGCTGCACGTCGGCGACCCGGGTGCCGGGGGCGAGCTGCAGGAAGCCCTGGATCGGCTGCGGGATGGCGAAGTCCCGCGCCGCCTGCGGCGGCAGCACCACCGGGTTGGTCAGCTGCGAGCTCTCGTAGATGCCGCTGACCGTGTACGTGCGGGCCTCGCCCCGGGACAGCTGGACGTTGACCTTCGAGCCGACCGATACGTTGCGGGACTTCGCGGTGTCCGAGCTGAACAGCATCTGATCCGGTGCCAGCCGGCTGATGTCACCGGCGGTGGCCTTCGCCCCGAAGATCCGCTCCAGCGACGCGACATTGCTCGACGCCGCCACCCAGGTGCGCTCGCCGTTGACCACGGCCATGTCGCCGTACTCGCCGTCGACCATCTGGACGCCCGGGATGGCGGCGGCCTTCTCCAGCACCGCCGGGTCGAAGCTCGGCGGGCGGGGACCGCCCTGCACCCCGGCGATCACCAGCTCGGCCTTGATCTGGTCCTCGGCCAGCGCGCTGATGCTGCCCTTGGCCGAGTCGAGGATCACCGTCACACCGGTGACCAGCGCGATGCCGACCATCAGCGCCGCCGCGGTGATCGCAGTGCGGCGCGGGTTACGACCCGAGTTGAGCCGGCCCAGCTTGCCCGGCACCGACCAGGCGAACAGCGCCCCGAGCAGGGACACCACCGGCCGGCTGATCAGCGGCGTCAGCAGCGCCACCCCGATGAAGGCGAACAGCACGCCGCCGAGGATGGTGGCCAGGGTGTTGTCCCCGGCGTTGCCGCTGAGCCCCAGGAAGAGCAGCGTGCCCCCGATCCCGGTGACGATCGCGCCGGCCACCGTCACCTTGGTCAGCGGGCGGTCCGGGGTGGCCACGTCCTGCATCGCCGCGATCGGCGGGATCCGCGACGCCCGCAGCGCCGGCAGCAGCGCCGCCACCACGGTGATCACCAGACCCACCGAGAACGCGCCGATCACCGCGGCCGCCGGCACGCCGATGCCGGCCAGCGCCAGCCCGCCCGCCAGCTTGCCGAACAGGTACGCCAGCAGCGCGCCGACGCCGATGCCGGCGCCCAGGCCGAGTACGGAGGCGATCAGGCCCACCGCAATGGCCTCCAGCACCACCGAGCCGATGATCTGCCGACCGCTGGCCCCGATGGCCCGCATCAGGGCCAACTCCCGGGTGCGCTGCGCCACGATGATCGAGAAGGTGTTGAGGATGAGGAAGGTGCCGACCAGCAGCGCCACCGCGGCGAAGCCGAGCAGGATCTTGTTGAAGAAGGAGAGCCCCTCCTTCAGCCCCGCCGAGGCGTCGGCGGAGAGCTGCTCGCCGGTCTTGACCTCGTAGTCGCCGCCGACCGCGGCGGCGATGTCGTCGCGCAGCGCGGCCTCGCCGACGCCGTCGGCGGCCTTCACGCTGATGTTGGTGAACACGTCCGGCTCGCCGAGCATCAGCCGCTGCGCCACCGGGGTGGTGAAGGCGATCTCGTTGGCCCCGCCGAGGGAGTCCCGGTCACCGCTGTAACCGAAGACGCCCACCACGGTGAACTCCTTCTTCGGTTCCAGGGTCAGCACGCCGACCCGGTCGCCGACCTTCACCTTCGCGGCCTGCGCCAGCGCCCCGTTGACCACGATCTCGTCGTCGGCGCGCGGCTCGCGGCCCTCGCGCAGCTTGACCAGGTCGCTCTCGCCCACCCAGTTCTCGCCGAGCTGCGGCGGACCGAACGAGGTGACCACCTTGCCGTTGCTGCCGATCAGGCGGGCGCCGTCCGCGGCGACGATCCCGGTGGCCTCGGCCACCCCGCCGACCGTGCGGACCTTCTCCAGCGTCGCGGCCGGCATCGCCGCGGGCACCTGCTCACCCTCGGTCTCGCTGAGGGCGATCTTCGGCTTGGCGGAGACGTTGACGTCGACACCCTCGTACGCGTCGGCGAAGACGGCGTCGAACGAGCGGCCGAGCGTGTCGGTCAGCACGAACGCGCCGGAGACGAACATGACGCCCAGCACCACGGCCAGGCCGGAGAGGATGAGGCGCACCTTGCGCGCCAGCAGGCTCTTCCACGTCGCGCGGAACATCAGCGCGCCACCTCGGCCGGCGTGTCGAGCTTCTTCATGGTGTCCAGCACGGTGTCGGCGGTCGGCTCGATCAGCTCCGAGACGATCTGCCCGTCGGCCAGGAAGATCACCCGGTCGGCGTACGCGGCGGCGGTCGGGTCGTGGGTCACCATCACGATGGTCTGGCCGTGCTGGCGTACCGAGTTGCGCAGGAAGTTGAGCACCTCCGCGCCGGAGCGGGAGTCGAGGTTGCCGGTCGGCTCGTCGGCGAAGATCACCTCGGGTCGGGCGACCAGCGCCCGGGCGCACGCCACCCGCTGCTGCTGACCACCGGAGAGCTGCGCCGGGCGGTGCCCCAGCCGGTCCCGCAGGCCCACCGTGTCGATCACCGTGTCGTACCAGGCCTGCTCGGGCTTGCGGCCGGCGATGGAGAGCGGCAGCAGGATGTTCTCCTGGGCGGTCAGCGTCGGCAGCAGGTTGAACTGCTGGAAGATGAAACCGACCTTGTCCCGCCGCAGCTTCGTCAGGCCGGCGTCGCCGAGCCCGGTCACCGTCGTGTCGCCGATGTGCACCGTGCCCTTGGTGACCGAGTCCAGCCCCGCCAGGCAGTGCATCAGCGTGGACTTGCCCGAACCGGACGGGCCCATGATCGCCGTGAACCGGCCACGCTCGAACTCGGCGCTCACCCCCCGCAGCGCGGCGACCTGCGCCTCGCCGCTGCCGTACACCTTCCACACGTCGCTGGCCCTGGCCGCGGCCTGCGCCTGCCGGCCTACCGTCGCCGTCACGTCATATACCTCTTCCGTCTGCCTGCGGTGATCCCCGCCGCCCCCGCTGGTCGGTGGGGCTGGTTCCATCCTCGGTGCCGCGCGCCCCGATTCCGTCCGACTCCCGGCGGAGCGGATGCGGATTTCGCACTGCGGGTCGGCCCCGACCCGGGATCAGGGTTGCCCCTGAGCCGACGACCGGTCGAGCGCGTTTCCGCCCGCCGGGACGGCGCCGGAACCGACGCTAGAACCTGACGCCACGTCATGGTCAACCACGCCGCGCCGTCTTTCGTCACGGTAGGTGACCACGGCAACCGCGCCGTCGCCCCACCGGCGGCTCCTCGGGTACGCCCCGTGACGTAGCCGCCGGCCACCCGCCCGGGTGTGGCCGGCCGTCGCGAGCGAAGCCGACGTCGGCGGCGGTGTTCGTGGTGGGGCGGGACGGCCGCGGAGCGGGCATGCCGGCTCGTCGTGCGGTCCGACCGGTCGCACGTCCGGGTGTCACCGCGCAGCGGTCAGCGCCGCTCCGGGTGGGCGCGTCCCAGGGCGCCGGCCCGGCCCCACCGTCCGGGAATGCCGAGCAGCTCGATGCGGCCCAGGCCCGGGGGTACGGCCGGCCTGGTCACCAGATGGTCCCCACGGGGTTCCATGCCGAGCATGGTCCGCAGCAACAACAGCGGGGCGCCCGTGGACCACGCCTGTGGACTGCACGCCGTGGGGTACAGCACGGGGTACCGGGTCAGCGTCCGGTCGTATCCGCCGAAGGCCTCCGGCAGCCGGCCGTGGAAGAACTCGGCGGCGTCGATGATCCCCTCGGCGATGCGCCCCGCCTCGTCGGTGAACCCGTAGCGGCGCAGGCCCCAGGCGATGAACGCGTTGTCGAAGGGCCAGACCGTGCCGACGTGGTAGCCGATCGGGTTGTAGCGGCCCTCTCCTTCGGCGAGGGTGCGGACGCCCCAGCCGGAGAAGAGCCGGGGTCCGAGGAGGTGTTCGGCGATCTTCGCGGCGCGGGATTCCTCGACGATGCCGCTCCAGAGCAGGTGGCCGATGTTGGAGGAGAGGGCGTCGACCTGGCGGCCGTCGCCGTCGAGGGCGAGGGCGTAGTACTCGCCGTCGGTGACCCAGAAGTCACGGTTGAAGCGTTGCTTGAGCTCGGCCGCTTCGCGTTCCAGCCGGTCGGCGTAGTCGGGGTCGTTCCAGAACTGTCGGGCCAGCCGGGCGCCGCGGATCTTGGCGTCGTAGGCGTAGCCCTGCAACTCGCAGGTCGCCCGGGGCAGCGCGGCCATGGTGCCGTCCCGAAAACAGATCGAATCCCAGGAGTCCTTCCAACACTGGTTCTCCAACCCGTTGCGCTCGTTGCGGCGCCGGTACCAGACGTAGCCGTCGCCCATGAGGTCGCCGTACTCGTCGATCCAGTGCAGCGCGGCCCGCGCGGACCGCTCGAGACGCCGCACGGTGGCGGCGTCTCCGGTCCACCGCTCGTACTCGTCGAGCAGGATCACGTAGAGCGGGGTGGAGTCGGCGCTGCCGTAGTACGGCGAGTGGGGCTGCTCCTCGAAGCCGATCGTCTCGCCGTACCGGAGTTCGTGCAGCATCTTCCCCGGCTCCTCCTCGCGGAAGTCGTCGAGGATGACGCCCTGCAACAGCGCCAGCAGGCGCAGCGTCGTGGCCGCGAGGTCGGGTGCGAACGGCAGCGCCTGCAGGCTGGTGAAGATGCTGTCCCGGCCGAAGATGGCCATGAACCACGGCAGGCCGGCGGCGGGCAGGGTGTGTCCGCCGCCGGTCAGCGGCATGAAGCGCAGCGCGGCGAGATCGGACAGGCTGCGCCGGTAGGTCATCGTCAACGTGGGGGAGTCGCAGGTCAGGCGGGGGGCCTCCGCGAGCCAACGGTCCAGGTCCTGCCGCATCTGCCGGCGATCCCGGCCGGGCAAGCCCTGCAGAGTCTCCCGAAGATCACGTCCGTCCACGCCCAGGGTCCGCACATGGATGTCGGTGACCCACTCGTCGTGCGGTTCGAGGCGGACGTCGTACGTCAACCCCCGCTCGTCGATCTGCGCCGGCTCGGTGGAGGAGACCAACGTCTCCCGGTGGAACGTCTCCCGCCGATAGCCGAGCCGCAGGCACCCGTCCTCGATCCGGGCGTAGTGCGCGCCCTTCTTGTTGCGGACGTCCTTGATCTCGAAAAGGTCGGCGAAGTCGCTCTCGATGTCGATCCGGATCCGCAGGTCGACCGGCCCGGGTTCGTGGTTGATCACGGTCAGCCGCTCGTTGAAGCTCTCGCCGATCGAGCGCTCGCGAATGGCCGACACGCTGATGTCCACCAGCGGAGTCAGGACGGTCGGGACGACGAAGAATCGGCTCTCGAAGTAGTCGACCTCCTCAACGTTGAGCGCGTTGACCCGTTCGCCGTTGATGGAGAGGATCCATTTCGACAGGAACCGGGTGTCGAACGAGAAGAAGCCGGTCGGGATGGCCGGCGACGCGTCGATGTCGCCGGTCTCCTCACTGACCACGAACGTGTTGCCGTCCAGCAGTCGAACGAGTCCGTCGCTCATGCCGGTCCGCTCTTTCGGCGGGCGAACTCCCGTGGATGGTGCGCGCCGGGTGGCCCCGGCATCACCCGCTGGAGGAAGCGGGCAAGCCGCAGGTCACCTTCGGCCCTGAGTTCGTTACGCACCCACGCCGCGTAGATGTGCGACCTGCCAGTGACGATCCGGTCGAAGGTCGTTCTGCTGCCCCTGAGCACGCAGTCGGCGGCGCTCTCCTCCCGCGAGACGCGGACATCGCCGCGTCTGATCACCAGCAACCAGTGGTCGACCTCCTGGTCCTGTCCGAGGTCGAACCGGATGCTGCCGACGGCGTCCGCGAGGAGGGGTTCGTGGCCCCGCCGGCCGAGCGCCTCGAAGAAGTCCGCGGTGGGATTCGACATGAGCCTCCTCCGGTAGGTCCCCGAGCCCGGACGAGCAGCCACGCTCACGATGGCCGGTGCCGGCCAGCCGTCGCATCACCCGCACCGGGTGAAATGTCACTGCCCTCCGTGAGCGGCCGGCGATCTCATCCGATCCGGGTGAGGTCAGGGCACCGCAACCCGAGCGATGCTGCCCTGGTCGCGATTTCTCTGCGGGGGTGGTGGTGCCATGTCGGAGACGACCCGGCGATTCTTCGACGCCCTCGAACGACACGGCCACGAACGCGTGCTGAAGAAGACGAATGGCACCATCCGGTTCGACCTGGAACACGACCAGGAGGTCGACCACTGGTTCGTGGAGATCCGCGGGGGTGCCGTCCGCGTGTCACAACGGGATGGCGACGCCGACGCCGTCATCCGTGCCGACAGTGCCTTCTTCGACTGCATGGTCCGTGGCGAGGCCAAACCGCTCCCGGCGTGGCTGCGGAACGAGATAACGAGCGAGGGAAAGTTTCGGTTCATCGTCCTGCTGGAGCGGCTCTTCGCACCTCCGCCCGGGGCGCGACATCCACGGGACGTCGTCCGTGGCCCTGAGGGGCGCGCATGAAGACGGACCTGATCAGGATCCTTGACGGCAACATCTTCGTGTTGAGCGACGGCAGTGGCGACCTGGAGGCGAAGCCCACCGCGCCGTCCGGGTTCTACTCGTTCGACACCCGGTTCCTGTCCCTATGGCGGCTGACCCTCAACGGTGAACGGCTGAGCCCGCTCGCCCGAGACGACCCGTCCTACTTCGAGGTGCGTTTCTTCCTGGTGCCCGGCGCACCCACCCACTATGTCGACGCGAAGGTGTCGGTGATCCGGGAGCGGTCGGTGGCCGGCAGCTTCGAGGAGCAGTTGACGGTGCTCAACCACTCCGGCGAACCGGCCGAGATCACCGTCCGCGTGGAGGCGGACTCCGACTTCGTGCCGCTGATCGTGGCGGCCCAGGGGCGTACGCCGAAGGGGCGGCTGTACCGGCGCGTCGAGAACGGCCGGCTGCACCTCGGCTACCAGCGGGACGCGTTCCGCCGGGAGACGGTCATCTCCTCCACCGAGCCGGCGCAGGTCGACGAACGAGGGCTGACGTACCGGGTCCGGATCGCACCGCACGGCCAGTGGACCACGACGCTGCACGTCCGAGGCCTGGTGCTGCGCCCGGACGGTGCGGACGTGCGGGAGCATGTCCATCCCGGCCGCCGCCGGCGGGACAGGTCCCGGCTCGAGCGGGAACTCCAACAGTGGCTCGGCGCGGCTCCGCAGCTGATCTGCGACTGGGAGCCACTGGAGCGGACGTACCGGCGGACCATGGTCGATCTCGCCGCGTTGGGGTACTCGCCGCTGACGCTGCCGGCCGAGGCGCTGCCCGCGGCGGGTCTGCCGTGGAGCGCGACCATCGCCGGCCGGGAAGCCATCTTCGCCAGCCTGCAGGCGCTGCCGTTCGCACCGCGCCTCGCCCGTGCCGCCCTGCACATGCTCAGCATCGACCAGGGTGCGGTGCTCGACGACTTCCGGGACGAGGAGCCCGGCAAGATCCTGAGGGAGTTCCGCTACGGCGAACTGGTGGCGTTCGAGGAACGCCCGCAGTCGCCGTACTACGGGGCCGCCGACCTCACCCCGCTCTACGTGGTCCTGCTCGACGAGTACGAGCGCTGGACCGGAGACGCCGATACGGTGCGGGAGTTCGAGGACGAGGCGCGGGCGGCCCTGCACTGGATCGACGAGTACGGCGACATCATGGGCGACGGCTACGTCTGGTACCAGCGCCGCAACGAACGAACCGGGCTGGAGAACCAGTGCTGGAAGGAATCCCCCAACGCGATCTCCTTCCGGGACGGCACCCTGCCCGCGCTACCCCGGGCGACCTGTGAGCTGCAGGGCTACGCCTACGACGCCAAGATCCGCGGCGCCCGGCTGGCCCGACAGTTCTGGAACGACCCCGACTACGCCGACCGGCTGGAACGCGAGGCGGCCGAGCTCAAGCAACGCTTCAACCGTGACTTCTGGGTCGACGACGGCGAGTACTACGCCCTCGCCCTCGACGGCGACGGCCGCCAGGTCGACGCCCTCTCCTCCAACATCGGCCACCTGCTCTGGAGCGGCATCGTCGAGGAATCCCGCGCGGCCAGAATCGCCGAACACCTGCTCGGCCCTCGCCTCTTCTCCGGCTGGGGCGTGCGCACCCTCGCCGAGGGGGAGGGCCGCTACAACCCGCTCGGGTACCACGTCGGCGCCGTCTGGCCCTCCGACAACTCCTTTATCGCCTGGGGCCTGCGCCGCTACGGCTTCGCCCAGGAAGCGGGCCGCATCGCCGAGGGGATCATCGCCGCGTCGCACCACTTCGACGGCAGGCCGCCGGAGGCCTTCGGCGGCTTCTACCGCGAGTTGACCCGGGGCCCCGTCCCGTACCCGACGGCCAACAGTCCGCAGGCCGAAGCGACCGGAGCACCCCTGCTGCTGGTACGCACTCTGCTCGGCCTCGAGCCGTACGGGGACGATCTGGTGGTCGAGCCGGCGCTGCCCGAGCGGTTCGGCCGCATCGAACTGCTCGACATCCCGGGGCGGTGGGGCCGGGTCGACGCCATCGGCAGCGTGGATCGGCGCGGCGAGGAGACGGACCGGCAGACCAGCCTGGCCACGTCGCCGCGCGAAGCCTGACGAGCGATCACCGTTGCGGGCGGACCAGGCCCGTCTCGTACGCCAGCACCACCGCCTGCACCCGGTCGCGCAGCCCCAGCTTGGTCAGCACGTGCCCGACGTGGGTCTTGATCGTGGTCTCGCTGACCGACAGCGCCGCGGCGATCTCGGCGTTGGACAGCCCGCGGGCCACCTGCACCAGCACCTCGCGCTCCCGTTCGGTCAGCGAGTTGAGCGCCTTCGGCGGGGTGGCCGCCGGGTCGGGCAGCACGTCGGCGAAGCGGTCCAGCAGCCGCTTGAGGATGCGTGGCGCGACCACCGCCTCCCCGGCGGCGACCGTGCGGATCGCGGTCACCAGGTCCTCCGCCGGTACGTCCTTGGCCAGGAAGCCGCTGGCCCCGGCGCGCAGCGCCCCCACCACGTACTCGTCCAGGTCGAACGTGGTGAGGATGAGCACCCGCACCGGCAGCCGGGCGTCGACGATGGCCCGGGTGGCCGCCACCCCGTCCATCCGGGGCATCCGGATGTCCATCAGCACCACGTCCGGCAGCAGCCGGCGGGACAGCTCCACCGCCTCCTGGCCGTCCCCGGCCTCGGCCACGATGTCCAGGTCATCCTCGGTGCCCAGCACCATCCGGAAGCCGGTACGCAGCAGCGGCTGGTCGTCGGCGAGCAGGATCCGCACCGGCCGTGCCGCCGCTGTACCGTCGCTCATGAGATCTCCCTGTCCTGCTGGTGGTGCGGTCGGTCGCCGGTGCGGTGGTGGCCCGGCCGCCCGCGCCGGTGCCGCACCGGCGCGGCCCGGCCGGCGGCGCCCGCCCGGTGCTCCCGGGTCACGCCGCGGCCCCGACCGGCTCCACCGGAATCCGCGCCGACACCCGGAAGCCGCCGCCCGGTCGGGGACCGGTCCGCAGGGTCCCACCGTAGAGGCCGACCCGCTCCCGCATGCCGACCAGGCCGTGCCCGATCCGGTCGGGTCCCGGTCCCGGCCCGCGCCCGGTGTCGGTGACCTCCACCGTCAGGAAGCCGTCGGCGACGGTGAGCCGCACCTGCGCGGTGGCCTCCCCGGCGTGCTTGAGGGCGTTGGTCAACGCCTCCTGCACGATCCGGTAGACGGTCAGTGACACGCCTTCCTCCACCGGTCCGGGCGTGCCCTCGACGTGCAGGGTCACCGGCAGGCCCGCCTCCCGTACCTGCTCGACCAGCGCCTCGATCCCGGCCAGGCCGGGCTGTGGGGTCAGGTCCGCCGCCGGCTCCGCGTCCGTGCGCAGCACATCCAGCAGGCGGCGCATCTCCCGCAGGGTGACCCGGCTGGTGTCCTCGATGGTGGCGATGGCCTCGTCGGCGGCGTCCGGGTCGCGGCGCAGCACCCGACGCGCCCCGGTGGCCAGCACCCCCATCACGCTCACGTGGTGGGCGACCACGTCGTGCAACTCCCGGGCGATCCGGCGCCGCTCGTCGGCGACCGCCTGCTCGGCCAGGGAACGCTGGTTCTCCTCGGCCACCCGGGCCCGCTCCCGCAGCGCCCGCACCGACGTGCGCCGCGCCTGCACCGCCCGTCCCACCGCGTACGACAGCAGGGCGATGAGCAGGTTGTTGAGCAGCAGGTAGCCGGGGCTCACCGCCAGCGCCCCCTCCGGCGGGGCGACCAGGTTGGCCACCCCCACCGGCACCCAGAGCAGCACCGCGGCCAGCGCCGCCTGCCGCGCCGGCCGGTGCGCGGCCATCGTGTACGTCAGGACCATGAACGCCAGGCCCTGCGTGCCGGGGGCGTGCCTGAGCAGCACCGGCAGCATCAGGGTGGCCACGGCCAGACCCACCGCCGTCCACGGGGCGACCCGGCGCAACGCCACCGGGGCGGCCGTGAGCAGGCTCCACGCCAGCGCGCCCGGCATCCGCCCGGGCCAGAACTCCGGCGGGGTGAGCAGCAGGAAGGCGATCTCCAGCAGCACCAGGGCGGCGGCGAAGAGCGCGTCACCGGCGAGCGGTCGGCGCTGCCACCATCGCGCGGGTCCGTCGGTCATACCGCGACGCTAACCGCCGCCCGGCGCGCCAGGTCGTCGCCGACGGTGAACCGGCCCTCCTCCTCAGGGAGGAGACGACCTCCGCCCGGTCGTGGTGCGGCGGTCGTCGGCGGCCGGTCACTCGCTGCATCGAGGCCGGCCAACCGGGGTGCTGAGCAGGCGGTCACTGGTCGGCGCCGCCGGGCGGCCGGGCCGGGCGGCAGGCGGCGCGGGGACGGCCGATCACTCGTCGGCGCCGGGGGCGGCCGGGCCGGAGCGGGCGTCGCGCAGCGGGTCGGCGGCCGCCGACCGGTCCGGGAACGGCGGCGGGGTGCCCCCGAAGGTCGGGCAGTGCGCCTGGTGGCTGCACCAGTCGCAGAGCCGGCTCGGCCGGGGCCGGAAATCCTGCCGCTCGGTGGCCTGCTCGATGGCCTGCCAGAGCGCCACCACCGTGCGCTCGAAGCGCAGCAGCTCCTCGGCGTCGGGGGAGTAGTCGCAGACCTCCGCGTCCTTGAGGTAGAGCAGGCGAAGCACCCGCGGCACCACCCCCCGGGTGCGCCACAGCACCAGCGCGTAGAACTTCAGCTGGAACAGCGCGCGCGCCTCGAACGCCTCCCGGGGCGCGCCGCCGGTCTTGTAGTCGACCACCCGCAGTGCGCCGTCGGGAGCGACGTCGAGGCGGTCGAGGTAGCCCCGGATGAGCAGCTGCTCGTCGACCACCGCCGAGATCAGGCTCTCCCGCTCGGCCGGCTCCAGCCGGCGCGGGTCCTCCACCGCGAAGTAGCCCTCCAGCAGCCCCGCCGCCGAGCGCAGGAACTCGGCGGTGCCCGCCTCGTCGCCCGGGTCGAACAGGCCGGCCAGCTCGGGCTGCTCGGTGACCAGCCGGTCCCACTGCGGGGCCACCAGAGCACCGGCGGCGTCCGGCGTGCGCCCGCCGGCCGGCAGGTCGAACAGCCGTTCCAGCACTGCGTGCACCAGGGTGCCCCGGGCCTGCTCCACGGTCGGGCGCTCGGGCAGCCGGTCGATGCTGCGGAAGCGGTAGAGCAGCGGGCAGGTCTTGAAATCCGCCGCCCGCGACGGCGACAACGACGCCCGGATGGTGGCCGGCAGCGCCGCCGCCGGAGTGGCCTGCTCGTCGATCACCGGTTCCGCCGTCATGCCCCGAAGGTTAGGGCACCGGTGTGACAGGGCCGTGATCGGCGCACCGGAGCATGATCCGCACGGCGTAGCATCGGGGCGGTGAAACCCCGCAGCCGAGCGCCACGCCGGTCCGGCCGACGCACCGGCCTGACCGTGGGCCGGGTCTTCGGGGTGCCGCTGCACGTCAACGTGTCGATGCTGCTGCTGACCCTGCTGATCACCGTGACGTACGCCGAGTTCGCCCGCGACCGGCTCGACCTCGGCCCGCTGGGCGGTTACCTGATCGGCCTCGGCTTCGTCGTCTCACTGCTCGGCTCGGTGCTGCTGCACGAACTCGGCCACGCGCTGACCGCCCGCCGGTACGGCATCGGTGTGCGCGGGATCACCCTGGAACTGCTCGGCGGGTACACCGAGATGGAGTCCGACGCCCCCACCCCCCGGGTCGACCTGCTGGTCTCCCTGGCCGGGCCGGCGGTCTCCGCCGTGCTCGGCGCGATCGCCGTCGGCGTCACCATGGCCCTGCCCCCGCACACCCTGGCCCACCAGCTCGCGCTGCAGGTGGCGCTGAGCAACGTGATCGTCGCGCTGTTCAACATCCTGCCCGGGCTGCCGCTGGACGGCGGCCGGGCGCTGCGCGCCGCCGTCTGGGCGCTCACCCGGGACCGGCACCGGGCCACCGAGATCGCCGGCTGGGTGGGGCGCGCCGTCGCGGTCGGCACGGCGGTGCTGGTGGTGCTGCTGACCGTCCAGCGGCTGCTGGTGCCGCTGGCCCTGCCGCTGATGCTGCTGGTTGCCGTCACCCTCTGGCGCGGCGCCGGCCAGTCGATCCGGTACGCCCGGATCAGCCGCCGGGTGCCACTGATCGACCTGGCCCGGCTGGCCCGGCCGGTCTTCGGCGTGCCCACCGGCACCCCGCTGGCCGAGGCGCAGCGCCGGCACGCCGCGCAGGCGCCGGCCGGGGCGGCGGTCACCGTGGTCGACGGCGCCGGCCGGCCGGTCGCCCTGGTGGACCCGGCCGCGGCGGACGCCGTACCCCCGGAACGCCGGCCCTGGGTGGCGGTGGACGCGGTGGCCCGGCCGCTGGACCGGCTGCCCGCGCTGCCGGCCGGGGTGGCCGGCGACCGGGTGATGGAGACGGTGCGGCGCCACCCGGCCGCACAGTACGTGGTGACGGCAGGCGAAGATGTGGTCGGCGTTCTGCACATCGGGGATCTCGCCCAGGTCCTCGAACCCACACGGAAGATGAACAGGTGACCGCAGCACATCCCCCCGCCCTCCCGGCCGAGAACGGCATACCGGCGCCCGTCGCCGTCCCGGACCTGCCCCCGGTGCACCGGGGGCCGTTCCGCCCCGGCGACCGGGTGCAGCTGACCGACCCGAAGGGGCGGATGCACACGGTCGTCCTGGAGCCCGGCAAGGCGTTCCACACCCACCGCGGCATCCTGGAGCACGACGCGCTGATCGGGCAGCCCGACGGCAGCGTGGTGACCACCTCCGGCGGGGGCACCGCGTTCCTCGCGCTGCGCCCGCTGCTGTCGGACTACGTGCTGTCGATGCCGCGCGGCGCGCAGGTGATCTACCCGAAGGACTCGGCGCAGATCGTCGCGATGGGCGACATCTTCCCCGGCGCGAAGGTGCTGGAGGCGGGCGCCGGCTCCGGGGCGCTGACCTGTTCGCTGCTGCGCGCCGTCGGCACCGGCGGCGAGCTGCACTCGTACGAGCTGCGCGACGACTTCGCCCAGATCGCCCGGCGCAACGTCGAGTCCTTCTTCGGCGCCCCGCACCCGGCGTGGAAGCTGCACGTCGGCGACGTCGCCGACTGCCCGGAGACCGGTTTCGACCGGATCATCCTGGACATGCTCACCCCGTGGGAGACCCTCGACATGGTCGAGCGGGCGCTGCTGCCCGGCGGCGTGTTCATCGGCTACGTCGCCACCACCCCGCAGCTGTCCGAGCTGGTGGAGGCGCTGCGCGAGCGCGGCGGCTGGACCGAGCCGCGGGCCTGGGAGTCGCTGGTGCGCGACTGGCACGCCGAGGGGCTGGCGGTCCGCCCGGACCACCGGATGATCGCGCACACCGCGTTCCTGGTCTCCGCGCGTAAGCTCGCCCCGGGCGTCACCGCCCCGCCGCGGCGTCGCAAGCCCAGCAAGGGCGCCGAGGCGTACGCCGAGCGCAAGCAGGCGCTGCGCGAGGCGGCCGCGGCCCGACAGGCGGCGGCCGCCCAGGCCGCCGGGGTGGAACCCGCCGCGACGGACGAGGCGGACGCGAGTTGACGGCGGAGCGGGGCGGCTGGGAGTGAGCGGGCGGATTCCGCCGGCCGGTGCGGGTCGGCGGCGCGACCTGGGGGAGATGGCATGAGTCGGCCGGGCTTCGGCGGTGGGGATCTGCCGGCGGTGTTCCCGGACTGGTCGCCCTACCAGGACCTCGAATCGGCGGCGCGGGCCTACCTTCGGGACCCGGACATCGCCCTGGAGGCGCTCGGTGGGGTGCTGCGCGGTGCGTCCGTGCTCGGCTTCACCCTGGAACGCTTCGTCAACGAGGTCAACGGGGTGTGGCAGGAGGTCGTCGTCTGCGACGGCAGCCGCCTGGTGCTCTGGCACGGCGAGGACGTGCCGCCGGGGGAGGGTCCGCCCGGGTCGATGACCTCGTCGCTGCGGGTGGTGCCGGTCTCCACCGTCACCGAGGTCGGCTGCCGGCGGCGGCTGACCCGCGCCGACAGCGGCGACGTCCGGGTCGACAGCATCGACGTCTACCTCCTGCTGACCTCGCTGGACGAGGCGCCGCCCGGCGACGAGATCGCCGGCGCGCCCCGGCACGACGCGCTGCGCTTCGGCAAGACGCTCGACGACGGCGGCGCCGGCCAGATCGCCCGGCTGGAGGAGTTCGCCCGGCTGGTCGCCTCCGTGGTGGGTCGCCCGGTGCTCTGAGGGCCCGACCGACGCACGCGGGGCCGCGGGGGGCCGCGGGGGGTGAGCCGGCCCACACCCCGTGGTAAGCCCCCGGCCGTGGCATCCCAACCGAACTC
>NZ_JARXXY010000056.1:0-25847 GCF_029893845.1 Micromonospora sp. A200 | reverse complement strand
GCGCCTGCGGCGAAGAAGACCACCACCGCCGCCGCGAGGAAGACCGCGCCTGCGGCGAAGAAGACCACCACCGCCGCCGCGAGGAAGACCGCGCCTGCGGCGAAGAAGACCACCACCGCCGCCGCGAGGAAGACCGCGCCCGCGGCGAAGAAGACCACCACAGCCGCGAAGAAGACCACGGCCGCGAAGGCCTCGACCGCCGCCCGCAAGGTCACCTCCACGGGTAAGAAGGCGACCGCCGCGGTGAAGAAGACCACCGGCGCGGCGAAGAAGACCACCGGCGCCGCAACCAAGAAGACCACGGCGGCGAAGAAGGCACCGGCGAAGAAGACCACCGCCAGGACGGCGCCGGCGACGAAGACCACGGCCAAGAAGGCGCCGGCGCGGAAGACGACCGCCACCTCGGCGACCACCACCCGCAAGGCGACCGCGAAGAAGGCGCCGGCGACGAGGGCCACGGCCGCCAAGAAGGTGACCGCCCGCAAGGCACCGGCCCGCCCGGCCGCCGCCCGGGCCACCGCGCCCACCAGTGCCCGGTCCCGCGCCCGCAAGGCCACCGGCTGACCGTACGGCGACCGCCGTCGCATCGCCGGAGGGCGGATCACGCGCCGGACTGCCAGGATTGACCCCGTGGTCATCCGACGCGTACTGGCGCCCCGTATCGACTTCGGCGCGCTGCGCCGCGAACTGGGACTGCCCGAGGGCTTCCCGGACGCGGCGCAGCGCGAGGCGGACCAGGCCGCCGCCGCACCGCCGGCCACCGGGGTCGACCGTACCGACGTCCCGTTCGTCACGATCGACCCGGCGGCGTCGCGCGACCTAGACCAGGCGATGCACCTCGCCCGGCGGCCCGGTGGCGGCTACCGCGTGCGGTACGCCATCGCCGACGTCGCCGCCCATGTACGCCCCGGCGGCGCGCTGGAGGAGGAGACCTGGCGCCGCGGGCAGACCGTCTACCTGCCCGACGGCAACGTGCCGCTGCACCCGCACACCCTCAGCGAGGGCGCGGCCAGCCTGCTGCCCGACGTCGACCGGGCGGCGGTGGTCTGGACCATCGACCTCGACGCCGACGGCGCGACCACCGGCGTCGCGCTGGAACGCGCCCGGGTCCGCAGCCGGGCCAAGCTCGACTACGAGGGGGTGCAGGCCGCCGCCGACGCCGGGCGGCTGCCCGAACCGGTCGCCCTGCTGCCCGAGATCGGGGCCCTGCTCACCGCCCGGGGCCTGCGCCGGGGCGCGGTCAACCTGCCCCTGCCCGAGCAGGACGTCGAACCGGACGGTGACGGCTGGCGGCTGGTGCTGCGCGGCCCGGTCCCGATGGAGGACCACAACGCGCAGATCTCCCTGCTGACCGGAATGGCCGCGGCCGACATCATGCTGGCCGGCCGGATCGGGCTGCTGCGCACCATGCCGCCGCCGAAGCCCGAGGCGGTGGCCCGACTGCGCGCCGCCGCCGCCCCGCTGGGCGTGCCGTGGCCCGACGGCGTCGGCGTGGGCGAGGTGCTCGCCGGGCTGGACCCCTCGCAGCCCCGGGCCGCCGCCTTCGTCGACCAGGCGGCGGAGCTGATGCGGGGCGCCGCGTACACGGCGTTCGACGGCGAGCTGCCCGAGCAGCCGGAGCACGGCGGGGTCGCGGCCGCGTACGCCCATGTCACGGCCCCGCTGCGCCGGCTGGCCGACCGGTACGCGACGGAGGTCTGCCTGGCGCTGCACGAGGAGCGGCCGGTGCCGGACTGGGCCCGCGCGGCGCTGCCGAAGCTGCCCGAGGTGATGGCGGCGACCGACCGGACGGCGGGCGCGGCCACCCGGGGCGCCATCGAGCTGGCCGAGGCGGTGCTGCTGGAGCACCGGGTGGGGGAGCTCTTCGAGGCCGCGGTGCTGGACGTGGACGCCCCGCCGAACGGCCAGTCGAAGCCCGGCCGCCCGCCCGGCGGCACGGTGGCGCTGGACGCCCCGCCGGTGCGCGCCCGCTGCACCGGCGAGCTGCCGCTCGGCGAGCGGATCCGGGTCCGCCTGGTAACCGCCGACCCGGTGGCCCGCAAGGTCGTCTTCGAACGCGCCTGACCCGCCGCCCCGCCCTCGCCCCCCGCCCCGAGACCCCCGCACTTTCAGAGAAAGAGTGGCCTTGGCGCGCCGAACAGCCACGCTTTCTCTGAAAGTGGCGGCATCGAATGGCGGGCGGGGCGAGCGGGCGGTGGGGTGGGTAGCGGGGATTGTCACAGCGGCGGGCGGTGCTGGGGGCGGGGGCGGTTTGCGAGGATGACCGCATGGCTTACGACGCGACCACGCTGCCCGACGTCTCCGGGCTGACCGTCGGCATCATCGGTGGCACCGGCGACCAGGGGCGGGGCCTCGCCTACCGGCTCGCCCGGGCCGGGCAGACCGTGCTGATCGGTTCCCGTTCCGCCGAGCGGGCCGCGGCGGCCGCCGCCGAGATCGCGGCGCTGCCCGGCGTACCGGCCGGAGTGGACGTCACCGGGGCCGACAACGACGAGGTGGCCCGCCGCAGCGACGTGGTGATCATCGCGGTGCCGTGGGACGGGCACGCCGCCATCGTCGCCGCGCTCGCCGAGCCGCTCGCCGGCAAGATCGTGGTCGACTGCGTCAACCCGCTCGGCTTCGACAAGCAGGGGCCGTACGCCCTCCCGGTCCCCGAGGGCAGCGCGGTGCAGCAGGCCGCCGCCCTGCTACCGGACTCCCGGGTCTGCGCGGCGTTCAACCACGTCAGCGCGCCGCTGCTGGCCGACCCGGAGATCGAGCGGATCGACCTCGACGTGCTGATCTGCACCGAGGACCGGGAACTGGTCGACATCGTCGGCGCGCTGGCCGCCCGGATCCCCGGCATGCGGGGCATCTACGCCGGCCGGCTGCGCAACGCCCACCAGATCGAGGCGTTCACCGCCAACCTGATCGCCATCAACAAGCGCTACAAGGCGCACGCCGGCATCCGCGTCACCGACCTCTGACCCGGGCGCCGTCGCCTACGGTCCGGCACCCGGTCACGGCCGGGGGCCGTCCCCGCGTGCCAACCCCGGCGCCGCGCCACCCCGCCACCCCGCGTGCCAACCCCAGCACCGCAACACCCCGGGTCCCTCGCTTGATGGGCGCAGGACGCCGCACCGCTGCCCCGCGCCGCCACGCGCGTGTCTTTCCGGCCAGGCCTTCACCGAACGAGCGTGATACCTCAGAGTCATATTGATGCCTCTGAGGTATCACGCTCGCGGTGGTGTCATGCCCCGGAACGGCACGACCGGATCGGACCCGCATCCGGGTGACTGTGGACCGGTCGAGCGGGGGCGGTGGGGGTCGTGCCGACGACCCCCACCGCCCCGTCGTCCTAGAAGGTGTGCTCGGTGGCGGGGAACTCGCCGCCGCGTACCTCGTCGGCGAAGCGCCGGGTCGCCTCCGACAGCGTCCCGGCCAGGTCCGCGTAGCGCTTGACGAAGCGCGGCGCCCGGCCGGTACGCAGGCCGGCCATGTCCTGCCAGACCAGCACCTGGGCGTCGGTGTCCGGGCCGGCGCCGATGCCCACCGTCGGGATCGGCAGCTCCGCGGTGATCCGCTTGGCCACCTCGCCCGGCACCATCTCCAGCACCACCGCGAACGCCCCCGCCTCGGCCACTGCCCTGGCGTCGGCGAGCACCTCGTCGGCGGCGTCGCCCCGCCCCTGGACCCGGTAGCCGCCCAGGGTGTGCTCGCTCTGCGGGGTGAAGCCGATGTGCGCCATCACCGGGATGCCGGCGCCGACGATCGCGGCGATCTGGTCGGCGCAGCGCCGGCCGCCCTCCAGCTTCACCGCGTGGCAGCCGCCCTCCTTCATGAACCGCACCGCCGTGCGCAGCGCCTGGGTCGGGCCCTCCTCGTACGAGCCGAAGGGCAGGTCACCGACGATCAGCGAGTGGCGGGTCGCCCGGACCACGGCCCGGACCAGCGGCAGCAGCTCCTCGGCGGTGACCGGCAGGGTGGTCTCGTAGCCGAACACGTTGTTCGCCGCCGAGTCGCCGACCAGCAGCACGGGGATGCCGGCGGCGTCGAAGATCGAGGCGGTGTACTGGTCGTACGAGGTGAGCATCGCCCAGCGGTCGCCGCGCTCCTTGGCGGCGATCAGGTCGCGGGTGCGTACCCGCCGGGTGGCCGGGCCGCCGTAGAGGGCGGTCACCTCGGTCGGGGTGGACTCCACCATGACTGTCTCCTTTCCTCGAGGCCGCCGTCGCGGTCCCCGGGTTCCGCCGCGATCGTCGCACCGGACGACCGCCTCACGGCAGGGCACAGTGCAGGATTTCACTCGGCGCAACCGGCGCGGCGGGACCGGGGACTGGTCGCCGCCGCACCGCCGAACAGTTCCGCTCAGCCCTGCTCGCGCCAGCGGTTGGTGATCGGCAGCCGGCGGTCCCGGCCGAACGCCTTGATGGAGATCTTCGTGCCCGGGGCGGACTGCCGGCGCTTGTACTCGGCGGTGTCCACCATCCGGAGCACCCGGTCCACCACGGCCGGGTCGTGACCGGACTCCAGCAGCCCCTTCCGGCCCAGGTCGCCGTCGACGTAGCCGATCAGGATCGGGTCGAGCGCGTCGTAGTCGGGCAGGGTGTCGCTGTCCAGCTGGCCCGGGCTCAGCTCGGCCGACGGCGGCTTGCCGATCGAGCTCTCCGGGATCGGCGGGGTCTCGCCCCGGCTGGCCGCGTCGGCGTTGCGCCACTTCGCCAGCCGCCAGATGAGCGTCTTCCAGACGTCCTTGACCGGGTTGAAGCCGCCGACCGAGTCGCCGTACAGGGTCGAGTAGCCGACCGCCAGCTCGCTCTTGTTGCCGGTGGTGAGGACCAGGTGGCCCTCCTGGTTCGACAGCGCCATCAGGATCACGCCCCGGACCCGTGCCTGGAGGTTCTCCACCGTCACCCCGGACAGCGACATGTTGGCCAGGAAGGTGTCCACCATCGGCTGGATCGGCTCGACCCGGTAGTCCAGGCCGGTCCGCTTGCCCAGGTCCTCGGCGTCGGCCCGGGAGTGCTCCGAGGAGTGCTGGCTGGGCAGCGACACCCCGACCACCCGCTGCGGCCCGAGCGCGTCGACGGCGAGCGCGGCCACCACCGCCGAGTCGATGCCGCCGGACAGGCCCAGCACCACCGACGGGAAGCGGTTCTTGTCGACGTAGTCGCGCAGGCCGAGCACCAGCGCCTGCCACACCTCGGCCTCGTCGGCGACCGGTTCCATCACCCCGCCGGCGGCCGCCGGGCCCGTCGGGGCCGGCGGGATGGATCCGACGGTACGGCGGAGCACCCGCATCCCGTCGGCCAACTCCTCCTCGTCCGCGCCGGGCTCGCCCGCCTCGGGCAGCTCGACGTCGTGCACCAGCAGGTGCTCGACGAACTGCGGGGCGCGGGTGAGCAGGGTGCCGTCGGCCCCCACGATCATCGAGTCGCCCTCGAAGACCAGTTCGTCCTGGCCGCCGATCATGTTGACGTACGCGATGGTCGCGCCGGCCTCGGCGGCCCGGCGGCGGACCAGCGGCAGCCGGATGTCGTCCTTGTTCAGCTCGTACGGCGAGCCGTTGATGTTGACCACGAGCCCCACGCCGGCCTGCCGGGCCACCGCGAACGGGCCGCCGGCCTGCCAGAGGTCCTCGCAGATGGTCAGCGCCACGTCCACCCCGCCGATCCGCACGACGGTGAGGGCATCGCCGGGAAGGAAGTAGCGGTCCTCGTCGAAGACGCCGTAGTTGGGCAGGTGGTGCTTGAAATACGTGGCCACCACCCGGCCCGAGTGCAGCAGCGCGGCGGCGTTGCGGGCGCCCCGGCCCGGCTGGGCGTCCCCGCTGACCTGCGGCGGGCCGTCCGCGTCGAGGTAGCCGACCACGACCGGCAGGTCGCCGAGGCCGTCGGCGGCCAGGTCGGCCGCGAGCTGCTCCAGCGCGGCCTTCGACGCCGCCACGAAGGAGCGGCGGAAGACCAGGTCCTCGACCGGGTAGCCGGTCAGCATCATCTCCGGGAAGGCGACGAGCTGGGCGCCGGCGTCGGCGGCGCGGCGGCTCCAGGTGCGGACCAGTTCGGCGTTGCCGGCGAGGTCGCCGACGGTCGGGTTGACCTGTGACAGCGCGAGACGCAGGGTGGGCATGCCCTCATCTTGCCCCAGCGTCGGCTTACCGACGCGGTGGCCGGGACGAGACGGCGGCCACCCTTCCCGGGGTGGCCACCGGCGGGCGGGACACGACGGGACGGGCGGCGGTGCTTCGCGTAACGTCGGCGTAATGAGGCCCGGGGAGACTGGGCGGTCAGGTCGGGCGCAGCCCGGTCGAAGGCGGACAAAGAGTGTCGCGAGGGGTTGGGGAAGTGGACCGTCAGCAGGAGTTCGTCCTCCGTACGCTGGAAGAGCGGGACATCCGGTTCGTCCGGCTGTGGTTCACCGACGTGCTCGGCACGCTCAAGAGCGTGTCGGTCGCCCCCGCCGAGCTGGAAGCCGCCTTCGAGGAGGGCATCGGGTTCGACGGCTCCGCGATCGAGGGCTTCGCCCGGGTCTTCGAGTCCGACATGGTCGCCATGCCGGACCCGACCACCTTCCAGGTCTTCCCGTTCGAGGGCGGGGTCAGCGGCGAGAGCGCCCGGATGTTCTGCGACATCCTGCTCCCCGACGGCGGCCCCTCCTGGGCGGACCCGCGGCACGTGCTGCGCCGGATGCTGTCCAAGGCCGCCGAGAAGGGCTTCACCTTCTACACCCACCCGGAGATCGAGTTCTTCCTGCTGGAGAACGGCCCCCAGGACGGCTCCCTGCCGACCCCGGTCGACACCGGCGGCTACTTCGAGCACACCACGCACGCCGTCGCGCGGGACTTCCGCCGCCAGGCCGTGCTGGCCCTGGAACGGATCGGCATCTCGGTGGAGTTCAGCCACCACGAGGTGGCCCCCGGCCAGCAGGAGATCGACCTGCGCTACGCCGACGCGCTGACCACCGCCGACAACATCATGACCTTCCGGCACGTGGTCAAGGAGGTGGCGCTCTCCACCGGCGTGCAGGCCACCTTCATGCCGAAGCCCTTCACCGACCAGCCGGGCAGCGGCATGCACACCCACCTGTCGCTGTTCGAGGGGGAGCGCAACGCGTTCCACGACGCCGGCGACCCGATGAAGCTCTCCAAGGTGGCCAAGTCGTTCATCGCCGGCCTGCTGATGCACGCCCGCGAGTACACCGCGGTCACCAACCAGTGGGTCAACTCGTACAAGCGGCTCTTCCCGCTGGCACTGCCGGACCGGATCACCGAGAGCCCGGCGTACGTCTGCTGGGGCCACCTGAACCGGTCGGCGCTGGTCCGGGTGCCCGCGTACGGCAAGCCGAACTCGGCCCGGGTGGAGGTCCGCTCGCTGGACTCGGCGACGAACCCGTACCTCGCCTTCGCGGTGCTGCTCGGCGCCGGCCTCAAGGGCATCGAGGAGGGCTACGAGCTGCCGCCGGGCGCCGAGGACGACGTGTGGTCGCTGACCAGCGCCGAGCGGCGGGCGATGGGGTACGAGGCGCTGCCGGAGAACCTCGCCGAGGCGATCGACGTGATGGCCGGCTCGGAGCTGATCGCCGAGGTGCTCGGCGAGCACGTCTTCGACTTCTTCCTGCGCAACAAGCGCGCCGAGTGGGAGCAGTACCGCCGCGAGGTCACCCCGTACGAGCGGCAGCGATACCTCTCGCTCTAGATCGCGGTGGCGCGGTGCCGCTATCGTCTCGATCACCGCGCCGGCACCCTCGCCGGGCGTAGGAGGCCGGGAGGCAGTCGGTGCTGGAGGATCTGCTCAGCGGGGCGTGGCAGAGCGTGGTGTTCGGGGTCGTCGGGGTGGCCCTGATGGCGGCCGGCTTCCTGCTGGTCGACGTGCTGACTCCGGGAAGGCTGCGCGAGCTGATCTGGGTGCGGCGCAACGGCAATGCCGCGCTGCTGCTCGCCGCCAACCAGCTCGGCATCGCCGGGATCGTTTTCACCGCGATCCTGACCAGTTACAGCGACTTCGCCAAGGGGCTCGCCTCCACGGTGATCTTCGGGCTGATCGGGCTGGCCATCATGGCGCTGGCCTTCTTCGTGCTCGACCTGCTCACCCCGGGCAAGCTGGGCGAGATCATCTGCTCCGACGAGCCGCACCCCGCGGCCCGGGTCAGCGCCGCCACCCACTTCGGGGCCGCGCTGATCGTCTGCGCCTGCATCGCCTGAGCGCCGCTGTCGTACCCCCGGCCTAGGTTGCGGGGGTGAACCGGACCGACCGCCTCTACGCCCTGGTGGAGGAGCTGCGGGCGGTGTCGCCCCGGCCGCGCAGCGCCCGCTGGCTGGCCGGGCGCTTCGAGGTGAGCACCCGCACCATCGAGCGGGACATCAGCGCGCTGCAGGGCTCCGGCGTGCCGATCTGGGCCGAGCCCGGCCGCACCGGCGGCTACGTGGTCGACCGGGCGCACACCCTGCCACCGGTCAACCTGACCGCCGCCGAGGCGGTGGCGATGGCCGTCGCGCTGCACCGGCTCGGCGGCACGCCGTTCGCCGGGGCGGGCGCCACCGCCCTGCGCAAGCTGCTGGCGGTCATGCCGGCCGCCGACGCGGCCGAGGCGCACCGGCTCGCCGGCCGGGTGCACCTGATCGGCGAGGGGCCGGCCACGCCCGTCCCGGCCGTCGTCGCCGACGCGGTCTCCGCGCGGCGCGTGCTGCGCCTGCGGTACGCCGACCGCGCCGGGGCGGCGTCGGCGCGCGAGGTCGAACCGCTGGGCTACCTCGGCAACCCCCGACACTGGTACCTGCTCGCCTGGTGCCGGCTGCGCGACGGGCTGCGCTGCTTCCGCACCGACCGGATCCTCGGGGTGCAGGCGCTGCCCGAGGTGGTCACCCGCGAGTTGCGCCTCGACGACCTGGACATCCCGCACGAGCGGGTGCGCGCGCTGAGCCTGGTCTGAAACCCGACAGCGCCGGTCGGCTGGACGCGGGATGCTGGCAGGTCTGCCGTTCCCGGGGGAGGACAGCGTGCCCGACACGCTCAGCTACGCCGACGCGGTACGTCTGCTCGGCGGGGAGAAGAGCAGGTTCGTCGACTGGTTCGACAAGCTGACCGGCGGAGCGCTGCTGGCCGCCGCGGTGCCGTTGCCTGCGCTGCTCAGCATCTTCGACGCAAAGAGCGAGCTGGTCCGGCTCGGTCATGAGCTGATGCGGAGCGTGGCGGAGAAGCGGTCCGGGCTGTCCCGTTACGGGCGGACGCAGCGGCTGGAGGCCGCCCACGCGGTGATCGCGGTGACCGCGTTCTTCGAGGCGCTGAGCGAGGCCGACCTGCCGTTTGACTTCGCCGATCTGGAGCTCCGCAGGCCGGAGCAGTTGTCGTTGGCCGGGACGGGACCGGTGGAGGCCCGCGCGGTCGTCCGCACCCTGTTCGAGATCCCCGCTCCCCTGCCCGGGCCGGAGCTGCCCTACCCGGCGCTGCGGCAGGCCCTCTTGCAGTACTTCACGACGATGGCCGGACACGTCGACGTGTTCGTCGACGGCCTGGCCCTGCGGAACCGGATGACCCCGCACGGGGAGCGTGCCTTTCACGAGGCACTGGGACGGGTGCCGGCTGTGGCGGTCGACCGTCACCGGGACCTGCTGACCGCGTTGGCGGTGGACTTCGCCGAGGTCGCCTACTGGTCAGGGCTGCACGAGCATGAGGCCACCCGGGGTGAGGTGCGCGCACTCGCGGTCGGCCTCGTCGAGCTGCGCGAAGCGTTGGCGGCGATGTCCACGGGGCGGGTCCCGACCGATCGGCGGGACGCGCTGGCCGGCGCTTATCGGGCGCAGCTCGACCGGCCGATCATCACCTCCGGGGAGGTGCCGGACGGGCTGCGGGTGCCGGCGCTCGGCGAGGCGTACGTCCCGCCGCTGTGTCGGCTGGCCGCGATGGGTGAGCGGGCCCGGCCCAGCGACGAATCCTGGTGGGCGGAGCAGCCGGTTCGGGACGACCTGGTCGATTTGCTGACCGGATACCTCACCTCGACCAGGGCGACCAGGGCACCGCTTCTGGTGCTGGGCCAGCCCGGGTCCGGCAAGTCCGTGCTCACCAGGGTGCTCGCCGCTCAGCTTCCGGCCACCGACTTCCTGGTCGTCCGGGTGGTGCTGCGCGAGGTACGGCTCGAAGCTGACCTCCAGGACCAGATCGAGCAGGCCATCCGGGATGCCACCGGGGAGCGGCTGGACTGGCCGGCGCTGGCCCGCTCCGCCGGGGACGCGCTGCCGGTGATACTGCTCGACGGCTTCGACGAGTTGCTTCAGGCCAGTGGCGTGACGCAGACGGACTACCTGCTCAAGGTGGCCGCGTTCCAGCGGCGGGAAGCCGACCAGGGGCGGCCGGTGGCGGTGTTGGTCACCACCCGGACGAGCGTCGCGGACCGGGCGAAGCCGCCGTCCGACACGATCGCCCTCCGACTGGAACCGTTCGATCCGTCGCGCGTCGCCCGTTGGGTGGCCACCTGGAACGCGGTCAACGCCGACCGGTTCCCGACGCTCGGCGTGCCGCCGCTCGACCCGGCCGCTGTGCTCGCCCACCGCGAGCTGGCCGAACAGCCGCTACTGCTGCTGATGCTGGCCCTCTACGACGCCGACGGAAACGACCTTCACTCGGCCGGGACGCTGCGCCGGGGCGAACTGTACGAGCGTCTGCTGCGCAGTTTCGCCCGTCGGGAGGTGCTCAAGCACCAACCGGGACTGTCCGAGCGAGAAACGTCCCGCGCGACCGAGCGCGAGCTGCGCCGGCTGGCGGTGGTGGCGTTCGCGATGTTCAACCGGGGCGTCCAGTGGGTCACCGAGGAGGAACTGGAAGCCGATCTTGCCGCACTGCCGTTCCTGGCGGGTGAGTCGCCGGGCATCCGGACCGATGGGAACCTGCGGGCGCCGCTGCGGGCCGCGGAGATCGTGCTCGGGCGGTTCTTCTTCGTGCACCGCGCCCAGGCCGTCCGAGGTGACCGGCGGGCGGAGACGTACGAGTTCCTGCACGCCACCTTCGGCGAGTTCCTGGTCGCCCGGACCACCGCGCTGGTGCTCGGTGAGTTGGCGGCGCGGGAGGCCGCCACCAGCATGCTGCGCGGCGCGTCGGTCGACGACGACCCGCTGCACGGGCTGCTGTCCTTCGCCACGCTGACCGGGCGGGCGCCGATCGTCGGCTTCCTCGCCGAAGCGCTCCAGACCTGCGGCCCGGACCGCAGGAGCGACATCATCGAGGTGCTGCTGCGTCTCTTCCGAACCGTCCACGACGCCCGTCCGGCCCGACATCTCACCTCGTACCTGCCCCGTGCGCTGTCGGTTCCCGAGCGGCAGGCCGTCTACAGCGCGAACCTCTTCGTGCTCGGGCTCTGCGCGGCGGGTGAGCTGTCGGGCGGGCAGCTCTACCCGGCGGCCGAGGACGTGCGTTCGCCGTGGACCCGGCAGGCCCTGCTCTGGCGCTCCCAGCTCGCCGAGGGGGAGTACCGCAGCCTGGTGAACGCGGTCGCGCTGGACCGGCTCGGTGACGCGGCGCACCGGGAGATCCGGTTGCGACTCGCCGACGAGTCCTGGCGGCCGCCGACTGCCGAGCTGGCGTGGACGTACCAGGCGACGCCGTCGTCGGACCGGGCCTGGTTCCAGGTGCAGTCGGACCCGGACCCGGAGATTGTGCGCCGGATGGCGAACTTCGAGTGCGGTGTCACCAACGACGTCGCCCAGCATGCGCTGGAACCGCTCGTCGAGGTGCTTCCGCCGGCGCTCAACACGGTGGTGTTCGCGCCCGGTCCGCAGCGGCAGTCGATGGCCCGGGTGCTGCTGGCGATGCTGCTGAGGTCGCGGCAGGTCGAGCCGGCCGACCGGGCCTGGCACTACCGGACGGTCGCGTCGCTGCTCGTCGAGATGCGCAGCACGGCCGGCCCGTACCTCGTCGACCTGGCGGTACTGCTGTTCGACCGACTCGCCACCGACGGCACCGTGTCCCGGGCTCTCGCCGCGGAGTTGCTGGGGAAACTCGATTTCCTGTTGGTCCGTGGCGAGCAGATCGGTTTCGCCTACCTGCGCTGCTGCCTGGCGTTGATCGAAGCGGACGATCCGGTGACCCGGGAGGTTGGCCGCCTGGTGAAGAAGGCGGTCCACGCCGACCAGGGCTCGTGGGGGCCGCGCACCGAGGAGGTAGCGGTGGATGCCCTGGTGCGGCTCTCGGAACTCGGGGTTGCCCGGTACCACATCACCCCGGACGAGGCGGCCCGGCTGGCCCTGCTGTTGGCGGAGCGCCGCCCCGACCTGATCCGCCGGATCCAACCGCTGGTGCTGGATCCCGTTCCGGTCCGGTCGTCGTCCGGCACGCTCGCGCTGCTCGGTGCCGGTCCGGCTGGCTGATCCGGAAACACCGACAGGACGGTGTCGCGGACGACACCGAGGCTGACTCCTGACGAGCCCGGCCGACCGGCCGGGCCTGCGACGGGAGGCGACACACATGTCCACGATCACCAACGCGGTCAGCTGGTTCGAGGTCGGCACCGACCGGCCCGAGGAGACCGGGAAGTTCTACACCGACGTGTTCGGCTGGGCGTTCACCGAACAGGGCAGCCCGGAGACGTCGTACCGGGTGGTGGAGCCGGGGCCGGAGGGGTCGATCCAGGGCGCGATCCGGGCCACCGGCGGGGTCGGCCCGAACTACGCGGTGTTCTACGTGCAGGTGGCCGACGTGGCCGACACCTGCCGGCGGGCCGAGGCGGCCGGCGGCAAGGTGCTGGTCCCGCTGAAGTCGAACGACAACGGCCTGACCTTCGCCCACCTGCTCGACCCGGCCGGCAATCACTTCGGCGTCTTCGCGCCGCCCGCCGGGGCCTGAGCCGACCGCCTGGTAGGTCCCGCCCCGGCGACGCTGCCGGGGCGGGACCGGCCCGAAGGCGGGTCGCGCCGGGCGTGATCGACTCCGCTTCGCCGACATGGCGGTCTGTGGCTCGCAGAGAAGCCGCCACATCGCCGGAATGGAGTTGATCAATCGCCGACCACCGTTCGGCGGGGACCAGGGTGCGGGCCCGATGGTGAGCCAGCCGCCGGAGCGCACCCCGCCGATGGCTGGGGAACAGCGGCGAGCGGGCCGGGCGCGGTCGGATCGGGTACGGGGTGGCCCCGCCGCCGGGGGTGGGCCGGCCGGGAAAGGACCGACGGCCGGGGGAGGGGAACGGCGGGGCCACCGGGTCACCTGCCGGGCGTACCCATGCCGCCGTGGTGGCCACGGCCGCCCGGGCCCGGGAAGACGCCGGCCTCGGCGGCCTTGGTGATGGCGTCGGCCTGCTCCTGGGTGAGCTTGCCGTCCTCGACCGCCTGGGCCAGCCGGTCCTTGAGCGCCGCCTGCCGGTCCTCGGCGGAGGGGCGCTCCGGGCGGTCGGCCTTGCGCTGCTCGCGCAGCTTCTCCAGCGCGGCGGTCACCTTTTCGGTGGGCACGCCGAGCTCCTTGGCCAGCGCCTCGGCGAACTCGCCCTGGCGGTCGGCCTTCTGCTGCTGCCGGTCGGTGCCCTGGTCGGCGCTGCTGCTGGCGCTGGGCGACGGGGTGGCGTCCTCGGCGAAGGCCACCGTCGGGGCGGCGATCCCCACGCCGAGCACTCCGGCGGCGGCGAGCCCGGCCAGCAGGTGCTTCTTCGACATCGTGCGGGACATCAGTCCTCCAGTGATCGGTGGTTGGTGCGATGACCTCACCGACAGTGACCACCAAACCTGGGCCGAACCCGTGCCGACCCTGTCACCCAGCTGAAAATCTGACCCCCGCTTGAGGCGATCAAGAAGTTCGCGTCAGCGGAAGGCGCTTTCCCGGACGCAAACTTCTTGATCACCGCGCCGGGGCGCGCCGCGCCGGGGTGGGGCGGAGGGCGGGGTGGGTCAGCGGACGGCGGGGGAGACGGTGAGGGTGCCGGCGTCGGCGTCGAGGGTGGCGGGGGTGCCGACCGGGACGGTGAGCTGGTTGACGCCGTGGCCGACCGGGAGGCCGCCGAGGACCGGGACGCCGAGATCGCCCAGGCACTCGGTGAGCACGTCGGTGACCGTGGTGTCCCAGCCGTCGGCGCACTCGGTGAACTGGCCGACCGCCACCCCGGCCACGCCGTCCAGCACGCCCGCCCGGCGCAGGTGGGTCAGCATCCGGTCGACCTTGTACGGCGGCTCCTGCACCTCCTCGATCAGCAGCACCGCGCCGGTCAGGTCGGGCATGTCCGGGGTGCCGATGGAGGCGGTGATCAGGCAGAGGTTGCCGCCGAGCAGCGGACCGACCGCCCGGCCGGGCACCCGGACGGCGAAGGTCTCCTCGTCCGGGGTGGCGGCGACGGTCACCGGCTCGGTGGTCATCAGCGCGGTGTGCAGCGACTCCGCCGAGCGCAGCGGGGTCCGCTCGTCCAGCCAGGCCGCGCCGGGGCCGTGCACGCTGGCCAGCCGGGCGCCCCGCCAGAGCGCGAACTGCAATGCGGTGATGTCCGAGAAGCCGGCGACCACCTTCGGGTCGCGCCGTACGGCGGCCATGTCGAGCAGGTCGACCACCCGCTGCGCGCCGTAGCCGCCCCGGGTGCAGATGACCCCGCGCACCCCGGGGTCGGCGAAGGCGGCGTTCAGGTCGGCGGCGCGCAGGGCGTCGTCGCCGGCCAGGTAGCCCCGCCGGGCGTACGCGTTCGGCGCCAGCACCGGACGCAGCCCCCAACCGGTCAGCAGCTCGACGCCCCGGGCCACCCGTTCGGGCCGGGTCGGGCCGGACGGCGACACGAGCATCACCGTGTCACCGGGGCGCAGGACCGGCGGGCGCAGGCAGTCGTCGGTGATCACAGCGGCCGAGCCTAGTCGGCGCCGGGAGCGGCCGAGCCGTTCCGGGTCGGCGCCGGCGCACCCGATAGCCTCGACACCGTGGCGACCGCGCTGGTGATCGAGAATGACCCGACCGACGACCTCCGCCGGCTGGGGGAGTGGCTGACCGAGGGGGGCCTCGACCTGCGGGTGCTCCGCCCGCACGCCGGCGACGCGCTCCCCGCCGACCTGGAGGGGTACGTCGCGCTGGTGGTGCTCGGCGGTGAGCAGCAGGCGTACCCGCTGCCCGACGGCAGCCCCGGCGCGCCCTGGTTCCCGGCGCTGGAGGGGCTGCTGCGCAAGGCGGTCCGGTACCGGGTGCCGACCCTCGGCGTCTGCCTCGGCGGGCAACTGCTCGCCACCGCGCACGCCGGCCTGGTCGAGCGGAGCCCGTCCGGGCCGGAGATCGGCCCCGGCGTGGTCGGCAAGCGGGACGCCGCTGACGCCGACCCGCTGTTCCGGTACGTGCCGCTGATCCCGGACGTGCTCCAGTGGCACACCGACGAGATCACCGAGCTGCCCCGGGGCGCCACCCTGCTGGCCGCCTCGACCCGCTACCCGAACCAGGCGTTCCGCCTCGGGGACCGGGCGTGGGGGCTGCAGTTCCACATCGAGTGCGACACCGCGATGATCGCCGACTGGGCCCGCGACTCCGACGTGCCGGCCGAGCTGGGCTACGACCCGGAGCTGGTGGTAGCCGCCTGCGACCGGGTGATGGCCGACGTGGAGGAGGTCTGGCAGCCGTTCGCGATCCGCTTCGCCGCGCTGGCCCTCGGCGAGCTGGGCGAGGACCCCACCCGGCGAAGCCTGCCGCTGCTCGGGCAGTGAGATGACCAGACCGACCAGGGGGCGGCTCGCCCGGTACGGCTTCGGCACCGCGCAGTCCGACGGCGGCTCCCGCGCGGCCGACCTGCTCGGCCCGGACGGTCTCGGGCTGTGGCGGGTCGAGGAGCAGGAGCCGGTCGACGAGCCGGCCGCCGAGCTGCTGGCCGCGCTCGGCCGGGCCGCCGACCCGGACCTGGCCCTGCGCCAGCTGCACCGGCTGGTCGAGGCGGAGCGCCGAGCCGTCGAGCCGCCCGTGCTGCTCGACGCGGTGCACGCCGACCCGGGGCTGCGCCGCCGGCTGGTCGCCGTGCTCGGCGCCTCGTCGGCGCTCGGCGACCACCTGGTCGCCAACCCGGAGCAGTGGGCGGTGCTGGCCACCGCCCCGGACGGGCTCGCCCCCACCGCCGACGGCCGGCTGGACCTCGCCGCCGCCGGGCGGCTGACCACCGCCACCGCGCCGGTGGCGGTGCTGCGGCAGGCGTACCGGTTGGCGCTGCTGCGGATCGCGGCGGCCGACCTCACCGGTGGGCGCGGCCTGGAGCAGACGATGGCCGCGCTCTCGGCGCTGGCCGACGCGACCCTGGCGGCGGCGTACGAGATCGCCGTCGACGAGCTGCCCGCGGGCACGCCCCGGCCCCGGCTCGCAGTGGTGGCGATGGGCAAGTGCGGCGGCGACGAGCTGAACTACGTCTCCGACGTCGACGTGATCTTCGTGGCTGCCGACGACGCGGACCTGACCGTCGCCACCACGGTCGCCGCCCGGCTGATCGGCGTCTGCGGGCTGGTCGCCTGGCCGGTCGACGCCGCGCTGCGCCCCGAGGGCAACCGGGGGCCGCTGGTGCGTACCCTCGCCAGCCATCTGGCCTACTACCAGCGCTGGGCCCGGACCTGGGAGTTCCAGGCCCTGCTCAAGGCCCGGCCGGCCGCCGGCGACCTGGCCCTGGCGCGGGAGTGGATCGAGGCGCTCGCCCCGCTGGTCTGGACCGCCGCCGAGCGGCCCGAGGCGGTCTCCGACGTCCGGTCCATGCGCCGCAGGATCATCGACAGCGTCCCGCCGAAGGAGCTGGAACGCGAGATCAAGCGCGGGCCGGGCGGGCTGCGCGACATCGAGTTCGCCGTCCAGCTGCTGCAACTGGTGCACGGCCGCGGCGACGAGTCGTTGCGGGTGCCCGGCACCATCCCGGCGCTGCGCGCGCTCGTCACCGGCGGCTACGTCGGCCGCGCTGACGGCGAGGCGCTGCTGCGCGGGTACCGCTTCCTGCGCGCCGTCGAGCACCGGCTCCAGCTCCAGGGCCTGCGCCGCACCCACACCGTGCCGACCGATCCGGCCGCGCTGCGCTGGCTCGCCGCCGCGCTCGGCTGCACCGCCACGCCGGGCCGCAGCGCCGTGGAGAGCTTCCGCGCCGAGTGGGTCGCCCACGCCACCGAGGTACGCCGACTGCACGCCAAGCTGCTCTACCGGCCGCTGCTGGAGTCGGTGGCCCGGGTACCCGCCGACGGGCTGCGGCTCACCCCGGAGGCGGCCCGGCACCGGCTGGAGATCCTCGGCTTCGCCGACCCCGCCGGGGCGCTGCGTCACCTCCAGGCCCTCACCGGCGGGGTCAGCCGCACCGCCGCCATCCAGCGCACGCTGCTGCCGGTGCTGCTCAGCGAGTTCGCCGACGCCCCCGAGCCGGACCGCGGCCTGCTCAACTACCGGCAGGTCTCGGACAAGCTCGGCAGCACCCCCTGGTACCTGCGGCTGCTGCGCGACTCCGGCCCGGTGGCCCGCCGGCTGGCCCGGGTGCTCTCCTCCTCCCGGTACGCCGCCGACCTGCTGGCCCGGGAGCCCGAGGCGCTGCGCCTGCTGGCGGAGGAGAGCGAGCTGGCCCCGCGTACCCGGGAGGTGCTCTGCGAGGGCTTCGCCGCCGCCGCGGGCCGGTACGCCGACCCGGAGCAGGCGATCCGGGCGGTCCGCGCGCTGCGCCGGCGGGAGCTGGTCCGGATCGCCTGCGCCGACCTGCTGAGCCGGGCCGGCGGGCTCGCCCCGCGCCCGGAGCGGGGCTCGCCGGCCGCGCCCCTGGCGGACGTCACCGGGGTCGGCACCGCGCTCTCCGACGTCACCGACGCCACGCTCACCGCGGCGCTGCGCACCGCGCGGGCCGCCAAGCCGGGGCCTCCCGGACTGCGGTTCGCCGTGATCGGCATGGGCCGGCTCGGCGGGTACGAGTCGAACTACCTCTCCGACGCCGACGTGCTCTTCGTCTACGATCCGCCGCCCGGCTCGGACGAGCAGGCGGCCAGCGCGGCCGCCCACGGCATCGCCGAGGAGCTGCGCCGACTGCTCGGCGTGCCCGCTCCCGACCCGCCGCTCGGCGTCGACGCCGACCTGCGCCCCGAGGGCCGGCAGGGCCCGCTGGTGCGCAGCCTCGCCGCGTACGCGCAGTACTACGCCCGCTGGTCGAAGGTGTGGGAGGCGCAGGCGCTGCTGCGCGCCCGGTTCGTCTGCGGCGACGCCGACCTGGGCGCCGAGTTCGAGGCGCTGATCGACCCGGTCCGCTGGCCGGCCGACGGGCTGAGCCGCGAGCAGGTGGTGGAGATCCGCCGGATCAAGGCCCGGGTGGAGCACGAGCGGCTGCCCCGGGGCGCCGACCCGGCCACCCACACCAAGCTGGGGCGGGGTGGCCTGGCCGACGTCGAGTGGGCGGTGCAGCTGCTCCAGCTCCGGCACGCCGGGGCGTACCAGCGACTGCGCGGCACCCGGACCCTCGACGCGCTGGCGGCGGCCCGCGACGCCGGCCTGGTCGACCCGGCGGACGCCGCCGGGATGGCCGCCGGCTGGACGCTCGCCGCGCAGGTCCGCAACGCGCTCATGCTGGTCCGGGGCCGTGCCGGCGACCAGCTGCCCCGGCACGGCGTGGAGCTGGCCGGGGTCGTCCGGCTGCTCGGCCGCGACGACCCCGGCGAGTTCCTCGACGAGTACCTGCGCACCGCCCGGCGCTCCCGGGCCGCCATGGAACGGGTGCTGGAGGCCTGAGCGCCGTCAGCGGCGGCGGACCAGCACCAGGTGGTCGACCAGGGTGGCCGGCTGCCCGTCCGGGTCGGTGACCGCGCGCCGGGGCGCGTCCAACCGCTCGGTCCGCCACCCGTCCGGGTCCAGGTCCAGTTCGGCCAGCGTCTCCTCCGGGGTGGGGAAGCGCACGTGCGGGTGGGTCAGTCGGGACCACGGCGGGACCTCGCCGTGCTCGACGATCAGCAGCCGGCCGCCGGGCGCCACCGCCCGCGCCGCCGCCCGGAGCACCTCGGCCCGGGGGAACTCCAGCGGCGACTGGAGGAACTGCGCGGAGACCAGGTCGAACACCCCCTCCGGGAAGGTGCGGGTCAGGTCGTGCCGCTGGAAGTCGATCCGGGCCGCCACCCCGGCCGTGGCCGCCTCGGTCGCCGCCCGGTCCAGGGCGGTGGTGGAGACGTCCACCGCGGTCACCCGCCAGCCGCGACCGGCCAGCCAGATCGCGTCGGCGCCCTCGCCGCAGCCGAGGTCCAGCGCGGTGCCCGCCGGCAGCGGGTCGACGACGTCGACCAGGTGCGGGTTGGCCCGCCCGCTCCAGATCCGCTCCCGCCGCTGGTAGAGCTCGTCCCAGTGCCGCGCCGTCTCGGCGTCCACCGCGTCCGCGCCGGTCCCGGCGACCGCGTCCGCGCCGGTCCCGGCCTCGGGGTCCGCGCCGGCGCGCAGCGCGGTGACCGCCCGGTCGGTCTCCTCGGCGATCAGGTCGGCGTTGAGCGCCGCGCCGGCCTTCACTCCCGCCGCCGCGGCGGCGATCACGGTGGCCTGCGGGTCGGTCACGTTGCCGGCCACCCAGACCCCCGGCACCGCGGTCGCCCCGCTGGCGTCGGCGGCCACGTGGTCGCCGAAGACGTGCCCGCCGACGACGAACTCGCTGGTCGTCAGGCCGAGCCCGGCCAGCAGGTCGGCCCGCGCGGCGAACCGGGGTCCGACCACCAGCGCCTGCCGGGCGACGAGTTCCCCGGAGCGCAGCCGTACGCCGGTGAGCCGGTCCTCGGTCACCTCCAGCCCCGTCACCTCGCCCTCGATCACCCGTACGCCCCGGGCGGCGAGCTGCTCGGCCTGCTCCGGGGCCAGCGGCGGGCCGGTGTGCGTGAACACCACCACGTCGTCGGTGAGCTGGCGGAACAGCAGCGCGTGGTGGGTGGTCATCGGCCCGGTGGCCAGCACGCCCACCGCCTGGTCCCGCACCTCCCAGCCGTGGCAGTACGGGCAGTGCAGCACGTCCCGGCCCCAGCGTTCGGCCAGCCCCGGGATCGCGGGCAGCTCGTCGACCAACCCCGTGGTCACCAGCAGCCGCCGCGCCCGCACCAGCTCGCCGTGGGCCAGCTCCACCTCGAACCGGGCCCGGTCCTGCCCCTCGACCCGGTGCGCCTTGGTGACCGTGCCGTCGACGACCTCGACGCCGTACCGGGCGACCTCGGCCCGGCCCGTCGCGTACAGCTCGGCGGGGGCGACGCCCTCGCTGGTGAGGTAGTTGTGCACTCCTCGGGCGGGGGCGTTGCGCGGCGCCCCGCCGTCGATCACCAGCACCGACCGGCGGGACCGGCCCAGGGTGAGCGCACCGCTGAGCCCCGCCGCGCCGCCGCCGACCACCACCACGTCGTAGATCCGGTGCTCGTGCATCCTCGTTCCCCCTCCGGGCGGGTGCGTCCCGCCCACGCCCCGGATCGTCCGCCCCACTTCCCGCTACGACAAGTATCGTTGCTGAGATGGCAAACGAACGGATGGCGGACGAGACTGCGGACCCGGACGAGGTGCTGACGGCGGTCGGGCCGCGCCTGCGGGCCCTGCGCCAGCAGCGCGCCGTGACGCTGGCCCAGCTCTCCGCCGCCACCGGCATCTCGGTGAGCACCCTGTCCCGGCTGGAGTCCGGTGGCCGCCGGCCCACCCTGGAGCTGCTGCTCCCGCTGGCCCGGTTCCACCGGGTGCCGCTCGACGACCTGGTCGGCGCGCCGGAGACCGGGGACCCCCGGGTCCGGCTCCGGTCGGTGGACCGCAACGGGGTCACCATCGTGCCGCTGACCCGCCGCCCCGGCGGGGTGCAGGCCTACAAGATGATCTACCCGCCCGGCGGCCGGCCGGGGGAGCCCGAGCAGCAGGTGCACGAGGGGTACGAGTGGCTCTACGTGCTCTCCGGGCGGTGCCGGCTGCTGCTCGGCAGCCACGAGCTGACCCTGGAGGCGGGGGAGGTCGCCGAGTTCGACACCCGTACGCCGCACTGGTTCGGCAACCCGTACGACCGCCCGCTGGAGATCCTCAGCCTCTTCGGTCCGCAGGGGGAGCGGCTGCACGTCCGCGCCCGCCCCTCCCCGGTACGCCGCGACCCCGGCTGACCGCCCTGACCCGTCCCGGCCGGGCCGGTGTTGGCGTCCTGTAGAGCTGATGACGCAGACGAGTCAGCCGGCTTTCCGCCCTGTCTGTCCGGTGCCAGCGCCGGTGATTCGTCTACGACATCAGCTCGAAAGGGCGTGCAGGGGACACCCGGCAGTGTCCGCCGGCCGGCGACACGTCACCCGCTCAGGGTGTAGGTGCCGGCGCGCGGCACGGTGACCGTCGTCCAGTCCCCGTCAGCGGCGACGGTGGCGCCGCCGGAGGCGGTCAGCCAGCGGGTGTGCCACACCCGGACCGGGACCGTGCCGGCGGCGGACGTGCGGAAGGTCAGCGACGCCCCGTCCTGCCCGACGAACTCGCCGGGCGCGCCCACGACCGGCGTCGGGTCGGCCACCGCGTAGAGCCGCCACCGCCCGTCCGACCAGACCTGCGTCAGGTACGGCAGGCCGGCGGTGACCAGCTCGGCCTCGGCCCGGCCGACCCAGGACAGCGGCGCGTCGGGCACCGCCACGTACTGCACGGCGAACTCGTCGAGCCAGGCCCGGTAGCTCTCGGCGGTCAGCGGCACGCCGGTGCCGGCGGCCCCCGGCACCCTGATGAAGAAGAGCGGGTTGCGGGCGATGTCCGCCTGCCGCAGCCAGCCCCGGGCCAGCGGCACCTCGCCGAGCCGGGCCGCCTCCCAGTAGTTGCGGGTCGGCGGGACCTCCACCCGGCCGGTGAGCCCGCGCCGGGCCAGCTCGGCCCGCAACGGCGCGAAGAACGACCGGGCGGCGGTCGGGTCGTCGACGCTGCGCAGGTCGGCGGCGACCACCGGCGGCTGCCACGCGCAGACCGCCGCCAGCAGCACGGCGAGCGCCACGCCGCCCGTCGCCCGGCCCCACCGCGCCACCCGCCAGCGGGGCGGCCGGGCGGCGGCGGCCAGCACCGGCAGCGCGAACATCACCGCCAGCCGGGTGGCGTTCAACCCGACCGGGGTGTGCACCAGCGCCGCCGCCAGCACCCCCGCCGCCGACAGCAGCGCCCCCACCCGCACCGGCCGGTACGCCACCAGCGCCGCCACCACGAGACTGGTCAGCACCGCCCGCAGCGTGTCGGTGCGGCTGATGTTCATCCAGCCGCCCTCGCCGAAGAGCAGACCGGTCACCCCCAGCGGCAGCGCGGCGGCGACGCCGAGCAGCAGGCCGTCGGCGTACCGGCGGGTGAGCAGCAGCGCCGCGCCGGCCAGGCCGACGAAGAGGCCGGCGACGGGGCTGGTCGCCGAGGCCAGCAGCGCGCCGGCCGCGACCAGGACGGGGCGCACCCAGCGGCGGCCCGGCGGGCCGTGCGCCGGCAGGGTCAGCGCGAGCAGCGCGGCCAGCCCGAACGCCACGCCGAGGGCGTAGGTGACCCGGCCGGAGACCAGGTTGCCGGTGATGGTGAGCACCCCGACCAGGCTGCCGAGCAGGGGCCGGGGCACCGGCGTGCGCACCAGCAGCGCCGCGAACGCGGTGGCCGCCGCGACCAGGGCGAGGACGCCGGTGACGGGCACCCCGAGGGTGGCCATCAGCGGCGGCGTGACCAGGCTGTAGCCGAGCGGGTGGATGCCGGCGTACCAGCGCAGGTCGACCAGGGCGGTGCCGTGCGCGGCGAAGAAATCGGCCCGGGCGACCTGGGCGGAGAGGTCCGAACCCATCGGCGGCAGGGCCAGCCACACCGCGCCGGCCACGGCGGCGCAGCCGGCGGAGAGCCCCACCACCCTGCTGCGCCGCATGCCCACCTCCGGTCCGCGACCACCGTACTGGCAGCATGTCGGACGTGCCTCACCACCTCTCGCGCTGGATCGGCCTGGCCGGCTCGACGCTGCTCGCCGTCGCCGCGTACCTCGGTGGCGCGCTGCCGGACTCCCCGCTGCGCCCCACCCCGGTCAGCATCTGGCAGGGCCGGCACGGGCCGCTGGTCATCGGCCTCTGGCTGGCCGGCACCGCGCTGATGGCGTGGGCCTGGTGGTCGCTGCGCGACCGGGTGCCGTCCGCCCGCTGGGCGCTGGTCACCGCCGGGCTCTGGCTGGTCCCGCTGCTGGTCGCGCCGCCGCTGGGCAGCCGGGACGTCTACGCGTACGCCTGCCAGGGCGCGAGCTACGCGGCCGGGATCAGTCCGTACGAGCAGGGCGTGTCCGCGCTGCCCTGCCCGTGGTTGGACACCATCTCGTACATCTGGCGGGACACCCCCGCGCCGTACGGGCCGCTGTTCGTCATGATCTCCGGCGCGATCGTCAAGGCCACCGGCTCGCTCACCGCCGCCGCGGCGCTGTTCCGGCTGCTGGCGCTGGCCGGGGTGGCGCTGACCGCCTGGTGCCTGCCGGTGCTGGCCCGCCGCTGCGGGGTTCCGGTGCCGCGGGCGCTCTGGCTGGCGCTGGCGTCCCCGCTGGTCGGCGTGCACCTGATCTCCGGCGCGCACAACGACGCGCTGATGGTCGGCATGATGGTCGCCGGGCTGGCGGTGGTGGCGTCCCGGCCCGGTCGCCGCTGGGCGCTGCTGGCCGGGGGAGTGCTGCTCGGGCTCGCCGCCGCCGTGAAGATCACCGCGTTGGTGGTGGTGCCGTTCGCCGCGCTGGCCGCGATGGCCGGGCCGTACCGGATCCGGACACTGATCTCCGACGGCGGCCCGGTGGTCGGCGGGGCGCTCGCCGCGACGGTCGCGGCGACCCTCGCGTCGGGCCTGGGCTTCGGCTGGATCAGCGGGCTGGAGCAGGGGAGCCTGGTGATCGCCTGGACCTCGCCGTCCACCGCGGTCGGGCAGACCGTCGGGTACGTCGCGGCGCTCTTCGGCGCGCACGTCGACGCGCTGCCGGTGACCAGGGCGATCGGCGTGCTGGTGCTCGCCGTGCTGCTGGTGTGGCTGTGGTGGCGGGCCCGTACCCGGGACCCGCTCTGGCATGCCGGGCTGGCACTGGCCGCCACGGTGGCCCTGTCCCCGCTCTTCCACCCCTGGTACTGGATCTGGCCGCTGACCGTGCTGGCCGCCACCGCGCGGCGTACCGGATGGTTCTCGCTGGTCGCGCTGGTGTCGTCGTTCCTGGTGCTGGCCGACGGCACCGGTCTGGCCCGGTTCACCAAGATGCCCGGTGCGCCGCTGATGACGCTGTTGGTGATCGTGGTGGCCGTCCGGTTGGTACGGTCGGCTCGGGCGGCCCGCCGGCCGGCCCCCGCAGACTGAGGAGAGGCTTGCCGGTGACCGACGCCGGGCCAGCGCCCGCCGGCCGGGCCCGGCTCGCCCGGTACGCCGGCCTGCTTGGCGCGGTGCTGCTCACCGTCGCCGGGTGGCTGGGCGGGGCGCTGCCCGACATCCCGCCCGCCGGCCCCTGGCGCGCCGGACACGCCCGCTGGGCGCTGGGCTGCTGGCTGCTCGGCACGGCGCTGCTGGTCGGGGCCTGGTGGTCGCTGCGCCGAGGTGCCCCGTCGACCCGGTGGGCGTACCTGACCGCCGGGCTGTGGCTGGTCCCGCTGCTGGCCGCGCCGCCGCTGGGCAGCCGGGACGTCTACTCGTACGCCTGCCAGGGCTGGGCGTACGCCGCCGGCCACGACCCGTACGAGATGGGGGTGGCGGCGGCCGGCTGCCCCTGGGTCGAGTCGGTCGCGCCGATCTGGCGGGACACTCCCGCGCCGTACGGCCCGTTCTTCGTGCTGCTCGCCGCGCTGGCCGCGACCCTCGGCGGCGGCCTGCTCGGCACCGTCGTGCTGCTGCGGCTGGTCGCGCTGGCCGGGGTGCTGCTGGCCGCGCTCTGCCTGCCCGGGCTGGCCCGGGCCGCCGGGGTACCCATCGCCCGGGCGGCCTGGCTGGCGCTGGCCTGCCCGCTGGTCGGGGTGCACCTGGTGGCCGGGGCGCACAACGACGCGGTGATGCTCGGGCTGCTCCTGCTCGGCCTGCTGGTGCTGGTCCGGCTGCCCGGCAAGCCGAAGGCGCTGCTGGCCGCCGGGGTGCTGCTCGGCCTGGCGGTGACCGTGAAGGCCACCGCCGTGGTGGTGCTGCCGTTCGCGGCCCTCGCGGCGGTGCTCGGCCGGTACACCCCGCGCGCGCTGCTGCGGGACGGGGGCTGGCTGGCCGGCGGCGTGCTGGCCGCGCTGGCCGCCACGTCGGCGCTGTCCGGGCTGGGGCTGCGCTGGATCGGTGGGCTGGCTCGCAGCGGCGACAGCGAGCAGTGGACCTCCCCGCCCACCGCCGTGGGCGTCGTCGTGGACTACCTCGGCGAGTGGGCCGGGCGGGAGCCGGGGGCGGTGCCGGTCACCCGGGCGGTGGCGTTGGTGCTGCTCGCGGTGCTGCTGGTGGTGCTCTGGTGGCGGGCCTGGACGGCGCTGCGCGCCCTCAACGACGTCCGGCAGCGGGTACGCCGGCTGGCGGCCGCCCGTCCCCGGGTGACCCTGCACGCCGCCGGCGTCGCGCTGGCCGCCACGGTGGTGCTGGCCCCGGTCTTCCACCCCTGGTACGCGACCTGGCCGCTGCTGCTGCTCGCCGTCTCGGCGACCCGGACCGGGTGGTTCGTGCTGCCCGCCGCGGTGGCCACCTTCCTGGCCCTGCCGGACGGCACGTCCCTGGCCCGGTACACCAAGGCACCCGGCGCGATCGCCATGACCGTGCTGGTGGTGGCGCTCACGGCACGGGCCTGGCGCGCGTGGCGCCGAGGCCGCCCCACCCCGCCCGCCGCCCGACCCTGACCCTGCACCCCGTTTGCGGCGTGTCGCGGTGTCCGCGTCGTCCGACCCCCCGACACGCCGCAAACGGGGTCGATCAACGGGCGGTACGACGGAACGGGCCGGGGGGGGGGGGGGGGGGCGGGCGCGCCCGGCGGGCGGGAGCGGGCTGGCCCGGCGACTCATAACA
>NZ_JARXXY010000055.1:0-27148 GCF_029893845.1 Micromonospora sp. A200 | reverse complement strand
GTCCTCCTCCTGCGATGGGACACCAAGCCCGACAAGCGCATCAGGGGGACGTTCCTACGTCCTGCATCGACACGCAGAACGTCTTTCTATGCCGCGATGCGAGCGGCGGCTCGGGCGCCAAGACAGTCGCCCTCAGTTATCACGATCTCGGCCCGACTCGGACAGCGATAGTCGTTGAAGGCGATGGCCGGATCGAGGCAGGGTGCCGGACCTCCGGGATCAATCGTTGAGCGTCGTTATGGACCTGCGCACGTTCGGGCGTACCTGGTTGGGCACGCTGACCCGTACGCCGACACGTGCCGGCCAGATACGTCGTCGTCGCTAAACCCGCCCCTGATTGACCGCTGCTGCCAGCGGTGTGGCTGCTCGGCGAGAAGCACCCGCAAGCGGAGACGACGGGTATTGCTGGCACCAGTTCGGGTAGCTGGTAGGGCTCAGGTTGCCGACGGTCCAGCTTGGATTGGTGCAGGCCTCATCCGTCGGAGTGCTGTGGTGATGGCGCGGCGGCGTCGGGTGTGGCCGGCTGCGGGTCGGCCTGCGGCGGGTCGACCTCGATGAAGCCGAAGAGCCGTTCGATGAATCGCAGTGCCTGGGTGCGATAGCGGTCGGCGAAGCCGCGGCAGATCGCGGGCTGCGCGTCGGGGTGCCTGTAGTGGGGCAGTGTCGAGTGGCAGACGATGAACGACTCGCGGGCTCGGGCTTCGGCGACGAGGTCGCGCAGCCGGCCTGGCGCGAGGTGCATTTTGTTGCCGGGGGCGAACACGCAGGTGTCGCACTGCCGCGACAGCAGCCGTGACTTGCCAAGGTCGGGGTCGCCGACGCTGACGCCGGCACTGACGGTTTCGTCGGGCTCTTCGGGCTCGGACCAGCGTTTCATGATGTCTCCAGCTGCATGTGGGCAGGGGGCGACGCCATCGGCGGCGCCCCCAAGGGCATGTCGGGCTGAGCGAGGGTGGGCAGACCGCGTCTGGCGGTGGTTCAGGGCAGGAGCGGCCAGACCAGCCGCGCCGTTGCGCGGAGCCGAAATGGGTCTGGCTCGATCCGGTCAGGTGTGCGCGGCGGCTGGACGGCGAGGAGGAGCCGGTCGACGGGCGGCCAGCCGTCCGCGGCGGGCTGCCAGGCTTCGGCCTGGCTGATGCTGGCCAAGGGGCCGACCACGGTGAGCTGGGAGCGGTCATGGTCGAGGAGGACCAGCGCGACCGCTGTGCTGTCGAGGGTGCTGGTGCGGGCGGCTGCCGCAATCTCGGCTGGGATGCTCAGCCACTCGTCGGGGCTGATGTGCGGCTGGTTGGGGTGGTGCAGGGCCACGGGGGTGGTGGCGGCGATGTCGGCGTCGTGCATCGCCAGGTGGAGGGCGTAGTCGGCGGCTGCTGCACGGCCGGGGATGGGGCCGTGCAGCGACAGGGCGGCGGTGGTGGTGGCGGCGAGCAGGGCCTGGGGCCGGCGGTCTTCGGCGGTGTCGAGCAGGGCGAGGCTGACCGCGTCCCGGCTCCCGAGGTCGATCAGGATCATGGTGGGTCGGCCGGTGGTGGCGTTGTCCCAGCCGACGACTTCGAAATGGTCGCTGGTGAGGGTGAGGAACCGCTGGTAGGCGCGGTTGTTGACGTCGAAGGGGTTGTCAGTGTTGAGCATCGGATGGGCTTTCTGACGGGCGGTCAAGGATTCGATGGACGGTGGGCCGCAGGTGTCCCCAAGCCGTGGCCAGGACCACGGCGTGACCCGAGTTGGCAAGACGGGCGTGGGACGGAGTCGGCGGCTTGGCTTAGCGGGCGAGGACGGCGACGGTGTCGCCGAGGAGCAGCGGCGCGCCGTCGGGGCCTTTGATGTATGAGTGGATCCAGATGCGGTAGGGCTGCCCGTCGGCGTTGACGAGGCGTCGCCAGTGCCCGCGCACGAGGAACCGGACGCGGTAGTGCCACTTCGCTTCCCCGTCGGGGGGTTCGGCGACGGGGTTGGTGCGCCGCAGCATCACCACGCGGGTGTCGTGGCGGAGGCTGGCGTGTAACGCGCGGCGGCGGGCGGGCCGGTCCAGCGGCGGGGCGGCGACGGTGGCGATGGGTTGTTCCTGGATGCGCCAGAACGCGTAGAGCACCGCCGCGACGGCCCTCATCCGCAGCGTCGACTCGTCGATGCAGAATCGGCCGTCCGGGGCGGGCTCCCAGTCGCCGTCAAGCGGTTGGTGGTCGGTGCCGATGGCGGCGATGGGGGTGCCGATGGGGATTTCGGCGAAGGAGTTCAGCACGTAGGGGCCGAACTGTGCGGCGAGGTCCGGCGCTTCGGTGAGTTGCTGGCGGCGGCGGACGGCGGCGGGGTCGAGCGGGTCGTCGCGGTCGGCCCACCCCGTGATCCACCAACCGGTCCGGCCGCTGCCGGTGTTGTGCCATTTGGCCCAGGTGATGGCGCCGATGGACGTGACCTCGCCGTGCATGCCGCGTTCGTAGATGGGTTCGGGCAGGAACAGCACCCCGGCGTCGCTGGGGGCGACGTCGTTGCCGACGACGTCGCCGGTGAGGTCGAGGGCTTGCGCGGCGGCGGCGATGATCGCGGTCATGGCCGGGGCGAGGACGTACGGCTCGCCGTGCTGCCACGGCTCGTGCGCGACGCGGCCGAACGCGCCCAGTACGTCGCTGTGCCGGGCGGGGTAGTCGGGGTCGTGGTTGAGGCGGGGTTCGAGGAACGCCCGTAGGTACTGCTGTGCGAATCGGCTACGGGAGTATTGGGTCATGCGCAGGCGCAGGTCCACTGCCGCGCGGGCGTAGCCGGCGAGGGTCGACTCGCTGCGGAAACTCACGGTCCCTCCGAGGGGGTTGGGGGCAGCGGCGGCTGGCGCGTCGCCGCTGCCACGGGGCAGTTGTCGGTGTGCGCGGCGAGCTCAGGCGGCGCGCGGGTACGGCATCGACAGCGGTGGCGATGTGACCCCACGGGTGGGCCGGAACCAGCCGGCGAAGCCCGAAGCGGCGCCGCCGCCAGCCTGGGCGGCGACCCGTGCCAGGCCCCGAGCGAGTAGCCGGGGGCGGTTGGCGGCCTGGCACGCGCGAAGCGCGTCGCGTGCCGGCGGGCACGGATACGCCTCGCCGGTGCAGCGCAGGTTGGCGCAGCGGCCGGGCCGTTCGGGGTGGGCTTGGTGGGCGACGACGACGTCGGTGGCGAGCAGCCACAGCCGGACGTCGGTGACGGTGCGGGGTACGGCGTGTCGGTGCGGCTGCGTCATCGGGTCGTGGCCCTCCGGGATGCGGTGTCGAGGTGGCCGCCACCCCGGCCAGCGGTGTGGGGATGCCGCTGTCGGGTTCGCCGGGGCGGCGACCGCGAGCAGTGACGCTCGACTTTCCGCATAGATCAAGTCGCCGGTGACGGGCCGGGGTAGGGGTGTTCGGCGGCGGTGGGGTCGAGGTCGCCGGGGTTGGCGTCGTCGCGTTCGCGTCCGTCCCACTCGAAGTGCACGTCGAGTTCGGCGCCGGTGAGCGCTGTTTCGACGGCGGCTTCGGCGGTGTCGAAGGCGTCCTCGCGGCTGGTCGCGGTGACCTCGATGAGGATGGGCAGGGCGAGGCGGACTTGCCAGCGGCGGGGCAGCAGCGGCAGGTCCACGGCGTGCAGGACCCGGTTGGCGGCGTCGACGTCGATGTCGTGCTCGGCGACGGCGTCGCGTAGCGCGCTCCAGACGTGGGCACCAAGCTGCGCCGACGGGTCGGTGAGTTCGATTGCTGGCGGCTGTGGCTGCGGTACGGGTTGGTGCTCGTGCAGGTAGGCCTGGATCTGGGTGGCCGTGTGGGTGAGCCATCCCAGCGGGGCGGGCTGGGTGGGGTGGAAGGCGTCCCAGGCGTTGCGCAGGACGGATTCGAGGGTCGGGGGTGTGGGGGTGGTCGGCGGTGGGGCGATGGACGGTTCGGTCATCGGGTTACCTCATGTCTCGGGTAGGGCCGTGCCCCGCTGCCCGTTCTCGGGCTGCGGGGCACGGCGCGGCGGTCTGGTCAGGGCGTGGTCGTGGTAGCGCCGTCGGGTTGGCCGGCGGCGCTGGTGAGGTCGCAGGTCGCGACCAGGGCGATGTCGGTGCTGATGAGGGCTTCGCAGGTGCGCCGGAGGGCCGCGGTGGCCTTGTCGCGTTGGGCGAGGGCGGTGGTGAGGGCGCTGGCGACCCGGTCGAGGCGCTCGCGCAGGGACAGGACGGTGTCGGCGCCTGCGCGGACGTGGACGTCGCAGAGCAGGTTCGCGGCGTCGGTCAGGGCGGTGATCTGCGCCTGGGTGGCGGCGATGCTGGCGGCCTGCGACAGCAGCGCGCACACCTCGTCGGGCTGCTGCGCGCAGGCCTCGGCGAGCTCGTCCAGGGCGAGGGTGTAGCCCTGGTGTTGCAGGAGTCGGTGCAGGACGTCGAGGTGGGGTTCAGGCACGGTGTTCTCCAGGAGGGCTGGCGGGGGTCAGGGCATGTGCGGGCCGGGATTGGTCACTGGTCGAGCACGGACGGGGGCAGTCCGGCGCGGAGGGCTTGGTCGATGAGCTGCGCGAGGGTGTAGGTGGGGTCGGCGGTGAGGGCCCGGTCGAGGGCGACGGAGGCGAGGGCACCTTCGCCGCGGTGCCAGGCGGCGAAGGCGAGCAGGGTGGCGGGTGGGGCAGCGAGGGGCGGATGGACGCGGCGGGTGATGTCGGCCCATAGGGCGGTGTGCCAGGGCAGGGAGTCGGTGGCCAGCCATGCGGCGTCGCGGACGGCGGGGATGGGCAGCAGGACGGTGAGCCAGGCCAGTTCGTCGTCGGTGAGGACCTGCTCGCCGGCGTAGCGGGCGAACGCGGCCTGTACGGCCTCTTCGCCTGCGCGGATCACCCCGTCGGGGCCTTCGCTGGTGGTGATGGCGCGGCGACGGGCGTGGGCTCGTGCGGTGGCGCGGGTGACCGCGGCGCGGGTGCGCCCGGTGGCGGGCGCGACGCTGGCGACGAGGGCGGCCCGGTCGGGCAGGGCGTGGCAGCCGGCGACGATCGCCTGCATGGTCACGTCGCTGCGGTCCGGGTCGAAGGGCAACCCGTCGGCGGGGCAGCAGGCGGGTTCGGAGCACAGGTAGGAGAAGTAGCGGCCGGCGGTGACGCGCAGGGCGTCGAGCACGTCGACGCCGGCGGCGGTCAGCCGCGGGGTGACGGCGTCCATGACCGGGGTGACGGCGGCGGCCGGCCCGTAGCCGACGGTGATGGCGCGGGTGGCTGCCGCGTTGCGCAGCAGGCGCAGCTGCGCCGGCTGGATCGCCTCGGCCCACTCCGTGACGTCGCCGGGTTCGGGCAGGTCGGTGCGGCTGGCGACGACGACCTGAGGGCCGGCGCAGCCGACGAGCACGAGGCTGTTCGTGGGGTGGAAGCCGAGCAGGTAGGGCACGGCGGTGAGCAGGTCGGCGGGTGAGGCGAGCGGTAGCCGGTTGTTCGAGTGGCTCACGGTTGTCTCCCGAGGGTTCGAAGTGAGTTCCGGGCACGGCACATCTGCCGTGCCCGGGCGCGCAGAGGTGCGCAGGGGGCCGGGCAAACGGCAGGTAGCGAATGCAGGGGATAAGTCCGCCGGTGCCGCCCGGCGCGGTGCGGGTCCACCTGCCCGGCGGGGTCAGCGCGGCGAGCGGGCTGGGGTCGCCGGGGCGGGGTTGTCAGGCGCGTTCGAGGGCGGTGACGGCGGCGTCGGCGATGTGGTCGATGGCCTGCACGGGGTCGGTGATCAGGACGGTGCTGGTGTCGGTGAAGGTGTGCACGTCCAGGTCGGTGGGGCGCAGCCACAGCACAGGGCAGCCGGCGCGGTGCAGGGTGCTGACGAGTCGTTGTGCTGCCGGGATGTCGTCGAGATCGCCGTCGGAGACGACCGCGAGCATCCGCAGCCTGCCGGGTTGGCGCAGGTGCAGTAGCTCGTCGGCGAGTTTCACGGCGTCGCCGAAGGTGCTGCTGCCACCTGAGGTGTGCATGTCCTGCACGTGAGTGGGGCGGTTGCGGGGGCCGACGAGCAGGGTGACGTCGCTGCCGAAGGCGACGGTGGCGGTGACGGCGTCGCTGCTGCGGGCGGCGTGGGCGAGGATCCACCCCGCCGACGACATGGGCGCGGCGTAGGGGTGCATGGAGAAGGACACGTCGACGATGACGCCCAGGTGCAGGGTCGGCTTCGGCGGTGGCAGCGTGGCGCGCCGCTGCCACGGTGTGGCGGTCGGGATGGCGCCGGCGGCGATCTGCGCCTGGGCGGTGATCGCGTGGCGGGTGCGCAGCCGGCCGGGCGGGATGACAGTGGGCCGGGTGTCGGGTTCGGGCTGATACGTGCGGGCGCGGCGCAGCCGGGCGGCGAGGGTGCGGGCGGCGGCGCGTTCGGCGTCGGTGGGGTCGCGTCGGGTCCACGTCGCCGGGGCGGAGAATTTCGTGCTGATCTGCCGGGACCGGTATGCGGCGGGGGTGAGCCCGACCGTGTGGGCGAGGTAGTCGGTCAGGGCCTGGGCGAGCTGGCCGGCGAACATGCCCGGATCCGGCTGCGGCGGATTTGGTTGCAGGTGGGGGTGGATGCCGAGGATGCGGCACCACCGCCACGCCAGGTCGATCATGGTGTCGGCGTCGGAGTCGTCGGTGCCGTGGGCTTGCCGCCACACATCGCGTAGTTGCAGGAGCCGTCTGCGGCCGAGGACCGTGGTGACGGCGGCGCGGACGGCCTTGATGTCCTTGGCGGTGATGATGCGGGCGTCGACTCGGGCGAGGAGGAGCCCGGCGAGGTGTCCGGCGTGCCACGCGTCGTCGACGGGGGCGTCGTCGGCGCTGATCAGCGCGGTGATGGTGTGGCGTAGCCACCTGCGGTCGCCGCGTCGGCGGCTGCGCTGCCGGTACTCGATGCGGGACTCCTCGAGGACCTCGGCGACGGCGGCGACGACCGGTGGCGTGCCGGGCGGGGTACGCCACCGGCTGTGGGCGGCGTGCGCGGCCTCGTGGACGAGGAGCCCGTAGGCGGTGGGCACCAGCCGTTTGTGGCCGGCGCGTCGGGGGTTGGCGACGTCGGGGGTGCCGATGTGGGTGGCGTCGACCTCGATGCGACACGTGTCGGGGTAGAAGCAGGCGGGGGCGCCGCCGCCGGCGCCGGGAGCGACGGTGACGGTCAGGTCGTCGCGGCCGGTCAGGACCGGGATGTGCCGGGTCCACGCCGTGCTCCATTCCTGCCAGCGTGGGTCGCCGATCGCAGGGGCGGTGCCGGACTGCAGGTGTGTACGGGGATGAGGCATCAGGTTCTCCTTTCAGGGTTAGCGCTGCTTGCCGAGGGTCAGCGCGGTGATCTCGCTGCCGAAGTGCTGTCGCAGGGCGGCGAGGACGTGCTCGCGGTCGTCTTCGGGGGCGCGGCCGGCGAGGTTGGCCACCGCGGCGGGTAGGCCGAGGGTCTTGCGGACGCGGGTGAAGCCGAGCAGCTCGCGCAGCTGCGGCGCCCAGGACACCCGCCCGGCGGCGAGGTCGGTGTTGAGGGCGATGGCGGCTTGCACGGCGGGTGCGGGGACGCCGAGGTGGCGGGCGAGGTCCCAGTCGGTGGTGACCTCGATGTGCACGTCGAACCGGGACGCGAGCGCTTCGGTCAGGATGGCGCCGTGTACGCCGGGGTTGTGCCCGGCGATGACGTAGAACCCGTTGACGGCGTCGACGCGTTCGTTGCGGTAGCCGGGGATGGTGATGACCCGCCGGCCGTCCATGGCCGGGTAGAGCACGGCGAGGACCTTCGGCGCGATGAGGGTGGCGTCGTCGACCAGCAGCGCCCGCCCCTCGCGCATCGCGGTGACGAGGGGGCCGTAGACGAATTCGAAGCCGCCGTCGGGGAGGGGGATGAAGTTGCCGAGGAAGTCCTCCACGACGGTGTCGCCCGTGCCCGCGACGGTGAGCAGGTCCGGGAAGGCGGCCTCGACGAGGGCGGTCTTGCCGGTGCCGGGCGGGCCGTAGAGCAGCACGGGGATACGCTTTTCACGTAGCCGGCGCAGCACGTCCACATCGGTGGCTCCCGCGAGTTTGCGGGGGAAGTACAGGTCGCCGTTGGGGCGGGTGACTGGCTGCCGCCGTCCTGCCCCGCGGCCACTGCGGGGTGTACGCGGGGCAGGGGGTGGCATCGCGCCGGCGGCGTCGATGCCCGCCTTCGTGATTTGGAAGCGGTGCGGCTGTGTGTGGTGGGTGGCGTAGCCGGCGGCGGCCATCTTCTTCAACGCTTCGAATACCGCGCCGGTGGAGCGGGCGGCGATGGCGGTGGTGATTTCGCCGACCTTGAGACATTGGTCGGGTTGGCTGGCGAGGTAGGCGGCGACCTGCCGGTAGAGGTAGCCGGGACGGCGGTCGCCATCGGGGCCGCCCCGCAAGGGGTCGGTGGTGGCGGGCGGGGTTGCAGGGTCCATGCGGGGTCTCCTGTTGTCAGGGATGGGGCCCGCGCACCCGTCTCCGGGTGCGCGGGCAGACGTGGTGCGGTGTCCGCGCGGCGGAGACGGCGGTGACGGGCGCGGCCCTGTGCAGGGACGGCCAGCGACCTCCGTGAGGTTTGTGCAGCAAGCAAGGCCGGCAGGGGTGTGCCGGTCTCGGTCGCCGTCACCGACCGGTGGGCGACGACAAGGAACGCACCCGCCCGCGGATCGATCAAGTCGACTGGGTGCGGGGGTGCGCGGAGGGGTTAGCGGCGGCGGAGGGTGACCTCGCTGCGGGGGCGGCGGGAGATGTGCACGGTCAGGCCGAACACGCTGCCGTCAGACAGTTCCAGCCACACACCGCGGTCGAGTGTCATCACGCCGGCGTCGCGGTAGACGCGGGCCGAGGTGATGGTCACCGGGGTGCCGTCGTCGTGGGTGAGCTGGGGTAGGTCGGCGTCGTCGCAGAGCTGGTCCAGGTCGGCGCTGGTGAGTAGGTGCCGCACCAGGGCCTGCAGGATCTCCTCGTGGGCGTACTCGCCGAACTGGTCGTCACGGTCATCGAGCATGGTCGTGGTCCTTCTGGTCAGGTAGGTCACGGCGGAGGGGGCTTGGTTAGTCCTCGGGCGTCGGCTGGCTGGCCGGGTCGGGGATGTCACCGGCGATGTGGTCGCAGTCACAGGGGTGCACGGCGGTCCAGGTCCAGGCGCGGCCCATGACCGTGTACCGGCCCTGCGCGTCCGGGGCGATGCGGTGCACTGCTGCCGGGTCGTGGTGGATGAGGGTCTCGTCGACGTCGATGACGTCGCCGTCGAAGCGCATCCGGGCCAGGGATTCGTCCAGCAGCCGCTCCCGCCGCGCCTCAGGGACATCCTCTTCAGCGAGGGTTTGCCGGTAGCGGTCGCGGGCGGCCTGCTGGTCGGCGACGATCGCTTCCGCCACCGCTCGGGTGCAGGTGAACTTCGCCCACCCGTTCCAGGTGTCGACCAGGGTTCCGACGAACCCGACCGGGATGCGCATCTGCCCGTCGGCGTTCGGCGTCCACGCCCAGTCGCCGGCGAACACGCCCGGCCCGCCGAGGCGCACGCGGTCCGGGTGCAGGTGGCTCAGGTCCCGGTCGTCGCCGGTCGGGGACAGCACGAGGCGGCACTGTCGGGCCACCTCGTCGGTGAGCGCCTGGTCGAAGCCGTCGCACCACGCCCACCGGGTCTGGTCGCAGCGGGTGCCGGGCAGGTCCTCCCACGGCGGCGCGCCGGCCGCAGCGGCCTCGGCGTACCGGTCCCGATCCTGGCTCAGGCAGTACCGGTCGGCGGCGGGAAGCCCGTCGAGCACCGCTGGGTCCCCGTCGTCGATCCCGGCGAGGATCCGCTGGGCGGGGCCGGCGGCGTTGCCCGCGGCCCGACCGCCGAGGACGTCCTGCGCCCACCACTGCGCCGCTGAGCGTCCGGCCGCGGCGCCGGCCGCGCGCATCGCGTCGAGCACCTGCTGCCAACCCGCGTCGCTGCTCTCGTGACCGGTGAGGGCACGGATGCGGTCACCGGCGTCGCGCTCGCCGGGTGGTCGGTAGGTCATCGCCGCGTCACCTGGGCGGACAGGAGCTGCCACGACCAGCCGGGCACCGGCACGTCAAGCAGCAGCAGCCCGTCAGCGTCGCGGCGAAGCCGGTAGGGCCGCTCGCCGTGGCTGCCGGGCATGACCAGGTCGAACTGCGGGCCCGCCAGGCGCAGCCACGGCACCTGCCGCCCCGCCTGCACGGTTGTGGGGGCGGTGGCGGCGGTGATCGCGCCAGCGGTGGCGTCGCTGAACCGCAGGACCGTCGCCGTGCTCAGGTGCGGGGCCAGGCAGATCTCGGCGTCCAGGCCGGTGCGGGCGTCCGGCAGCCACAGGCGACACGCGTGCCAGCGGTGCCCGTGCGTGCGGTAGCCGCCGCAGCCCAACACCCGCGCGTCCGAGTCCGGGTCGAGCCAGTGCCCGCCCGAGTCCGGGTCGAGCAGGTGTCGGCTGTGGCGCAGCCAGCGACCGTGACAGGTCGCCTCGTACACCACGACGGTGTCGGTGGCGACGTCGATCAGGTACATCCATTCGAGGTAGCCGTCGATCGGGTCGTCGACCCGGCCGCGGCGGATCCCGTCCTGCAGGCCGGCGGTGACGCCGACGCCGGGAACCGGCCGCTGCCCGTTTCCGCGTGCGGGGTGGCGGGGGTAGTCGAGGGTGAGCCAGTCGTGGCGTAGCAGCGCCTCGCCCGTGGCGAGGGTGCGCCGGTCGAAGGTGTGCTGCCAGATGCGCCGCAGCTGCGGCAGCACCTGTGCGGGGTCACCGCCCCAGTGCAACCAGCGCACGGCGTAGGCGCCACCGGAAGCGGTGACACCGATCAGGGTGGAGCAACTCACGATGGAACCTCCATCAACGGTGTGAGAACCCCGGGCCCGGCGGGTCCGGGGGGCGACAGGGAGCGCCTGGTCTGCCTGCCCGAGGCGCGGGATCAGGCGACGATGCGGCGCACGGCGGCGAGCTGGCTGGCCCACGCCGACAGGCGGCTGATCTTGACGACGTCGCCGCTGTGCGGGGCTTGAACGATCAGTCCGTCACCGAGGTACAGGCCGACGTGGCCGGGCTGGGCGGGGCTGCCGCGGCTGCCGGGGATGAACAGCAGGTCCCCCGGGCGCAGGTCCCGGTGGTCGGTGGCCGGCTGGCCGGCGTGGACTTGTTCGCTGGTGGTGCGGGGCAGGGTGATGCCGGCGGCTCGGTAGGCCTGCTGCACCAGCGAGGAGCAGTCGCACTGGCGCGCCGGGATGCCGGAGTGCGGTGCGGTGCAGTCCCCGCCGAAGGTGTAGGGAGTGCCGCGCTGGGCCAGGGCCCAGCTGATCGCCGTGGCGACCGGCCGCGCGGTGCCCGACGGGAGCGTGAACCCATCCGGTAGGGGAACCTGCTCGCCGCCGAGCTGGCCGTCGCCGGCGTCGAACAGGCACAGCGGGTTGCTCATCGCCTGCTCCAGCTCGGCGGAGACCGGGCCGGCCGGTGTGCCGCCGGTGAGGACGCGGACCAGGGCGATCGCCTCGTGCTCCCACTTCGCGTACGCGCCGGGGTAGGCGGATCGCTGCACCGCCTGGGCGGCGTCGGTCAGCGCCATGGCCTGCCACCCGTCGACGGCCAGCAGCGCCTGGTAGAACCGGTCGGCGGCGTAGCGGGGGTCCCGGAGTTGGGTGGGGGTGCCCCACCCTTCGGAGGGGCGCTGCTGGAACAGCCCGACCGAGTCGCGGTCGCCGCCGGGCAGGTTGCGCAGCGTGGACTCCTGCATCGCGGTGGCCAGGGCGATGACCCACCCGCGCGGCGGGACCTTCAGGTCCGCGCCGACGGCGACGATCACCGCGGCGTGGGCTGTCTGCTCGCTGGTCCACCCGCCGGCAGTGGCAACGGGTGGGGAGACGGTGATGCCCGCCGGCAGAGGCTGCCCGTCGGCCGCCGCGCGGTAGCAGGCGGCCGAGGCGGTGCCGCCGCCGGTGAACAGCGCCCCGATCCCGGCCGCGCACAGCAGGAGCAGGGCCACCACCGCGGCGGCGACGGCGCCGAGCGCCCGGGCGGTCACCGCGGTGTCCCCGGCGCCGACACCAGCGCGCAGGGTGCCGTCGCCGTCGTGCGGGAAGCGGGGCTGCGTGCCGGGTCCGGGCCGGGTGAGGGGCTGACGCAGTCGCGGAGCGGGTAGCGGCCCAGCTGGTGCCCGTCGTCGGTGTGCACGGCGACCGTGTCGGTCGCCGGGTCGAGGAGGTAGATCCACTGCGCGTCGAGGTGCCCGGCCCGGCACAGTGGGAACACGGTGACCGGCTCCGGCGTGTCCACGGCACAGTCGGCGCCCGTCAGGGGGATGCCGACGCCCGGCACGGACTGCTGTCCCATCCCGGAAACGGTGGTGGCGGTGGTGGCGGGGTCGAGGTACTCCCAGTCGCGGGCGAGTACGGCGTCGATCAGCGCCCGGGTGTCGCGGTGCGTGTGCGCGGCCCAGATGGCGGCGAGGGTGGGCACGACAACGCCGGGGTGGCCGTCGACGAGCACGAACCGGGCGTGTACGAGGTGGGGGTTCGCGGGGTCGGTGGTGCCGACGAAGCAGGGGGTGTTCACGAGACAGGACTCCTTACGGGGATGGGGTTTTCGGCGATGTCGGATGCGAGCTGCTGGCGGCGACGCAGGGGGCCGTGACAGCCGGCGCGGTGCAAGGCCGTGCGAGCGGCGGGTGCGGGATCAGTGCCGTGGCCGCAGTGCAGGTGCGGCTGTGGCAGCGCCGCGTCGTGGCAGGCGCCGCGGCCGTGCGGCGGTAGGCGCGGGGGCGCCTTCGGGTGCCCGCTCCTGGGCCCGGTGAGGGCGGGGCCTGCTGGCGGTGGCGACCGCCGGGGGTTGTTACGGCTGGTCGCGTCGTGTGGTGGGCGGCCAGGGGGCGGGCTTGGCGCGCCAGCCGAAGATCGGGTCGGTGGTTTCGACCGATCCGCAGCGGGTGCACCGGACGTAGGTGTCCTCGCCGTAGCCGGCCATGGACGGCACCTCGTCGCCGACGACCTCGTCGACCGCCCCGCACACCCGGCAGCGGATCGACGCGCCGTCGCGCCCGCACACGCCGAAGATCGGCTCGTCGTCGGCGTCCGGCGGCACCTGCGGGCCGGTCATGCCGTGTCCGGGCGGGCGCCGCCCGGCAGGTGCCCGGCGGTGGCGGCCAGCAGCGCGGTCAGCCCGCAGTAGGTGGCGGGAACGTCCTGCGCGTCTGGTCGGTCATCGACGATCAGCACGGGGTGGTCCTCGCCGCGCGGGCGGGTGAGCTGGTAGACGCGGCCGTCGGTGTCGACGGCGTCGATGCGGCGGACCTGCCGTGGCTGACCGTCGGTGGTGAGGATGTCGTCGTAGCAGGCGGCCCAGGCCACCAGACGCGCGTCGGATGCGGTCGCCCGGATCAGCCCGAGGATGGTGTCGAGGGCGGCCCGGTAGGGCGTGGGCGTGTGCGGGTGGTGAAGGCCGGCGGCGAGGCGGTGCAGCAGCGCGGGCAGGCCGGTCGGTTCGGTGAGCAGGTCGTCGCGGCGCAGCGGGAACTCCAGGCTGCGCATCTCGCGCATCGGTGACGGCCCGCCGGTGTGCAGGGGCCGGTCGTGGATGAGCAGCAGCGTCGCGGGCTGGCCCCAGCCCAGCGTGTCGGCGTCGGCGTCGACGGCCAGGAGGCAACCGGCGAGGGTGCGCACAGCGGGAATGGACAACACGGGATCTCCCTTGTCAGGGGCAGGAAAGGGAAGGACCCCGCAGCCGGTGGCTGCGGGGCCCATCTGGGTCGGGCGGGATCAGCGGTGGTCGCGCCGGTGGGGGCGCGCGGGATGGTCGGCACTGGCGGCCGGGGCGAACATGCACGCCGGCTACCTGCTGGTCGCCGCAGTCCATTGGTGTCGGAGCAGGCGGAGGGTGCTGGTCTGCCCGAAGGGAACTGCGGCGGTCGGCGGGTGCCGGTCAGCGGTAGTGGCGGTCGCGGCTGCGCCGCTGCGGCGGTGTGCCGCGGGGGCCGTAGGCGCACACGCCACCGCCGGAGCCTTTGGCCTGGTACATGGCGGTGTCGGCTTCGGCGAGCAGCTGTCGGGGGCTGGCGTGCGGGTCGCGGGTGTGGGTGTAGCCGACCGAGGCGGCGACGGGGATGTCGCCGGTGCCCGCGCGGATCGGGGCGGCGGCGATGACCTGCCAGGCGGTGTGGGCCGCGTCGGCGGTGTCGTCGTCATCGCCGGACACGAGCAGGGCGAACTCGTCGCCGGAGAGCCGTGCCGCGACCAGGACCGGGGTGGGCATGCTGGCCAGGAGCCGGCCGACCTGCTCCAGCAGGACGTTGCCGGTGTCGTGGCCGAGGGTGTCGTTGACGGCCTTGAACCGGTCGAGGTCGAGCAGCACCACCCCGACCGGCGTGCGGTCGGGGAGGGCGGCGCGTAGGCGGGTGAGGAACAGCCGCCGGTTGGGCAGGCCGGTGATCTCGTCGTGGGTGGCCTCGTACCGGGCTGTCTGGAGGGCTTGCTGCTGCCACCAGAGCAGGGCGCCGGCGAGGGACAGGCCGGCGAGGATCCCGCCGGCGGCGATAGCGGTCGTGTGCAGGATGGGAGACACTCGAAAACGCTCCTTGTGTTGGAAGGAGCACCGGGGGCGGGCGTGAGGCGACCAAACTTCGACGCCCGCCCTCGGGCTGCCTGACAGGTGGAGTCACTGACCGCCGATGGCGGGGGCGAGTTGGTACGTGGCCGGGCGTTCGACGGTCTGCACGGCCTGGCCGTCGGCGACGAGCTTGGTTGCGGCGTTGGCGACGGCTCCCGCGCTGGCCTTGGCCGCGCCGGTGCCGACGTTCGCGGCGTCGATGAGCCGGCACAGCTCACCGGTCTTGTAGGCCCGGTCGGGGTGCGCCTCGAGGATGTCCAGGATCGCTCCGCGCAGCGACCCGCCGATCCGGCGCGACCCGCCCGACGATCCGGTGGGCGCTGCGCCGCCGGCGTCGGGACAGTCGGACGGCGTCGAGGGGGAGGGGTCGGCTGGCGGGTCACCGGCGGGGGTGCCGTCAGGCTCCGGCACGGCCTGCGCGTCCGGATCGGTCTGCGGCGGTGCGGGCGCGCCCGGGTTGGCCGGGGTGTCCGCCGCCTGGGCGGCGGGGTGTGCGTCCCCGTCCTGGCTCGGCTCCTGCGCGGCCTCGGGGGGCGCGGCGGCCGGGTCGGGTGCGGCCGTAGTGGGTTGCGGCGTGGCGGTGGCGGCGCGGCCGGCGTCGGTGAGTCGCCACAGGGTGCGGCCGTCGTCGGTGCGGAATCGCTCGGCCTGTCCGGAGCCTTCCCAGGCGCGCAGCTTGGGGGTGGTGGTGGAGTAGCCGAGGCCGGCGTGCTCGGCGACCGTCGCGGCGGTGGCCTCGCCGAGTTCGGCCAGCGCCGCCAGCACCTTGAACGCGCTGTGCGCGGGGACGGTTTCCGATGGCGTGTCGGTCATGGGCGCTTCTCTTTCGTCGTGTGGTTCCTGCGGGTTGAGGTCCGCGCACTGATCCACGCTTCGGTCGCCGCGGTGATCAAGTGCTCGGACCGGATCTCGGGACGGTGGTCCTCCCGCGCCGCCAGTGCCCGGCATCGGCCTGTCGCCCGGCATCGGCCTGTCGGCCGGCACGGGGCAGGCCCGCCGGCTGGGGTCGCTACGGGCGGGCGCCGCCGGAGGCGGTGTGGGCACGCGCCGGCTGGTCCGGCAGCCGGTGAGAGGCCGGGGCGAGGACCCTGCGGGCGTGCTCGGCGAGGTGGTCCATGCTCAGCCGCAGACGGGCCGGCAGCGGCATGTGGTGGTGACTGGTGAAGCGGACCTGTTGGAACCGGCGCTATTTGGAGCGGAGGCTTCCGGTGGGGGAAGAGGGAAAGGGCGGCCTGTTGCTGGCCGGGCTCGGGTGCACGCCCCAGCCCCGGGCGGTGGCCCGCGGCGCCCTCCACAGGGGGCGTGGAGATGCCGTGCGGTGGGGTCAGGTCGGCCACTGCTGGCGGGCGCCGGCTCGCGTAGCGGCAGTCGGAGATGGTGTCCGTGTGCGGGGGCGCGCCCGCCCCGTACCGGATCGGCCGGCGCGCCCGGTTCGAGTGCCGCGTCTCGGCCCCTGGTGGCTGGGACGTCGATCAGGCGCGCGCCCTGGTGAGCAGGCGGCGCAGGCAGGCCGGGATGACGCTGGCCGGCAGTCGTGCCGGTGGGTCGTCCTGCACGCCTCATGGTGATTCGACGCCGCGGTACCGCAGCATCTGGTCGTGGCGGTCGTCAATATACGGGCGGTGAGTGGCCGCACGGCCGAGCAGGGCCGGCCGCTCCTATTTTTCGCAAGCCCTGGCCAGACGCGGAGCGGCCGTCACGAGAGAATGAGCGCTCGATCGCAGAGATGAGGCCCCTGGTCGAAGCTGTGCTTGCGACAGGGGTAGGCGCTGAGCTCGCCCGTCCTCGCTCGTATTGCCGACTTGCGTGGGCCAGGGGGCAAACCGCCGGTTAGGGGCGGCTGGATCCAGCTACTCACAGATGCTTCACTCCTTTGGCTGGCACCTGCGGGGCAGCAGCCCCGCATCCGGGCGTCCTAACATGACGATCATGGGCGGTGCGCTTCGCAGGAATCCCGCGCTGCTCGCCTGTCTGGCGGTCGCGGTCGCGATCTTCGGCTGCGGCTGGGCCATCAAGGACAGCAGCGATGATTATCGGCGAGCGTTGGATGCTGGGGAGGCGGAGCTGGATCGGCTGCCGCTGCCGTCTGATTGGCAGGTGACGAAGCCCCCGCGGCTTCCTAACCGAGGTCGTGTGGTGGAGACCTTGGGCTGGGGCCGTACCTACCAAGCGGCCCGGTCGAAAGGTTCCTCGCCGCGATCTGGGCATGGTGTTGCTGGTGTGTACGAGATCTTTGTCAGGGCGGCCGCATCGGCCGGGTACCACGGGGTGGAGGACCATCGCGAGCTTGACCTCGACTGCCCGGGCATCTGCGGCCTCTTCAACAAGGGCCAGTACGAGTTGGCCGTGTTGGTTGAGGGGGGTTGCTCTGCTCTACCCTCGATGCCAGCCTCAGCAGCGAGGAGCACCTCGAGTTCTGCTGTTGTGGAGCCGGGGTGCGTAACCGTTGACGTCTCGTTGAGGGTCACCGGGTAGATCCGTCAGCCGCGCAGGTTCCGAGACTGGACAGTCGGGTGCCGGATGATGTGACGCTGTCAATTGTTCGTGTAGTGGTGCCGTGGGTGACTGGCTGAGCCTCGTCTGCTGGGCCTGCGCGTGTCTGGGCGTGGACACGCACTAGCCGGGCGGCGCGCCTGGTTGTCCCAGCGGTACAGGGATCAGGGCGCACCGTCCGGGCGGTTTGTCGTGCGGTTAGAGGGCGACCGCGAGTAGCCGCTGGTCCGGCTCGACGGTGTCGAGGTAGCGCAGCGCCTGCTCCAGGTAGGTCACCCGGTGGGCGAGGGCGTCACTGGCCGGCGCCAGCTTGCGGCCGTCGGCGGTGAGCAGCGCGTCACCGGCAAAGGCGCTGGTGGCGTGGTAGTGCTGGTAGGCCATCTGGCCTGCCTGATACATCTCCAACTCGCCCGGGTTGGGCTGGCCGGTCCCAGGCGTCGCCGCGGCGTGCATCCGCATCGCGTTGACGCGCGGCTGCGCGTGGAAGTCCGCCGTGGCAACCTCCAACGGGTACTTCTGCGGGTCGGTGAGGTGGCGGCTTGCGAACACCGGCCACGGGGTGGCCGGGCGGGTGCCGTGCACGACCTGCTGCCAGACCTGGTAGCGAATCCCCGCGCCGACGCCAGCGGCGTGGCGCATGCCTTGCAGGTCCAGCAGTCTGACCGGTCCGCCCGCGCACGAGGCGGGGCGGCCCTTGCGCAGGCTGATCATCTGCTGGCGCTGCCACAGCCGCAGCTGCGGAACAGCCCAGAACAGAGGCGTGAGGGTGCCGGCCACCCCGAACTGCGTGTGCAGATGGCGCGCGGTGAGCGCCTCGGCGGGCAGCTCGTCGGGCAGGCAGACGATCATCGTGGCGATGGTCGGCGCCGGCGTGACGGTCGGTGCGGCGGTGGTGGCCTGGGTGGGAGCCGGTCGGCGCGCGGGCGCGGAGGTGGCCTGCACGGTGGCCGGTCGGGTCGGCATGGCGGGCACGCGGCTGCCGTGACGGGTCAGCGGGGTGCCGTGGAGAGCGGACATGCGCAGGTCCTCCTTCGTCGGGTGCGTGTAAGCACGCGGGATCGACCGGCCCACCGGTGCATGGGTCGGGTCAGGGCAAAATGGGGGGAGAAGGTGGTGCGGGTGGTTGGTGCGACCTCGAGGGCCGTCGCGCGGGGCGCGTGCCGACCGGCCGAAGCGGGTGGGCGTCGCGTACCGCGGGGTGCGGCGGGGTGTCCCTGAGGTGGGACCGAACCGGGGTGGAGCGATATGTGGGGTGTGGTGTTGCCGGAAACGGTAGCGGCGCGGTCTGTCAGCGCCTGCCGTGCGTGCCGTGGGCGCAGACCGCCGCTGAGCAGCACTGTCAGGCGCTTTCGCCGCCGGCGCCGCCTGGTGAGGCGGGCCGTCTGTCAGAACCGGTAGGTCTGACAGACAACCTGGTCGCCTGTGAGAAGGCGGAGGCGCTCACCGGGCCGCGCGCTATGCAGGCAGGCCGTGACCTGCGCTGTCAGATGCAGCTGGCGGGGCTCGGCAGGCCCTTTGAGCTAGTCATGGGTGTCGGGGTGGGTGAAGCGGTGCGGGTTGGTGGCGGGGTTGTCGGGGCCGTGGTCGCTGGGCAGCTCGTGCAGCCAGCGGCGCAGGCCCGGGTCGGTGGTCAGCGTCCAGGCCGGGCCGGGCGGGGTGTTCGTCGTGGACGCCGGTGGCCACCGGCATGGCGGTGGGCACGCCGGTCAGGGCGCGTAGGAGGTTGGCCTCCCGGCGGCGGCTGCGGACCCGCAGCAGGACGGGGTAGCGGGGTCCGAACTCGGCGAGGCGTTCGTAGGCGCGCAGCTTGCGCAGCACCCTGCCCAGGTTTTCGGTGTTGTTGTCGTGTTCGAGGAAGAATCCGACGCTGCGTTCGCCGACGGTCCAGACGCCGTGGGCGTCGGGGCGGATGTCGGCGGCGGCGTAGGCGGCGGTGGCGTGCTGCTCGGACCACCACCGCGCCAGTTGCGCGTGCGGGTCGGTGCGGGTGTAGGTGTGCAGGTCGACGAAGAGCTGGTTGACGCCGAGCAGGTGGCGCAGCTTGTGGCTGCCGACGATGCGTTCGGTGCGCTCGATGCTGCTGCGCGGCGGTCGCGCCGACGGCCGGTCCGGGTCGGTGTAGGCGCTCGGGTGCAGCACGGCGCCGAGGGGGCCGAGGGCGTAGAGGTACTGACTGGTGCCGGTGGTGACGTCCACGAAGCGGGTGACCGCGTCGATGGAGTGCAGCGCCGCGAGGCGCAGCAGGGCCGCCCGCCGCGACGGGAACAGCGCCTGGGCGATCTGGTCGGTGGACAGCAGGTAGTGCTCGGCGAGCCAGCCGAGTAGCTGACGGTCGCGCAGGGTCAGACGACGCAGGAGTTGCAGGCGGTCCTGGCGGGTCGGACGGCGCGAGGACGTGGAGCGGCCGGGCGAAGAGAGCGCGGAGGAGTGGGGGTGAGGGGGGTCAGGACGTTGCGGTTGGGAGGGTTCGGCGGACATGCGGGTTCCCTTCAGGCAGGAGGGAGGGTCCCCTCTGTGGGAGGGGTGTCTGGAATTGGTGCACGCCGTGGCCGTGGCTGGTCACGGCGGGTGCGCAGCACTGACAGGCCGACCCGAGCCGTTCTGGCAACGGCACAGAGTTGACGGTGGTGAAGGGGTGGTGATGCGCTGACCGAAGGGCATCGCGGCCTCGATGTGGCCGCCTTGACAGACGTCGAGGCGCTGGTCCTGCTGGGCTGTTGAGCTGGGGTCAGGAGACGCCTCTGGCGCCCTTGGCCCTTGCGCCTTTGCCGTCGCGGGTCTGGGACCACCGGTCGACGAGGGCGTCGATGGCGCTGGTGTTCTGCGCCTCGACGGTCCGTGCGACGGTCTCCCGGATCGCGGTGGCTTCACCCACGGCCGGCTGCGGTGGGCGGGTGCGCAGCGTGAACGCCGGTGTCTGTCGGCCGTCGACGACGAGGCGGGTAGCGGCGGTGTAGGCGTCGAGATGCGTCAGGTCGTGCTCGTCGAGCTCGGGCAGGGTGTGCCGGGCGAGGACGCGGGCGTCCTCTGGCGCGCACGAGAAGTAAATCTTGTTGCGGGCGTTCGCGGACGCCGCGGCGAGCAGGTCCTTGGGGAACTGGGCGAGGTCCTGATGTGACAGGACCAGGGACAGGCGGTACTTGCGGGCCTCGGCGAGCATCGTGTCCAGGCTGTTGGCCAGGGTGAGGAAATTCTGCGCCTCGTCGATGATCAGCGTGGCGTCGCGGCGCTTCTCCGGGGCGGTCTTCGCGCGGGCGGTGGCAGCCTGCCATACCTGCGCCAGGATCAGGGAGCCGAGCAGTTTGCTGGTGTCCTCGCCGAGCTGGCCCTTCGGGATCCGGACGAGCAGGGCACCGCCGTCGAGGACCTTGCCCATGTCGAAGCTGGATTTCGGGTAGCGCATGGTGCGTTTGACGAAGTCGCGCAGCAGGAACGCGCGCAGGCGGGCGAGGACGGGGCCGATGACCTGGGAGCGCAGGGCGGGGTTGAGTTCGTCGTACCACTGCCAGAAGCCGGACAGGCCGGCTGGGTCGTCGAGGTTGACGGTCATCGCCGACCGGAACTGCGCCGAGTTGAGCAGGGGTGGGATGTGCTGCAGGGTGACGTTCGCGTGCCGGAGCAGGGTCAGGCAGGCCACCCGCATGACGTCGTCCATCCGGGGTCCCCATGCCTTGGCGAAGATGTTCCCGAAGATCGACACGAGATTGTCCACGACCAGGTCGGGATCGTCGCCGGACAGCGGGTTGATCGTCGGGGGGTTGGGCTGGTCGGGGTCGAAGATGACGAGGCGGTCCGCGGCTGAGGCGGGGAGCCGGTCGAGGATGTCCAGGACCATGTCGCCGTGGGGGTCGATGACGACGGTGCCGCGGCCGGCTTTGATGTCGTCGACGGCCATGTTGACCAGCAGCGTGGTCTTCCCGCTGCCGGTGGATCCGACGACGTGCAGGTGGTAGCGGGCGTCGGGGACGGTGAGGGCGACGCCGTGGCCGCCGACCTGCGCGTCGCCGATCATCTTCGTGCCGCGCCCCCCGCTGGGAACGGCGATCGGGGCGGGCATGGACTTGGCCCGGGCCCGGTCCAGGCCCGGCACGGCCAGGTCTCGGGGGAGGGCGGCGAGGGCGGCGAGTTCGGGGGTGGAGGTGAGGAACCCGGCGCCGAGGCGCCGCTGGGCGAGGACGGCGGCGGGTTGGGGCAGGCGGGTGCGGTGGGTGAGGCGGTTGCGGCCGGAGTAGACGGCGAAGGACGACGCGACCGTGTCGGCGATGCCCCGCAGCCGGGGCCGCTGGTCGCTGCCCGCGCGTCGGTTGTCTTTGCCGATGGCGTAGCGCACGGCGGTCTCCCACAGCGGGTGGGTGGTCTTGTCGAGGATGGCCCGCACATCGCGTTCCACTGCTGGGTCCCGCCGCTGGCCTGCGGCAGAGACGGACCGTCGGGCGGAAGAGCCGGGCTGGAAGACCTCGATGAGCCAGAGCAGGGGCGCGGCCGGGTTGATAGTGGGAATGGCGGTCTTGCCGTCGCGCAGCCGGGCGGCGGCGCGGCGGGCGCGCGCGGCGCGGCGGGGTGCGGCGGGGCGGGTGAGGATCTGCACGCAGGCGTACTCGTCGGCCCGTAGCTGGGAGCCGGCGGACATCAGCGCCCGCAGCGGGTCGTTGTCGTGGTCGGTGTGCAGTGGAAGCCATTCGGCGGCGGTGGGCAGCAGGTGTCCGCCTACTGCCGCCGGCACGTCGATGGGCATCGGCGGTGGAGGTGTGTCGTCGGTGGTGCAGGCGGCGCCCGGCCAGGCGGCGCGGACGGCGGCTTCGACGGCGCCGGGTGCGACGGTGCCGGGCACCCACACGGAGATGAGCAGCCGCCGCCCGGTCCAGGTGTACTGCCACACCACGTGCGGGCTGCCGTAAAGCCAGCGGCGACGTCGAGAAGGGGTGAGAGTGCCTGCGAGGTTCGCCCACAACGCTGCCGCGCTGTGGGGGTCGACCTCTGGTGGCGGGGCGATGGTTGTCAGGCGGGCGCCGTCGGCGTGCCGGCGGTGCCGCCACAGGGCGAGCAGGTTGCGCCCGGCGACGAAGACCACGAGGGCGGCGGCAGCCACGGCCAGCAGCCACGGCCGCTGTCCGGCCCAGGCGGCGGCATCGAGGATCCAACGGCTAAGCCCGGTCGGGGGCACGACGAAGCCGGCGCCCGGCCCCGAAGGGCCAGGCGCCGGCGTGGGCGGGGATACAGCCGTGATGGCTCCGACGGATCTGGTCACAGGTCGTCTCCCTCGTCTAGGTCGGCGAGGTCGCTCGGGCGGGTGGTGCAGAGCTGGTGCTCGGTGTCGGAGGCGATGGCCTCGAAGCTGGTCCGGTTGGTGCCGGAGATCAGCAGGCCGGTGCCGACGCGGGCGGCGAGCAGGAGCCGCCGTTCCCCGGCGGTGAGGCCGAACGCGTCGCCGATGGCGTCGATGGCCTGCGGGGCCTGCTTGAGCAGCACCTGGGTGGCGGCGTTCGCGACGACGGCGTGGCCGAGGTCGGTGCCGAGGACGTCGGCGACGTCCTGGGTGATGACGGTCAGGCCGGCGTGGCGCTTGCGGGCGGCTTTGGACATGCGGAACAGGAACCGGGCGCCTTCGCCGTCGCGCATGAGCAGCCACGCCTCGTCCACCACCACGAGGCGGCGGGCGGGCAGCCGGCTGGGGGCGTCGACCTGCCGCCAGATCGCGTCCAGGGCGATCAGGGTGCCGACACCGCGCAGCTCGTCGGGAAGGTGCCGCAGCGACCACACCACGAGGTGCCCGTCGGGGCGGATGGTGCTCGGCCCGTCGAACAGGTCCGAGAACGACCCGTGCACCCACGGGGCGAGGCGGGCGGCGAGCTGCCGAGCGGCGGGGTCGGCGTCGGCGTGCAGCCGGTCGGCGAGGTCGCGCAGAAGCGGGGCGGGCCGGTGGTGGGTGGCGGGGTCGGCGGTGATGCCCGCCGCCCGGTAGACGGCCAGGATCGCCCGGTCCAGGGCCGCCCGCTCCGCCGGGGGCGGCTGCTGGCCGAGCAGCACCGCGATGAGGGTGTGCAGGAACAGGCCTCGGCGGGTGAGCACGTCGGGGCGGGTGTCCCCGGCGGGCAGGTCGAAAGGGTTGACCTTCACCCCGGCCACGCCGAGGCGGACCACGGTCCCGCCGACGGCGTCGGCGAGGCGCGGGTATTCGTCTTCGGGGTCGATGACGGCGACCTGCACCTGCTGGTAGAGGTTGCGCAGGATCTCCAGCTTCACGAAGTACGACTTCCCGGCCCCGGAGCGGGCCAGGACCACGCAGTTGTAGTTCTCCTGCGCCCAGCGGTCCCACCAGACGATGCCGCCGGAGTCCGGGTTGACGCCGTAGAGGATGCCGCCTTCGGCGGGCGGGTCGCCGGGCAGCGGCGCGGGCAGGTCCGCTGACGCGAGGGGGAACGCGGCGGCGAGGGCTTGGGTGTCCATGGTGCGGCGCATCTGCAGCAGGTCCGTGGCCAGGGGCAGGGTGGTGGTCCAGCCGGCGAGGTGCCGCCAGGTGGCCGGCTGCACCTCGATCAGCGTCGACGCGGCGGCGGCTTTCACCTGCGCGCACGCGTCGCGGAGTTCGTCTTCGGTGCGGGCGTGCACCGTCAGGTACAGGCCGACGCGGAACAGCTTCGCCACGCCGCGGGCGAGTCGGTGGGCGAGATCGGCGGCGTCGTCCGCGGCGGCGTCCACGTAGGGGTCGGACAGCTTGCCGGCCTCGGCGTCCGCGCGGCGCGAGGACTCGAAGCGGGCGCGCTGGTGGCGCAACCGGGACGCGGCGACCGGGGCGGGCAGCGGTTCGATGTGTAACGCCAGGTCGAGGCGGCCCGGCCAGGACAGCAGCGGCTCCAGCCAGGCCGGGCCGACCTCGGCGGGGTAGCCGGTGACGACGAGGGTCGCGGCGTAGCCGTCGCCGACGCGCAGCATCCGCGGGGTCACCTCGACCGAGGCGGGAGCGACGGTGGCCGCCAGCGTCGAGGGCTGGCGGCCACCGCTGGTGGACGTGCGGGAACGGGTGCGGGCTTTCATCGGGGGCGCTTCTTTCTGTCGGTGTGGATGTCCGGGCCGGTGATGACGGTGTCGGGCGCGGCGAGACCCCCGGGTCGGGGCGGGCGGTAGGGGTCTGCGGCGGCGGCGATCGCCGCCGTCACCGCCGCCCCGTCGAGAGCCCGGGTGCTCACGCCGAGCCCGGACAGGGCGCGGACGGTGTCGTCGGCGCGGCGGCGCGCGGCGTGCTCGCCCCGCTCGCCCGCGCCGGTGCGGGTGACGATGAGGACCTGCCGGCGCAGCGGATCCCTGCCGGTGGCGAGGTCGTCGAGGAAACGGGCGTGGTCCGCTGCCGCGTCGGCCAGCGCCGGGTGCGCCACGGCGTCCGCCGCGGTGGCGAGGGTGCGGGCGGCCGAGTGCAGGTCCACCGGCTGCGCCGACACGACGATCTGCGTGGGCGTGGACAGGCTGTTGAGCCAGCGGCCGAAGGTGTCGACCAGAGCGGCCTGCTCGTCGGGAGTGCGCAGGGCCAGGTTGACGTTGGTGGCGGCGACCATCGCCGCCCGCGTTCCGCCGAGGCGGATCTCCCCGCCGTCGTCGATGGCGTCGGCGGGCAGCTTCAGCGGCGCCGGCAGCATCACCGGCGTCTTCGGTGCCTGGACCCAGTCGGGGGTCCTCGACGTCGTGTCGGTGGTCGACAGCGCCCGAGGCGCCCGCCAGTGGCGGACGGCGGCGAGCAGCCACACGTCCAGGGACAGCCCGTCACGGCGGCCGACCGCGACACCGAAGACCAGACCGCCGACGACAACGGCGGCGCCGACGAGCACCGGCACCGGCACGACGGTGTGCAGGCTCTGCCAGGCGCCGTAGAAGACGACGGCGGCGACGGCGAGGATCGCCAGCTGCCGGAAGGTCAGCCCGTAGGCGACCTTGTCGGGGGCGTCGACGTCGGCGGGCATCCGCGCCCGACCGGTGTGCTCGTTCATCGGCTCACCGCCCGAAGGCCCCGGCCGAGGCCAGGAACCGCGCGGGTGACCTGCTGCACCAGGATCACCCGCACCGCGGCGCCGACGATGTTCGCACCACCGCCGCCGCTAGGCGCGGAGACGAAGCGGCGCATCAGGGCAGGCACCCGCAGGGTGGTCCACAGCATGACCATCACCACGAACAGGTTGATCACCCCGCCCGGGTCGACCGGCAGGCCGAGCACGGGCAGCAAATTGTCGGGGTCGGTGAGCATCCACTGCCCGGCGTACAGGGTGAAACCCTGCACCACCGGCACCGCCAGGACGCCGGCGTAAGAGCGCCACCACAGGCGGGCCACCGGGTCGGTCTGCGGCAGCGCGTGACACGCCAGCGCCAGAGGGGCGAAGGCGGTCAGGACGAGCACGACGGCGAAGCGGACGATCACGCTGAACGCGGTGCCGGCCAGCAGCACCGCGATGATCGCCACGCAGATCACGAACAGCAGCACCGCGGTCTTGTCCTGCCCGGCGGCGATGTGCGTCTTGATCGCCCGCAGCGCGCCGTCACTGTCACCCTCGCCGGTGGTGAGGGCGGCGGTGAGGGCGTTGGCGAGGTCGATGAGCATGCCGCACCACAGCTGGGAGAAGTGCGCGGCGACGAACCCCACGATCAGGCGCGGGAGAAGGTCTTTGAACGTGTAGCGGGATCGTTCGTCGCCGCCGGCGGTCATGGTGAGCACCCCGGCGGCGACGAAGGCGAGGACGAAGACGGTGTCCACGACGAGCACCGAACGGCCGGTCAGGGCCTGCACCTGCGGCAGGGCGGTGACGTTCGGGGTGATCAGCAGCGCGCTGCTGATCACCCCGATCAGCGCGTCCAGGGTCGCGAGGATCGCCGCCGCCAGCCAGTCCAGGATCTGGTCGAGCAGCCACCCCATGGTCAGCCCCCAACGATGCCCTGGACGACCTGCAACAGGACAGGTGCGAGGATGGCCAGGCCGTAGCCGACCAGGGCGTTCTTCAGCGCGCCCTTGGCCTTGTCGACCTGCGCCGGGTCACCCCCGGCGGTCGCCCAGTAGACGCCGGCCAGGACGAGGAACAGGGTGGCCAGCGCGGCGAGGATGCCGATCAGCCACACCCGCAGGTTGTTGATCACCACTGGCAGCGAGTTCGCCGCCAGCACGGCAACGCCGGAGTCGGCGCGAGCGGCGGTGGGCACCGACAGCAACAGCAGCACCGCGCCGGTGACCGCGGCGACGCGGCCGACCAGGCGGGCGGTACGGGAGCGGGTGAGGGCACGAAGACGTGCCGGAGTGCGGGACATGGGCGGGTTCACCTCCGGCCCCACCCCATGCCAGGGGTGGGGCGTCGAAACGGCGGTCAGGGGCCGCCGCCGGGCGCCAGAGGCACGGACGTCATCGAGCCGCGACAGGTCCTCGGGAGGAGCACGTCCTCCCTGTCGGGTGTGGCGGGTATCGGTGAGGTGTCAGCGCACCAAGACGGCGCGGCACCCGAGGCGCCCGGCTCGCGCAGCCCCAACCTCGGGGCCCGGCGGCGGGCGGAACCCCCACGAGCGCCTCGTGCGGCGCCGCGGGAAATGTTCCGCACCCTCAAACCGGCGTTTGTCAGCTCTGGCGGACACCCCTGAACCTGACACGGGTCTGGCAACGCAGGCGCACATCTCAAAAGACCAGCTCAGACGCCACCGCAGCACGGACCCGTTGCGCTGCTGACAACGCGGGCCGCCGGCTGTCAGTTCTGACAAACCGGCGGTGGCGTCCCATGCCAGACCTCGCCAAGGTCTTCAGGCTCTGACAACCCTTGACATCCGAGCCACGGAGAGTGCGACCGACGGCTGGGTAGGCATGCGTCGGATCGCACCGGGTCCCGCGCCGCATCCGCGATCTGGCTCGGCCGTACCGCCACCCACCGCTGAACCCGGCCGCGGCCCAACGCGGGTGCTGCCTCGGCAGCGTCGCAAGCTTCGCGGCAGCGGGATGAGATGACTGTCGGCGTACGGCTCATCGTGCCCAGCCGGGTACGGCCGAACGTGCACAGGTCTGAAGCGGCGCTCAACGATTGACTAAGAGGTCCTAACAAAGTCGTACGACGTGTCGGTACGTGATGATGCAGGTGGCCAGGGCGAGGAAGGCTTCGTGGATGTCGTCGCGGCGTTCCCAC
>NZ_JARXXY010000054.1:0-27832 GCF_029893845.1 Micromonospora sp. A200 | reverse complement strand
ACGTCCTGTTCGCCATGCTCCGCGACAAGAACCCCTACCAACCCCGCCCCACAGCACCGATCGCCGCTTGACGAAACCCATAGGGACACCCCCCCCAGATAGCTGTGCCCTACAGGTAGTTTTGTTTGTATGATACAGCTATGAGCGACGACCAGCGCACGGGAGCGGACGACGAGGCCACCCTCGGCCGAATCGAAACCGAGGTGGCTTTACTGATGCGGCTGGGCGAGGCGACCCGCCGGGCCACCGGCACCGCCGAGCACCGGGTGTTGGACCGGGCGGCGTACGTGATCCTGCGGCACCTGGACGCGGCCGGTCCGCAGAACGTCTCCGCGCTCGCGGCGCAGCTCAACCTGGACGGCTCGACGGTCACCCGGCAGGTCTCGGCCCTGCAACGCGACGGGTTGATCACCCGCGCCCCCGACCCGGCGGACGGGCGCGGCACGGTGGTCTCCCCCACTGCGGCCGGCCTGCAACGGATGGCGGCGGTGCGGGCGGCGCGCGCCCGGCTCTACGGCGACATCCTCGGCGACTGGGACGCCGAGGAGCGGGACACCCTGGCGCGGTTGCTGGGCCGGCTCAACGAGGCCCTGAGCGCCCGCAACCGCCGCTGAACGAAGCCGCCGCTCGCCCCGCACCGGCGAGGACGGGCGGCGGACAGTACGGAGTTGATGACGTGAACGACTCAGCGGCCGGGCGTCGCCACCGATCCGTTCACGTCATCAGCTCCGTAGCGTCTCGGCACAACGACCGGCCACGGGACCCCCGGGCGCCCACCGCAGCGGGCACCCGGGGGCGGGCCGACCTTTACGCCACCGGCTCGCGGGCCGAGTCGGCGTCGCGCTCGGTGCCCGGGGTGACCCGGGGGTCGCCCTCGTCGGCGAAGTAGTCGTCCGGCTTGGTGTGGTCCACCCCGTCGGTGACCTTCGCTGCCCGCAGGGCCAGGGTCAGCAGCGCCGCCACCACCAGGTTGACCAGCACCGCCACGATGCCCACGTAGATCGTCTTCTTGGTGTCGAAGCCGAACTCGGAGAGCGGGAAGGCCGAGCCGGCGAAGTGCTTCTTCCCGGTCACCGGGTTGGCGATCTGGTAGAGCATCCACATGCCCATGCCCATGCCGGCCGCCCAGCCGGCGATCAGCGCGGTGCGGTGGAACCAGCGGGTGTACAGGCCCAGCGCCACCGCCGGCAGCGTCTGGAGGATGATCACGCCGCCGATGAGCTGGAGGTCGATGGAGAACTGCGGGTCGAGGAAGATGATGAACGCCAGCGCGCCCACCTTGACCAGCAGCGAGGTCACCTTCGAGACCTGCGCCTCCTGCGCCGGGGAGGCGTCCCGCTTCAGGTACTCCTTGTAGATGTTGCGGGTGAACAGGTTCGCCGCCGCGATCGACATGATCGCCGCCGGCACCAGCGCGCCGATGCCGATGGCCGCGTACGCGACCCCGGCGAACCAGTCGGGGAACTGCTGGTCGAAGAGGACCGGCACCACCGTGTTGCTGTCCACGCTCCCCGCCGTCGCCCCGGGCAGCGGCTTCACCCCGGCCGCGATGGCCATGAAGCCGAGCAGCGCGATCAACCCGAGCAGCAGGCTGTACGCCGGCAGCGCGGACATGTTCCGCTTGATCACGTCGCGGTTCCGGCTGGCCAGCACGCCGGTGATGCTGTGCGGGTAGAGGAAGAGCGCCAGCGCCGAGCCGAACGCCAGCGTGATGTACTGAAGTTGGTTGTTGGCGTTGAGCAGGATGCCGTCGCCCGGCGCCGCTGACGCCTTGAACTTCGCGTCCGCCGCGTCGAAGATCTCGCCCCAGCCGCCGAGCTTGTAGGGCAGGTACAGCACCGCCACCAGGATCACGATGTAGATCAGCGTGTCCTTGACGAAGGCGATCAGCGCCGGCGCCCGCAGCCCGGACTGGTACGTGTACGCGGCCAGGATGGCGAAGGCGATGATGATCGGCAGGTGCCGGGCCAGGGTGCTCTCCCCGGTGACCCCCATCGTCTTCAACACCGCCTCGATGCCGACCAGTTGCAACGCGATGTAGGGCATCGTGGCGACGATGCCGGTGATCGCGACCAGCAGTGCCAGCACCGGCGAGTCGAACCGGTTCCGGACGAAGTCGGCCGGGGTGACGAAGCCGTGCCGGTGCGAGACCGACCAGAGCCGGCAGAGCACCAGGAACACCAGCGGGTAGATGACGATGGTGTACGGCACGGCGAAGAAGCCCATCGCGCCCGCGCCGAACACCAGCGCCGGCACCGCGACGAAGGTGTAGGCGGTGTAGAGGTCGCCGCCGACCAGGAACCAGGTGATCCAGCCGCCGAAGTTGCGCCCGCCCAGCCCCCACTCGTCGAGGTGGGCCATGTCCCGCGGCGCCCGCCAGCGGGCCGCGACGAAGCCCATCGCGCTGACCAGCAGGAAGAGCACCGTGAAGACGATGATCTCGGTCAAATGGTCACGCCACATCACCGACCACCCCGCTTCTTCGTCATCTGGTACACCAGGGTCGTGGTGGCCACGCCGAGCAGGATGTAGGCCAGTTGCAGCCAGTAGAAGCGCGGGAAGCCGAAGAGCCGGGGCGAGTCCGCGTTGAAGAACGCCGGGATCAGCGGCACCAGGATCGGGACGAAGAGCAGCCAGTTCCAGGGACTGTGGTCCTTGGCCCTGGACGACGCCGTGCCCGCCGTGGGATCCGGTCCCGGCTCGGCCGGTGGTGTTCCGGGATCACTCATCTGCGTCTCCGAAGGGTCGTGGGTCGGTGTGATCGCGCGGAGGCTAACCACCCTGTGACTGCCGTCACGCCACTCGTCGTCGCACCCTGCGCCGAGCGGCAAGTCCGCTGCGCCGAATGACGTGCCCGGCCCTGGACGGGCAGCCGGCGGGGCCGCGCGCCGCTAGCCTGGGGCCTCACGCACTGACACGGGGGTGGTGCAGGGTGTCGCTGTACGCGACCGAGGCGATGCGGGCGTTGGGCTTCTCCTTCTCGACGTACGCCGACGAGTTCGACCAGCAGACCCGCCCGACGCTGGCCGGGCTGGAGCTGCCGCAGGGGCCTTCCCGCTGTTCGCGATGTCCGCGGCGGACGACTACGCGCAGTCCCTGGCCGCGGTGGGCGCGGTGACCACCGCGCTGCGCGACACCTTCGACGCGATCGGCACGGCGCTGCACCGGGTCGCCGGCCACTACGAGCAGTTGGAGGCCGACCAGGCGGCCGGCTTCCAGCGCAGTCACGACTGACCGAGGGGACGGATGCCGGCGGGCTGGGACGAGGGCGGCTGGACCGACACCGACAGCGACGCGTTCGACACACTGCTGATCCGGGGGCTGGTGGTCGCCGCCACCAGCGGTCTGATCGTCGCGCTGGAGCCCTCCGGGGCCGGCATGGCGGCGGCCGCCCTGACCGGGCTGCTGGTGATGCCGAACGTCGTCGATCCTGAGCCGTGGATCAGCAACTCCGGCACCTGGGGCGAGCTGAAGAACGTGGACTCGTACTGCGCGCAGCTGGCGGCCGGCGTGATCACCACCCTCGGCGCGTTCCTGGTCGCCACGGTCAGCGCCGCCGTCGCCGCCGTGGCCGCCAACGCCGCCGGCCCGGTCTCGCCGGCCGTCAAGATCGGCATCTTCGCCTCCTGGGCGGCCTTCGCGGTCGCCGTGATCGGCCTGCTGGCCGGCTTCGTGATGACGGTCTGGCTCTCCGCCAAGACCCTCGGCGACGCCAACGACGAGCTGGCCAACAAGTTCGCCGACCGGAGCGGGCGGATCGACACGGCCAGCATCCGGCTGCCCGAGTCCCTGAAGATCGTCATCGGTGATCCGGCCGAGTGGGTGCAGCGGTGAACGCGGACGCGGAGGCCATCGCGGCGGCGGCGGACGAGGCGCGTCGCCAGGGCTACACCGACCCGTCGCTGCGCGCGGTCCGGGAGCGGGTGGACGGCCTCGCCGCCCGGATCGCCGCGCTGCGGGAGGAGAGCGTCGAAGCCAGCGACGCCACCGGCACGGTGACCGCCCGGGTGACCGGCGACGGCGAGGTGGCCGAGGTCTACCTCAGCCCGCAGGCCGTCCGGGACCTCGACGCCGACCAGCTCGGGGCCGCCTGCCTGGAGGCGGTACGCCAGGCCCAGACCCGGCTGTCGACCACTCTCACCGACCGGATCCGGGAGATCACCGGCAACGACGGCGTGGATCAGCCGCCCGCACCCCGGCAGGCGCTCGACGAGTTCCTCCGCGGCACCGGGGCGGTGGGCTGATGCAACGACCGGACCTGAGCGCCCTGGCCCGGCAGATGACCTCGGCGATGACCGCCGCGGTCGAGTTCGCCGAGGGGGCCGCGCACCGGCGGCACGTCGTCTCCTCGCCCGACGGCGAGGTCACCGTGGAGATGTCCGGGGCGCGGGAGCTGCTGGACATCCGCATCGACCCGCGGGCCCGCCGTACCGTCGACAACCTGACCCTCGGCGAGCTGGTCACCGAGACGATCCGGGCGGCCGGCCGGCAGGTGGACGAGGCCCGCCAGGAGCTGCTCGATTCGCTGCGGATCGGCGACCACGCCGTCGGTGACGTGCTGCGCGACCCCCTGCGACTGGTGTCGCGGCTGACCGAAGGGACGCCCCGCCCGTGACCCGGCCACCCCGCTCGCCACGCCGCAACGCGGCGATCCTCGGCTACCTGCTCGTCGTCGCCACCGTCGGCCTGGGCTTCCTCGCCCTCCAGCCGGGGCTGCCGGGGCTGGTCCGGCTCGCCGTGGGCCTGATGTGGCTGGCGGTCGCGCTGCCCTGCCTCTACCTCATCCGCTGGCTGCTGCGCTCCGGTCGCGGCTGACCTGCCGGTCCCCCGCCGGTCAGCGCGCGGCGAGGTGGGCGGTGTCGTTGATGCTGCGTACCGCCACGCCGCCGTCGGGCCACATGTCCAGCACCGAGATGCCGGCCGCGTCGAGGTAGAGCCGGTGCAGGAAGGCGTCGCCGGCCGCCAGGGCGTCGCGCAACGCCAGCTTGATCGGCGAGACGTGCGAGACGACCACCACGGTCTCCCCCGGGTACGCCTCGCGCAGCGCCGCCACCGCCCGGTCGACCCGCTCGGCGACGACGGTGAACGACTCCCCGCCGGGCGCCGCGATCCGGGTCGAGGCGAGCCAGGCGTCCAGCTCCCCCGGCCACTGGTCGCGTACCTCGGCGAAGGTCTTCCCGTCCCAGTCGCCGAAGTCGCACTCGATCCAGTCGTCCTGCCGGCGTACCGGGATGCCGCCGAGCGCCCCGGCGATCGCCTCGGCGGTCGCCGTACACCGGGACAGCGGTGAGCTGAGCACGGCCGCGACGGACGGGGCCAGCTCGGCCACCCGCGCGGCCGTGGCCCGGGCCTGGGCCCGGCCCTGGTCGGAGAGCGGTACGTCGGCGCGGCCGGCGTAGCGGTGCTGCACGGTCCACTCGGTCTCGCCATGGCGGACCAGGATCAGCCGGGTGGCGGTGAAACTGGGCCGCGGCTCCCAGGAGGGCTTCATCGTCGCCGGATCGGTCGCGGCGGTCCGGGTGGCGGCGCGGGCGGCGACCTCGCGCGGCGGCTCGGCGACGGCGGGGCGCTTCGGCGGCTTGCCGGCGGCGGCGTCCATCGCGGCGTTGGCCAGGGCGTCGGCGTGCCGGTTGCGCTCCCGGGGGATCCAGCTGAACCGGACCGACTCGAAGCGGTCGACCAGCGCGGCGGCCTGCGCGGCGAGCGGGCGCAGCCCCGGGTGCTTGATCTGCCAGCGGCCGCACATCTGCTCGACCACCAGCTTGGAGTCCATCCGCGCCTCGACCTCGGCCGCGCCCAGCTCGGCGGCGGCCTCCAGCCCGGCGATCAGCCCCCGGTACTCGGCGACGTTGTTGGTGGACACCCCGATCGCCTCGGAGCGCTCCAGCAGCACCTCCCCGGAGTCCGGGTCCCGGACCACCGCGCCGTAGCCGGCCGGGCCCGGATTGCCCCGGGACCCGCCGTCGGCCTCGATGACGACCGCGCGCACCGCCACCGGCTACAGACCCGACTCGTTGGTGCGGACCATGATCCGTCGGCACTCCTCGCAGCGGACCACGTCGTCCGGGGCCGCCTTGCGGATCCGGGACAGGTCGGCGCCGGAGAGTTCCAGCCGGCAGCCGCCGCAGCGCCCCGCGGTGAGCAGCGCCGCACCCAGGCCGGTGTCCTCGCGGACCTTGTCGTAGAGGGTGACCAGATCGGCCGGGAGGTCGCCGGCGAGCGGCTTGCGGGCGGCCTTCTTGAACTCCTCCTCCTTGGCGATCTCGGCCAGCGTGTCGTCCCGACGCTGCTCGGCCGCCACCCGGCGCTCGCGTGCCTCGGCCATCCGGGCCTCGATGCCGTCGAGCACGCCCTGCGCGGTCTCCCGCTGCTCCATCAGCTCCAGCTCGGCGTCCTCCAGATCGCCCTGCCGCCGATTGAGCGAGACCAGCTCGTGCTGGAGCGCCTCCAGCTCGCGGGCCGGGCCGGAGCCGGCGGCCAGCCGCGCCTCGTCCTTGCTCTTGCGGGCGCGGACCTGGTCGATGTCCTTCTCCAGCCGGGCGATGTCCCGGTCCAGGTCGTCCACGGCGACCTGGGCGCGGACCCGCTCGTCCTCCAGCGCGGACAGCTCACGGGCCAGCCCCTCCAGCTCGGCCCGCTCGGGCAGGATGCGGCGGCGGTGCGCCAGCTGGGCGAGGGAGGTGTCGATGGCCTGCAGATCGAGCAGGCGGCGCTGGACCTGGGGTTCAGCCTTCACGGTCGGGGCTCCTTGTCGTCCAGTACGGGCGCGGCGGCGTGCACGGTCCAGGGGTCGGTGTCCAGATCGGACACCACGGTCTCGACGCCGAGGTCGTCCCGCAGGTGGGCGGCCAGGTCGTCCAACCAGGGTCGTTCGGTCGCCCAGTGGGCGGCGTCGAGCAGGGCGGGACCACCCGCGGCGAGGTGCTCGCCCGCCGGGTGGTGCCGCAGGTCGGCGGTGAGGAAGGCGTCCACCCCGGCGGCGGTCGCCTCGGCCAGGAAGGCGTCGCCGGAGCCGCCGCTGACCGCGAGGGTACGCACGATACGCCCGGGATCGCCCGCGGCGCGAACTCCCCAGGCGGTGGCGGGCAGCACGGCGGCGGCGTGCCGGGTCAGCTCGGCCAGGGTCAGCGGGGCGGGCAGCTCCCCGATCCGGCCGATGCCCCGGCCCGGACCGTCGGCCGGGGAGCCGGGCGACGGGCGGTGCAGCGGGCGCAGCCCGGTCAGCCCGAACCGGGCGGCCAGCGCGTCGGAGACGCCCGGGGCCGCCACGTCGGCGTTGGTGTGCGCGACGTACAGGGCGACGCCGGCCCGGATCAGGTCGTGCACGATCCGCCCCTTGTACGTGGTCGGGGCGACCGAGGAGACGCCGCGCAGCAGCAGCGGATGGTGGGCAACGATCATGTCGGCCCCGGCGGCGCGCGCCTCGGCGACCGTCTCGGGCACCACGTCGACCACGCAGGCGACCCGGCGTACGGCGGCGGTGGGCTCACCGAGCACCAGGCCGACCCGGTCCCACTCCTCGGCCCAGGAGGGCGGATACCGGCGCTCCAGGACCGCCACCACGTCGGCGACGGTCGGTGGGGCTGCGGTTGTGCTCACGGCCGGTCAGCTTACCGGCGCGGACGGGCCGCCACGGCCTCGCCCACCGCCCGTGTCCCCCGGCACAGCCGGGGTGATCGACTCCAGGTCGGCGATGTGGCGGGGTACGCGGTGGTCGGAAACCGCCCGGTGTGGATCAGCCCAGCCATGCGGCCGGGACCGTCAGGCGGCCGAGGTGAGGCGGGACCGGTCAGGCAGTGCCGCCACCGCCGCCTCCCACGGGAAGGCGTGGAGGTGCCGCTCCCCCGTGCCCGGGGCGTGCAGGGGGAAGACGTGGTCGCCGAAGAGCACCGTGGTGCCCCACTCGCGCAGCCGGGCCAGGCCGGCCCGGAAGGCCGGGTGGGCGGCCATCGCGGCGTTGGTGAACGGCACCGCCACCACCGGCAACCCCATGCCCTGCCCCTCCACCAGCAGGCCGAGGGCGAGGGTGTCGGTGATCCCCGCCGCCCACTTGTTGACCGTGTTGACCGTGGCCGGGCAGACGATCATGGCGTCGGCCGGGGGCAGCAGGTCGGGGTCGCCGGGATTCTTGTAGTGGGTGCGTACCGGGTGGCCGGTCTGCCGGGCCAGCGCGGCCCGGTCGACGAACTTCGCCCCGTCGGGCGTGGTCACCAGGCAGACCTCCCAGCCGTCCTGCTGGGCCAGGTCGACCAGGCGACCGACGTGCCGGGCCAGCGGCGAACCGCAGGCGATGACGTAGAGCACCTCGCGGCGCTCGCTGCTCGGATGCGGGCCGCTCACCCGGGCCGGCACCGTGTTCATACTCCGACTCCCATGTGCCCAGCCAACTCCGCTATCGGCGGAGGCGGCGTACCACGTGTGCGACGCAGCACGTCCGACATCACCTCGTGGGCGATCGGCCGGCAGCGGATCTCCGAGGGGGCGAGCCGGTCGCCGCGCAGCAGCATCTCGCCGGCGTTGGCCACGTCGCCGATCTGGGCGAAGCCCCGGGCGATGTCGAGCAGGTGGTGCGCCCGGCGTTCGGGCAGCAGCGCGTTGAACGCCGGCTCCGGGAGGCGCTGGTGGATCTCCACCGCCCGGCCTCCGTCACCCAACTCGACCGCGGCGGCGGCGCGGTGCAGCTCCAGGTTGGTCGGGCCGAACGAGGTCCAGTAGTGGTTCTGGTCGCTGCCGAGCAGGGTGGCCGCCTCGTGGGCGCCGTTGAGCAGGTCGTCGACGGTGGCCGAGTCGCCGATCCGGGCGGCCGCCATCGCGCCCTGGAGCAGCAGCATGCCGTAGACGGAGAGCCGGTCCGGGGAGGCGTCGTTGCTTCCGCCCGGGGCGAGCCGGTTGGCGATGGTGACGTTCAGCTCCAGCGCGGGCCGGGCCCGACCCATGGCGACCAGGGCGTTGCAGACCCGGGTGGTGGCGACGCCGGCCAGCAGCTGGTCGTCGGCCCGCTGGGCGACCGCCATCGACCGGTCGGCGGCCAGCCAGGCCAGGTCGCACTCGCCCAGCTTGCGCAGCACCGAGGAGGCGATCTGGTAGACCTGCCCGAGCAGGTGGGCCGCCTCGCACGCCTGGTCGCCGCGGTAGCCCGCGTCGGCCGCCTGGGCGTCGCGCAGCAGCTTCGGCAGCGCCCGGGTCAGCATCCCGTAGCGGCCGTACTGGTAGGTGAGCCAGGCGTGGTTGACGGCCTTGCGCATGTCGGCCAGCGGCGGCGGGTACGGCGCGGCGTCGAAGTAGGCGCTCATCGAGTCGTACCGCTCCAGGGCGGCCCGGATCTCCTGCACCTCGATCTGGTCGATGCAGTTGAGCGCGTCGGTACGCCGCTCCGGGTCCTTGCCGAGCAGCAGCTGCACGTCGACCTGGAGGATGTCGGCGATCTCGTAGAGGACGGAGAACTTGTCGAGCCGGCGTACCCCGCGCTCGACCTTGTCGACCCAGCTCTTGGACTTGCCCAGCCGGTCGGCGAAGACCTGTTGCGACATCTTGCGCCGGCCCCGCCAGTAGGCCACCCGCCGGCCTATGGGTAGCTCGTCCATCCTCTTGCTCCTCCCCCTCGTCGCCCGTCCGGTGGATCTCCGGACGGTCCCCCGCGGGTACGGCGCTCCGTCCGTCTCAGGTTTTCGCTGGTCGCACAGGTTGTACGTCGGCCATACGGCCAGTCCTCGTAGTTTTCGTGCAAGTTGCACGGGGCCGTTCGACCGCTCAACGAGCGTGGGTTACGGCAGTGACGGCGTTCGACACGTGCCTGACGCGGTGTTCGGTCGGGGCGAGGGGAGATCACGGATTATGTGGGGGAATGTCGGACCTCGGGTCGCCCAGCTGTCGCCGATCGAGCGGGTCCGGCTGCGCCGGATCGCCGTCCGGTACGCCATGCACGGCTGGGAGGTCACCCCGGGCGCCTGCCTGGCCCGCAGCCGTTTCGTCTGCGGTCGGGCCGGCTGCCCCACCGTCGGCTGCCACCCCGCCCTGGAGGACTGGGAGCACGCGGCCAGCGCCGACCCGGCCCGGGTGGCGACCTGGTGGCACAGCCGGCCGCACGCGGTGCTGCTGCCCACCGGGCGGGCCTTCGACGTGCTCGAGGTGCCGGCCCACCTCGGCCGGCGGGTACTCGACGCGCTCCCGACCCACCCGGCCGGCCCGGCGGTCAGGGGTCCGGTGCTGGTGACCCCGACCGGCCGCTGGATGTTCCTCGTCCGCCCCGGCGACCCGCTGCGGCCGGAGCTGGAGCACTGCTTCCACGTGGTGCGCCACGGGCCTGGCTCGTGGATCGCGGCGCCGCCGACCCGGCTGCCGGAGGGTCCGGTGCGCTGGGCGGTCGCCCCGGAACAGGCACGCTGGCAGCTGCCCGACTCGTACCTGTTGCAGAACACCCTGGTCGACGCGCTGCGGGCCACCGGCGTGACGCTCGCCCCGGAGCTGCTTCCCGGCCAGCTCCCGCTCCCCCGAAGGGGTCACTGACCTGCGAATCGGTGACCGGCAGCGTCCCCGCCGGTGCCGGGGTCGTTGAACCGGTGACGACGCGGACGCGCCGGGAGCAGGGGTACGGGATGGCCAGGGACGACGCGACGGGGCCCGCCGGCGGCGCCGAGCCGCCGCCGCACCACCGGCGGTCGCGCCGCCGGTCGGGCACGCGCCCGGGCGGCTCCCGGCCGGAACGCGCCCGCCCCGCCGGCTCCCGTCCGGCCGGCAGCCCCCGCCCGGCCCGCTGACCCGGGCCGGTCAGTCCGTCAGGGGCAGGCGGGTGGAGTGCAGCAGGCGGCCGTCGTCGGTGACGACCGCGTGCAGGTGGTCGGAGAGGCGGTCCAGCCAGCCGATGCCGGCCTCGCCCATGGCCACCGCCGCGGTGGCGTACGCGTCGGCGACGCCCAGGTCCGCGCCGACCACGGTGACCGAGCGCAGGCCCCGGGCCGGCTCGCCCCGGCGCGGGTCCCGCACGTGCTGGCCCCGGTGCTGCACACCTGAGGTGGCGACGGCCAGGTCGCTGCCGGCGAGGACCAGACAGGTGGCCATCGGGTTCCACGGGTGGGCGACGCCGATCCGCCACGGCTCCCGGGTCGGTGACAGTCCCCGGACCACCACGTCACCCCCGGCGTTGAGGCAGTGGTTGGCCGCCCCGGCGGCGACCAGCCGGTCCGAGGCGACCTGCGCCGACCAGCCCTTGACGTACCCGGACGGGTCGAGCCGGCCGGTGGCGTACGCGTCGAAGTAGCCGTCGGTGGCGGCCCACAGGTCGGCGCAGCGTTCCAGCACCGCCCGCAGGTCCGCCGACGCGTCGGCCAGCCGCAGCTCGCCCCGGTCCAGCCGGCACACCTCGCTGTCGTCGCGGTAGGTGCTGAACCGGGCGTCGACCTCGCGCAGCCAGCCGAAGGTCTCCTCGGCGAGGTCGTGCAGGGTCGCGGCGGGCAGGTCGTCGGCCAGGTCGAGGCTGATCGCCGTACCCATGACGTGCTCGACCCGGCGCAGACCGGGACGGGCCGGCGAGACCGGCGAGACCGGCACCTCAGCCGGCCCGGTCGATCGCCGCCTGGAGCGACTGCTGGTACGCGTCGCTGGTGGCGGTGGCGTCGCTGACGGTGTTCAGGTCGGCGCTCTGCTTCTGCACCACCTCGCCGCTGGTGCCGCTGTAGGTGCCCTGCACGTCGTCGCTGCGCTGGCCCGACTGTCCGCTCTGCGGCAGGCCGATCCCGGTGACGTTGACGATCCGGCTGCCGGAGAGGGTGATCTGCACCGACAGGGAACCGTACTCGTAGTTGACGGTCGGGCCGCTCACCGTGCGCAGCGCCGGTTTCGGCGCGGCGGTGGTGGTCCGTGGCGCGGCGGGGGCCCGGGTGCCGGTGGTGGACCGCGCGGGCGGGGTGCGGGGCGCGTCGGTGGTGGGGCGCGCCGCCGGGGCGCGGCCGGAGGCGGCGGGGGGCGGCGCCGGGCGGACCCCGCCGGCCGTGCCCGGGTCGCCGGCCGCGGGGGCGACGGACGCCTGGTCGGCCGGGAGGTCCTGGGCGACCTGGCTGGCGCCCGGGGAGCCCTTGAGCACCACCAGCGCGCTGGTGCTGGCGGCCAGACCGGTGATCGCGAGGATCGCGCGACGCATGTCGGGTGCCTTTCTACAGCTCGAACGTGGCGAGGTGGATCTGCCGGCGGGGCACGCCGGCGGCGCGCAGCACCCGCACCGACTCCTCGACCAGCCCGGACGGGCCGCAGAGGTAGACGTCGCGGCGGGCCACGTCGGGCACCAGCCGGCGCAGCCCCGCCGGGTTCATCACCTGGCGGGGGCCGGCGTCGTCGCGGGAGCCGATGACGTACCAGACGGAGATCTGGCGGGCCTGGGCGAGCCAGTCCAGCTCGTGGTGCAGCAGCACGTCGGCGGGGGTGCGGGCGCGGTAGATCAGGGCGGCGCCGGGCGGCAGCTCCTCCAGCATCGCCCGCAGCGGGGCGATGCCGCTGCCGCCGGCGATCAGCAGGGCCCGCTCCCGGGTGCGGTGCGCGGCGGTGAAGGTGCCGGACGGTCCCTCCGCCCAGACCCGGGTGCCCGGGTCGAGGTCGCGCAGGTCGGCGGTGTGCGCGCCGACCACCTTGACGGTCAGCCGCAGCCAGCGGCCGTTGGCGGCGGCAGAAAGCGAGAACGGGTGCGACTGCCACCAGCAGCCGCGGGTGAGGAACCGCCAGCGGAAGTACTGCCCGCCGAGCATGTCGATCTGGTTGATCCGCGCGCCGGTCAGGTAGATCGAGATGGTGTCCGGGGTCTCGGCGACCACGTCGGCCACCTGGAGCCGGTGGCGCAGGTTGAAGCGCAGCGGGGCGATCAGCCGCCCCCAGACCAGGGCGGCGACCACCAGCAGGTAGGCGGCGATCCAGCCGGTGCGCACCGGCCCGGGCTGGAAGAGCTGGGCGCCGTTGCTGAACTGGTGACCGAAGCCCAGCAGCAGGGCCGCGTAGCTGGTCAGGTGCAGGTGGTACCAGAGCTCGTAGGGCAGCAGGGTGCGGATCGCCCGGACGCCGGTGAGGCCGACCAGCACCATGATGCCGGCGGCGGCGAACGCGGAGAGCATGTCCTCGTAGTCGCGCAGCAGCACGCCCACCTCGCCCACCACCGACTGCTCGTCGGCCTCGGCGTAGGCGACCAGCAGCAGCGACATGTGGGCGAGCACCGCGACGAGCAGGGTGGCACCGACGTCCCGGTGCAGCCGGGAGATCCGCTCGCCGCCGAGCGAGCGTTCCAGCACGCCGAGGCGGCTCATCATCAGCACCTGCACCAGCAGCAGGTAGCCGGCGACCAGGCCGGTGATCCGCCCGGCGGCGGTGAGCACGTCGCCGGTGTCGGCCAGCGCGCCGGCCGGGGTGTCCAGCCACCAGGGCAGCACGCTGGCCGCCAGCCCGAGCCAGAACAGCGCGGACACCGCCCGTCGGCCGCCGGGCCCGCGCCGGGGCAGCGCCGGTGTCGGGGGTACGGGGGCGGCCGAACGGCCGCCGTGCCGGGACGAGTTCCCGGTACGGCGGCCGCCGGCGTACGTCTCCTGGTACGTCACGCGTACAGCTTCATGGGGGTGTACTTCTGCCTCGGGAAGATCTTGTCCACCTCGGCGTTGGTCAGGCCGAACCGCCCCTGCGCCACGCTTCCGTAGACATTGAACATGTTGTTGTACTCAGGTACGTCGCCACTGTCCAGATCGTTCAACCCGTTCCAGGTGCCGAGCAGCGAGCCGGCGAGCTTGCGGCCGGAGAGCAGGGTGACCACGCCGCCGTGGCCGTGGTCGGTGCCGCCGCTGTTGGAGGCGACCCGGCGGCCGAACTCGCTGGACACCATGATGGTGACGTCGGCGGCCCGGTCACCGAGGTCGGTGAAGAACGCGGCCATCGCCGTGGCCAGCTCGTTGAGCCGCCGGTGCAGCTGGCCGCCGTCGCGGGTGCCCTGGTTCTCGTGGGTGTCGTAGCCGCCCATGCCGACGGTGGCCACCCGGACGTTCGCCCCGCCCTTGATCAGCTGGGCGAGCTGCTGGAACGCGGACCCGACGCCCTCGTACGTCACCCCGGCCGCCGGCTGGTACGGCTTGGCCGCCAGCCGCTGCGCCGTGGCCAGCGCGCCCATGCCGTCGAGCACCGCCTCCTGGACGGGGTGGTTGATCCCGGTGAACAGGCCCCGGATCGCCTTCTCGGTGGCCGCCCGGTACTTCTCGTCGCCGTTGAGCCGCAGCGAGCCGACGTTGTTGATCGACAGCGCGCCGTTGGTGCCCACCAGCGACCGGGGCAGCGTGCTGCCGATGCCGACGCTGCGGAACGCGGTGCCCTTGCCCAGGGCGTCGACCAGGCTGTCCAGCCAGCCCCGGCCGCCGGTCTCGTTGGGCAGGCCGCCCAGGTTGCAGGCGTCCGCGGCCTGGAAGTGGCTGCGGGACAGCCGCTCGTCGGAGACCGCCGGGATGAAGCCGAGCTGGCCGGCCTTGAGCCACTGCTCCAGCGGCTGGAACGCGCTGGTCAGCCTGAAGCCGCGGCCCAGGGCCAGCGAGTCGTTGCCGAGCAGCAGGTCGGGCCGGGCCTTGGCCAGCACCGGGTCGTTGTCCGGAGCGACCAGGCTGAGCCCGTCCAGCCCGCCGTAGAGGAAGACGTGGATCAGGGTGCCGGTCTTCGTCGCCGCGAACGACGCCGAGGTGGTGACGAACTGTGCGGTGGCCAGCGCGGTGGCGGTGGCGGCGGCGCCGGCGACGAAGGTCCGCCGGGTCACCCCCCGCCCGTCCTGCTGGGCCTCCTCCAGGTCCTCCAGCCGGCGGTAGCGGTCGGCCTCGGCGGCGCTCTCGGCGGCGACGACGTCGGCCTCGGCGCGCAGCAGCGCCTCGGCCGGGTTGTCGGCCAGCCGCCGCAGGTCGGGGCATTCGGGGTGCAGGGGGAACGAGTGCACAGTCTTCTCCATCGGGTGCCTCACCGGAGGTGGTGCTGGGGGGAAGCGAGGATCGCCCGCGCGACGGCGGTGACGGCCCCGTTGAACGTCGCGTCGACCTTGGCGCCGGCCGGCACGCCGGCGACACCGAGGATCAGCGCCTTCTCCTTGGCGCTCAGCTTCTGGTGCACCAGCCGCTGGGCGAGCGCGTCCACGTACGCCCCGGCAGTCGCCGGCGGCTTCGCCACCAGGTTCTCCGCGCTGGTGTACGTGAACTCGGTGCGGTAGCCGTTGAGCAGGTCGGCGGCCTCGTTCCAGCCGTTGACCATGGTGCCGGCCGAGGTCCAGGCGACGTAGACGTCCGGGTAGCCGTCCGGCGTGGGCTGGCCCATCGGGTAGTGGCCGAGCTCGCGCAGCTTGTCGTGGACCTGGCGCAACCCCCGGGCGAACGCCGGGCGCCCACCGTCGGACTTGAAGCCCCGCGACGCCTCCGGCCGGACGTTGAGGGTCCGGTAGGTGGCGATCAGGTACTCCATCGGCCGGCGCACCTTCTGCCCCACCGCCGCCCAGAACTCCGAGGAGCTGAAGAGCGTCATCAGCAGCGGCTTCACCATGCCCTTGTTGACCGTGTACGTCTTGGCCAGCCGGTCCACCAGGGACTTCGGCGGGGTGTCCGAGACGAACCGGGTGGCGAGGCTGCGTGCCACGTACTGGGCGGTCGACGGGTGCAGGGCGATGTAGCGGAGGTACGAGTCGATGACCGCGTCGGCCTTCTTCGGGTCCGCCGAGGCGTTCGCGTGGCTGAAGCCGAGGATCTTGACCTTGCCGAGGTAGTGCTGGTCGGCGCGGAAGACGTACCTGCCGTCCTGGACACCGCGGCCGGTCTGGAGCATGGCCGCCTGCCGCACGTCCTTCTCGGTGTAGCCGCCGTCGACGCCGACCGAGTACAGCTCGAGGTTCTCCCGGGCGAGGTTCTCGTTGATGGCGTCCTTGCGGGAGTCGTTCTGGCTCAGATAGACCAGCAGGGCGGGGTGCTTGTTGGCGGCGACCAGCATGTCCGGGTAGCTGCCCAGCGCGTTGGCCCGCACGACGTCCCGGTCGAACGAGTTGCGGTAGACCTCGCCGCCGTCGAAGTCGGCGGCGACGTGCAGGAAGTCGTTCCAGAAGTCGACCATCACCTCGAAGAGCTGCCGCTCGGACCAGATCTGGCGGGCGATGGTGGCGTCCACCATCTCCTTCTCCGGCTGCACGCCCTTGTCGTTGAGCCGGTCGCGCTGCTCGCGCAGCTGCACCGGGCTCAGCTTGAGGCTGGGCAGTTCGGCCAGCTTCAGCTCGGCCGGGCTCGGCGCGATCTTCTCCGGGTCGAGTTGCCAACGGAGCCAGCCGTCGATGCCCATCCGGCGGATGTCGGCGAGCGTCTTGGGTGAGGCGCCGAAGGTGGCTCGGCTGGCGAGGTGTCGTACCGGGTCCTTGGCCAGCACCGTCTTCACCGTCACCGGCGTCTCCGCCGCGGCGGCGGCCGGGCCGGAGAAGGTCCGCCCGCCGGTGGGGGCGTTCTTCTTCAGCGCGGCCCCGGCCCGGGAGCCCATGTAGCTCTCGTTCTGCTCGGTGTAGGTGCGCACCGTGCTCGCCTGCTGCCCGCTGGGACGGGCGGCGGTGCCGTCGGTGACGGTGGTGCCGGTGGCGTCGCCCGCCACCGCGCCGTCGCCGCCGAAGAAGCCGCGTACCGACGAGTTCATCGCGAGGGCGGCGCCGCCGGCGACCACGGCGGCGGTGCCGCCGATCGCGGCCAGGGCGCGCCGCCGGCCGACCCGGCCGCCGGGCTCGTCGCCGTCGTCCAGTTGAGGCAGTCCGGTGCCGGCCGGCTGGTGGAACGACTGCCGGCCCAGGCCCTCCGGGCCGACCCACTGCGGGCCGCGGGGGGCCGGCTGGGTGCCGTACCCGGCGTGCGGCTGGCCGAGGTCGACCTGGCCCTGGTACTGCACGGCGTACGGGGTGGAGCGGTGGACGTCGCGGTATCCGTCCGGGGTGGGGTGTTGTCCAGCAGTCCAGCCGCGGTCTTCCCACGGTCCGCGCGGTGGCACATTCTGGTCGGCCATGCACCAATCCCGATTTCTTCAAGGCGCCGACACGCTGCGACCGGAGCGGGGCGGAGGGTGCGGCGACTGTTGCCTGAGGGGGTTGGTACGGGAAGGTAACCAAGGGGTGGGGGGCCTTCAAGGCGCTCACCAGCGGCTCCGGACGGCACTTAAGACACCGCTCAGCGGACCCTCCGGCGGTCCGGTTTCCCCCCTGCCCGGCACCGACGTCCGGAGCAGGGGCGACTCGGTCCCCCAGGGCCGGGACGTAACGTTTCCGGCCCACGCGGCGCTTTTAGCCGCGTTCATGGGCACAGCGAAACTTAAGGAAGGGATAAGCCCGTGCTGAGCCGTTCCTGACCCGCGTCCCCGCCAACCCGCCGGCGGCGCAAAGTGGCAGCAGCGGGAGGGCGTGAGCCGCCGCAACAGCGGGTAAGCCGCCGGACCGCTGAAGCCGTGAGGGGAAGGCATCGCCATGCTCAGCAAAGAGGATCAGCGCAGATTCGAACAGATCACCCGGCAGCTCCGGGAGAGCGACCCGAAGTTCTTCGCGAGACTCGACCATCGGGCGCGAGCCCGACGCGGGCGCTGGCTGATGATCCTGACGATCGTGCTCTGGGCGTCACTGCCGGCGATGACCGTACTGGCCGGACGGATGGCCGGGGCGATCTGCGCCGTCGTACTGGCGGCGAACGCCGCCCTGATGTGGCGCTTCCGCCGCCGCTGGCTATGACCCGCCGGCCACCACGGCCCGGCACCGGCGCCACGTCGCCCGGATCGAGATCGTGGGCGGTCGGCGTCCACCGCGGACGGCGACTGTCCACGATCCGCCGCAGGCAGCGGGGTCAGGACCGGCCGAAGGTCCGGTACGCCCGGCGCAGCCGCTCCAGCAGACCGGGGCCGCCGATGGCGGGCGCGGGCGCGCCGAGCTGCCGCAGCAGCAGCTCGGGGCCGGTCGCCAGGGTGGGCGGCCGGTCCGGCAGCGGCACCGGCGGCAGCCAGAACCGGTCCACCGTCTCGTCCAGCGGGATCGCGCGCAGTCCGGCGAGCACCCGCGCCGCCCCGGCGGCCGGAACCGGTTCCTTGCCGGGTGTCGCGCCGGCGATGGCCGCGTCCGGCGTGCCGGTGTCCGGACCGGACGGTCCGGGCGTACCGGCGGGGTCGGTCGCGCCGGCGCGCAGGGCACGCAGCCGGTCCAGCAGCTCGGCCCGGCCCCGGCCGCGCCAGTGCAGCAGCTGGAACGGGTCCGCGTCGAACGCCTCGGCGAGCAGGTAGAAGGTCGCCGCCAGGTGCTTGCAGGGCACCGCGAAGTCGGGGCAGCTGCACCGCTGGGTCAGCTCCGCCACCCCGCTCGGGAAGAGCGGGGCGCCGGCGTCGGCGAACACCTCCTCCAGCTCGGCCGGAAGGTCACCGGCGAGCAGCCGGGCGCTGAAGAACGCCTGCGCGGCGAGGTCCCGCTCGACCCGCTCCCAAAGCGCCGCCGGGAACACCGGCAGCTCGATGCCGACCCGGTACGGCTCGGCCCGGGAACCCTGCACGGCGGCCTCGACCCGGCCGGGCGTCACGTCCAGCCGCAACACCTGGCCCTTGCGGGCGTACGACCGGCCGCGGGTCAGCCGGGTGCCGAGGGCGAACGACTCCAGCACCTCCAGGAAACGCCGCGACCACCAGGAGACGCCGATCGCGCCCCGGGTGCTGCGCGCCTTCAGCCCGCCGTCGACCCGCCGGGGCCGGCCGAAGTCGGCGAACCGGCCGGCCGCGCCCGCGTCGCCGTCGGGCGCCGGGTCGCCGGGCGGTGGCGTGCGGTCGAGGCCGGTCACTCGACCACCGCCCCGGCCTCCAGCGCGAACAGCTCGCGCAGCTGGGCGGTGGACAGCTCGGTGACCCACTGCTCGCCGCTGCCCACCACCGAGGCGGCCAGGCTGCGCTTGTCGGCGATCATCGCGGCCACCTTCTCCTCCACCGTGCCGGCGCAGACGAACTTGCGTACCTGGACCCGGCGGCGCTGGCCGATCCGGAACGCCCGGTCGGTGGCCTGGTCCTCCACCGCCGGGTTCCACCACCGGTCGACGTGGACGACGTGGTTGGCGGCGGTGAGGGTCAGCCCGGTGCCGCCGGCCTTGAGCGACAGCACGAAGATCGCGGGGCCGTCCGGTGACTGGAACCGGGTGACCATCGTGTCCCGGTCCGCCTTGCCGACCCCGCCGTGCAGGAAGAGCACCTCACGGCCGAACCGGGCCGACAGGTGCCCGCGCAGCATCCCGCCGAACTCGGCGTACTGGGTGAAGAGCAGGGCCTTCTCCCCCGCCGCGAGCACCTCGTCGAGGATCTCCTCCAGCCGTTCCAGCTTGCCGGAGCGCCCGGGCAGCGCCGAGCCGTCGCGCAGCAGCTGCGCCGGGTGGTTGCAGACCTGCTTGAGTCGGGTCATGGTGGCCAGCACCAGGCCACGCCGCTCCATCCCGTCGCTGGACTCGATCTTCGCCAGCATGTCGTCCACGATGGCCCGGTAGAGCGACGCCTGCTCCGCGGTGAGGTTGCAGAGCACCTCCATCTCCAGCTTCTCCGGCAGGTCGGAGATGATCGAGGAGTCGGTCTTGAGCCGGCGCAGCACGAACGGGCCGGTCATCCGGCGCAGCCGGGCGGCGACCTCGGCGTCCCCGTGCCGCTCGATCGGCACCGCGTACGCCTTCCTGAAACTGGCGGCCGGGCCGAGCAGCCCGGGGTTGGCGAACTGCATGATCGACCAGAGGTCGGCCAGCCGGTTCTCCACCGGCGTACCGGTCACCGCGACCCGCTGCCGCGCGGGCAGCGACCGGACCGCCTCGGCCTGCCGGGTCGAGGCGTTCTTGATCGCCTGCGCCTCGTCCACCACCACCCGGTGCCAGCCGACCGAGGCGAGCGCGACGGCGTCCCGGGCCGCCACCGAGTAGGTGGTCACCACCAGGTCGGCGGCGTGCACCGCCTCGGTGAACTCGGCGCCGCGCGCCCGGTCCGCGCCGTGGTGCACGTGCACCCGCAGCCCGGGGGTGAACTTCGCCGCCTCCCGCTGCCAGTTGCCGACCAGTGACATCGGGCAGACCAGCAGGGTCGGCCCGGCGGCCGGCGGGTCCCCGGCGAGCAGGGCCAGCAGCTGCACCGTCTTGCCCAGCCCCATGTCGTCGGCGAGCACCCCGCCGAGCCCGAGCGACTGGAGGAAGGCCAGCCAGGCCAGCCCGCGCCGCTGGTACGGACGCAGGGTGCCCTTGAAGCCCGGCGGCGGGTCGAGCGGGGTGAGCCGCCGTTCGGCCTCCCCGGCGAGCAGGTCACCCAGCGGACCGTCGGCGGTCACCTCCAGCACCGGCAGCGCCTCGGGCCGGTCGGCGCCGGACAGGCCGAGCCGGAGCAGATCGGCGACGGTCAGCTCGCCGGAGGACCGCAGCAGCCGCAACCCGGCGGCGAGCCGCTTCGGGTCCAGCTCCACCCACCGGCCGCGCAGCCGCACCAGCGGGGTCTTCAGCGCGGCCAGCGCGGCCAGCTCGTCGGCGTCCAGCGTCTCGTCGCCGAGCGCCACCTCCCACCGGTAGTCGACCAGGGCGTCCAGCCCGAGCCCGCCGGCGGCGCCGGCGACGGTGCCCGGGGCGGTGCGCCCCCGGGCCTGCAACCGGGCGCCGAGTCGCGTCGACGGCCGCTGCCACCAGCCGGGCAGCAGCACCCCGAAGCCGGCGGCGTGCAGCACCGGTGCGCCGTCGCGCAGGAACCGGTGCGCGCCCTCGGCGTCCAGCTCCAGCTCCTTCGGGGCCGGGGTGCGCAGCGCGGCGTCCAGCGCGGGCCAGAGCCGGCCGGCCCGGCCCAGCTCGGCCAGGAGGGTCTCCTGCGGGTCGTCGCGGCGGCCGGCGAGCGCGGGTACGGTCTCCGGTGCCCGCCAGACCTGGGCGGCGTCGACGTGCAGGCTCGGCTCGTCGGCGGCCTGGAGGCCGAACTCGACCCGCCAGCGGCCGGCGGGCCGGACCACCGTGGCCGGGTCGGCCGGCACCACCACCAGCGGTTCGACGATCTCCTCCGCCGGCGGCTCGACCAGCCGGAAGCTGGCCCGTACCGCGCCGCCGGCGGCGTCGCGCTGCCAGTCGTCCAGCTCGGCGCGGAGGGTGGCCAGCGCGGCGGGGTCGGCGGTGAACTTTCGGTCCGGCCCGGACAGCGCGGTCAGCCAGCCGGCGACCACCCCGTCGCGGCGACCGCCCCGGGCCAGGTCGGTCTCGGCCAGCGCGGCCCGGGCGGCGGCGTCGGTCAGCGCGTCCAGCGCGTCGGCGACCAGCGCGCCCGGCCCCGGATCGGCCGGTCCGGCACCGCCCGACGCGGCGGACCGGGCGGCCGGGGGCAGGGCCAGCGCGAGCGAGCGGGCCCAGCCGGCGTCGGTGCCGGTGAGCAGTGGCCGCCAGAGCGCCCGGGCCACCGCCACCGCGCCGCCCTCGTCCGGGGCGGGCTCGGCCAGCCCGGGCAGCAGCCGCCCGCGGGACACCAGGTCGACGGCGAACTCGGCCAGCTCGGCGAGGTGGCGCAGGGTGGCGCCCGGCACGGCGGCGGCACCGTCGAGGCCGCGCAGCAGGGTCAGCGCGTCGTCCGGGGCGTACGTCAGGACGGGCACCCGCCACCCGGCCAGGGTGACCGGGCCGCGGACCGGTTCGGCGACGGTGGTCCGCACCAGCTCGGGCGAGTCCAGCGGGGATCCGGCCCGGGTGGGCAGGGTGAGCGGCAGCGAGCCGGCCCCGGCCGGGACGTCGCCCAGCGCGGCGGCGAGCGTGGCGTGGCCGGCGGCGAACGGGTGGGCGCGCTCGCGCGGGGGCCGGCCGGGCCGGCGCGGCGCCCGGGCCGGCGCAGTGCTGTCCTCCGCCCAGACGGCGAGACCGACGCCGACCAGCCACAACCCGTGGATGACCAGCACAGCTCTCCCCCTCGTCGACGCCCGGCCCAAGGATAGGCGGCGGTCACCGGCTAGCGTCGGCGCCATGTTCGACCTGCTCGTGGTCGGCGGCCTGGGGGTGGATCTGCGGGTACGCGTGCCCGCGATCCCGCCCCCCGCCGCCGACTCGCTCATCGTCCCGCCGATCGAGGCCCGGATCGGCAACACCGGCGCCGGGGTGGCCCTCGCCGCGCACGCGCTCGGGCTGCGGGTCGCCCTGGTGGACGTGCTCGGCACCGATCCCGCCGGCCAGGTGGTGCGCGCGGCGCTCGCCCGGACCTCGGTGCACACGGTGCTGGTCGACAACCCGGGCGGCACCCGGCAGTCGGTGAACCTGGTCGACCCGGCCGGGCGGCGGATGTCGCTGCACGACCCGTCCCCCTGGACCGGCCCGGCGGCGCCGTTCGCCGACGACGAGCTGGCCAAGCTGGTGCGGGATACCGCCCACGTGCACGTCTCGATCATGGACTGGGCCCGGGATCGGCTCCCGGTGCTGCGCGCCGCGCTGCCCGACGGGGTGCCGCTCTCCACCGACCTGCACGACTGGGACGGGCAGAACTCCTACCACCGTCCGTTCGCCGAGGCCGCCGACCTGGTCCTCGTCAGCGGCGTACGGCTGGGCGACCGGGCCGCGGCGGTGGCCGCCGGGCTGGCCCCGCGCACGGTGGTGGTGACCCGGGGTGCGGACGGCGCCGACCTGCACCCGGGCGGCGGCGCCCCGGTGCGGGTGCCGGCCACCGCGCCGGCCGCGCCGGTGCTGGACACCAACGGGGCCGGGGACGCCTTCGCCGCCGGGCTGGTCGCCAGCCGGCTGCGCGGCGCGGCGCTGCCCGACGCGGCGGCGTACGCGGCGGCGGTGGCCGCCGCGGCCTGCACCCACGACGGGATGGAGTACCCGCCGGGGCTGCTGCCGCGCGGCTGACCCGGAGCACGCCGGTCAGCTCGTGGCGGATCCTGGACCGTGACCCCGGCCCGCCCGGGCCGCTGCCGGCAAATCCTGCGGTACGGCGATCGCCGGGGCAGGATGGGCCCATGGCATCAACGGTGCGGATCCCGCTGGCGGACGGTCCGGCGGACGGCGAGTCGGTCGTCGTCGAGCTGGACAGCAACAACCGTCCGCCGCTGACCCATCACCACCTCGGCCCCGAAGGGCTGGCCGACGCGCAGATCTACGAGCTGGAGTCCGTCGGCGACGAGTACTGCTACCGCTGGCGCGGCCCGGCGGTCTGAGCGGTCCGCCGGTGGCGCCGGCGGTCAGGCTTCCATCCGGGCCAGCGCCCGGGACCGCAGGCTCTCCAGCACCGCCCGGGTGACCTGCGAGGTGCCCCGGGCCTGGTCGCAGACCTCGGCGACCAGGCGGGCGGTGGACTCCGCCCGGGACTCGCGTTCGTCCCAGAGCCGGTCGACCTCCGCGAGCAGCGGGCCCTCCACCTCCCGCTCCACGCCCCGCAGCGCCGGCACCCCGAGCCGCTGGGCCAGGTCGAAGACCTTTCCCGCGTACGGCAGGGGAAGGAACGGCGTGCCCGCCATCGCGGCGAAGATCAGGAAGTGCAGCCGCATGCCGACCGCCAGGTCGAAGTGCCTCATCAGGCCGAGCACCTGTCGGGGCGAGTAGTCGCCGTGCAGCACCCGGCCCCGGTCGGCGGCGATCATGTGGGACATCACGCCGTGCGAGTGCCGGATGTCGTCGCGCTCCATCGGGACGAAGAGGACGTAGGCGTCGATCCGCTGCACCAGGAAGTCGCCGATCTGGGCGATCAGCCGGTGATACCCGTCGATGTCGAGCCGCTCGGCGGCCCGGCCGGGCTCGCGGACGCTCAGCCCGACCAGGCGCTTGCCGGCGGGCACGCCCTCCTCGCGCAGCAGCTCGGTGGGGAAGTCCTCGGGTTCCAGCAGGAACGCCGGGTCGGCGGTGACGGTGATCGGATTGAGCAGCCCCGCCTCCTCCAGCACCATCCGGGACTCCTGGTCCCGGACGGTCACCTCGATGGCGTCGGCCAGCGTCTCCCGGACCATGCCGGTGTCGACCCCGTCGGTGAGCGGTCCCACCCCCACCGCGTACGTCAGCAGCGGCAGGCCCCGCTCCTGGGCGACCCGGACGACGCGCAGGTAGCGGCGGGCCTCCCGGTCGTACAGGATGCCCCCGCCGCCGAGGATCAGCAGGTCGAGCTGGCTGAGCACCTCCGCGGAGTCGACCCGGCTGACCCCCTCCCAGGGCACCGCCTCCACGTCCGGGTGGGCGAGCGCGGTGTGCGACGGGTTGCGGGAGAAGACGATGATCCGGGCGTGGGGTTCCTGTTCCCGCAGGTCGGCCAGGAGACCGGTCAGGATCGCCTCGTCGCCCAGGTTGCGTCCGCCGTACGAGCCGAGCACACCGATGGTCAGGCCGGCGCCGTCCCTCATCCGTCACTCCTCCCGGGGTACGTCGCAGGCGGTTTCCCGTTGCGGCGGGTGGCATACCTCGGGCCGCACCGGGCGGCGGGGGTGTGCTCAGGCGCGGGCGACCAGCCGGGACACCAGGGCGGAGACCACCTCGTCCGGGTCGAAACCGGCGTCGATCGAGGTGGTGAGGAAATCGAGCAGGAGCCCGTCCAGCGCGTAGTGCAGCAGGGCCACCTCGAACGCCCCTCCGGGCAGCCCGGCGGCGACGTGGAACGCGACGTCGTCGCGGTAGCCGCGGCGCAGCGTGTCGCCGAGGATCCGGGCCAGTTCCGGCCGGCGCACCGCCTCCAGCCGCAGCTCGATCAGCGCCCGGGTCAGCTCCGGCTGGGCGGTGGTGCGTTCGACGATGTAGCGGACGTAGTCGGTGAACAGTTCCAGTGACGGCTCCCGGGCGCCCAGCTCGGCGAGGGTGCGCTCGTCCGGGGCGAACCGCTCCATGATCCGCTCGCCGAGCGCGCCGAGCATGGCGTCGCGGGAGCGGAAGTAGTTGGAGGCCGTACCGAGCGGAACGCCGGCCTCGGCGTCCACGGCGCGGTGGGTCAGGCCCCGCGCCCCGGTCGCCGCCAACACCCGCAACCCGGCGTCCGCCAGCGCCGTCCGCCGCTCCACGTTTCTCGCCACGACGTCACCCTAGCGGAAACCACGACAGGTGTTGTAGTTTCTCAACCACGACAGCAGTAGTGATTGAGGAGTTCGTTTGCGCAAGCTCGTGTACTACGTCGCCAGCACGCTCGACGGCTTCATCGCCGCTCCCGACGGGTCGTATGACTTCATCCCGCTCGATCCGGACGTGTTGGAGCACCTGGTGGCGACCTGGCCCCAGACGTTCCCCACCTTCACCCACGAACGGTTCGGCATCGACCGGCCGGCGGGCCGCTTCGACGCGGTGGTGATGGGCCGCGCCACCTACGATCCGGGGCTCGCCATCGGCGTCACCAGCCCCTACGCCCACCTGACCCAGTACGTCTTCTCCCGCTCGCTGCCCCCGGCGGACTACCCGGACGTGCAGCTGGTCGACGCCGACCCGGTCGAGTTCGTCCGCGAGCTGAAGCGGCGCGACGGCGGCGACATCTGGCTCGCCGGCGGTGGACAGCTCGCCGGCCAGCTGCTGCCCGAGGTGGACGAGCTGGTGGTCAAGCTCAACCCGTTCCTGGTCGGCCGGGGCGTGCCGATCGTCGACCGGGAGTTCGACCCGCGCCGGTTCCGGCTGGTGGAGACCCGGCCCTTCGACAGCGGCGTCGTCGTGCTGCGCTACCTCGCCGCGTAACGCGGTTGCCCGCCGGCTCGGCCCTGCACCACGCTGGACGGATGGGTGAGCTGGTCAGGACCCGGATCGGCTGGGCCGACCTGCCCGGCCACGTCCGGTCGGCGGTGCAGGACGTCCTCGGCGGCCGGGTGGTCGAGGCGGTGTCCCAGCCGGGCGGCTTCTCCCCCGGCACCGCCGACCGGGTCCGCACCGCCGACGGGCGGCGCGCCTTCGTCAAGGCGGTCAGCCGGGCGTGCAACGCCCACAGCGTCGCGCTGCACCGCGCCGAGGGGGCCGTCGCCGCCGCGCTGCCGCCGTCCGCCCCGACGCCCCGGCTGCTCGGGCGCCACGACGACGGCGAATGGGTGGCGCTGGTCTTCGCGGACGTCGAAGGCCGGCACCCGGCCACCCCCTGGCGTGCCGACGAGCTGACCGCCGTGCTCGACACGCTGGCGGCGATGGCCGCGGCGCTCACTCCCGACCCGGTCCGGCACGCGCCGACCGCCGTCGAGCGCCTGACGTACGACTTCACCGGCTGGGACCGGATCGCCGCCGACCCGCCCGCCGACCTCGACCCGTGGGCCCGCGCGCACCTGGACGACCTGCGCGCCTCGGCCGCGCGCGGGCTGGCCGCCCTCGACGGCGACACGCTCTGCCACATCGATCTCCGGGCCGACAACCTGCTCGTCGATCCGGCCGGCCGCGTGACCGTGGTCGACTGGCCGCACGCCTGCCGGGGTCCGGCCTGGTTGGACACCGCGCTGCTACTGGTCAACGTCGCGCTGCACGGCGGGCACGACACCGAAGCGCTGCTGCGCCGGCTCCCGCTGACCGCCTCCGTCGACCCGGACGCGCTGACCGGCGTCTACGCCGGCCTGGCCGGCTTCTTCACCGACGGCGCCCGGCAGCCGCCCCCGCCGGGCATCCCCACCGTCCGGGCGTTCCAGCAGGCCCAGGCGGACGCCCTGCTGCCCTGGGTACGCCGCCGACTGGGCTGATCAGCAGGTCGCCGACCGGCACGACACCGGTCCGGGCCGTGGCACCATGGCCTGTGATCCACGCGGGAGGAGCCGTCAGGTGAGCGACATGGACATCCCGCGCGCGGTCGGCGCGCCCGCCCGGCGGGCGTTGGCCGGCGCGGGCTGGACCCGGCTGGACCAGCTGACCGCCGTCACCGAGCGGGAACTGCGGGCCCTGCACGGCATGGGACCGAAGGCGATCGGCGTACTGCGGGTGGCGCTGCGTGATCGCGGCCTGAGCCTCGCCGGGGAGCAGGCCGACACCTGACCAGCCGAACGAGGCGTCCGATCGCCGCCAGACCGCCGGCCCGTCCGCGCCGATGCTGAGCTGCATGACGACGACACTTCTGGACGGCAAGGTGGCCCTGGTGACCGGCGGTGGGCGGGGCATCGGGGCGGCGACCGCACTGCGGCTCGCCGCCGACGGCGCCGACGTGGCGGTGACCTGGCAGCGCGACGCCGAGCGGGCGGCGACTGTGGTGAAGCAGATCGAGGCGCTCGGTCGGCGGGCGATCGCCGTGCGGGCGGACAGCGCCGACCCGGCCGCGCTGCGGGAGGCGGTGGACCGGACGGCGGACGAGCTGGGCCGGCTGGACATCCTGGTGAACAACGCCGGGGCCTTCCTGGTCGGCGCGATCGACGAGTTCACCGCCGACGACCTGGAGCGCACCATCGCGGTCAACGTCCGGGCGCCGTTCGTCGCCGCCCAGGCGGCCGTGCGGCACATGACCGCCGGGGGCCGGATCATCTCGATCGGCAGCAACGCCGGTGAGCGGGCGGTCTTCCCCGGCCTGGCCGCGTACGCGATGAGCAAGACCGCGCTCACCGGGCTGACCCGGGGCCTCGCCCGCGAGCTGGGGCCACGGGGCATCACGGTGAACCTGGTCGTCCCCGGGCCGACCGACACCGACGCCAACCCCGCCGACGGACCGAACGCCGACGCCATCCGAGGGTTCACCGCCCTGGGCCGGTACGCCGCGCCGGAGGAGATCGCCGCCACGGTGGCCCACCTGGCCGGCGACGACGCCGGCTACGTCACGGGAGCGGTGATCGCCGTCGACGGCGGCTTCACCAGCTGAGCCCGGCGGGGGGGGGGGGGCGGGGGGGGGCGCGGGGGGGGGGCCCCCCCCCCGCCCCCCGGCGGGGGGGGGGGGGGGCCCCCCCCGCGGTTCAAACCACGCGCTGGTATTAATAGTA
>NZ_JARXXY010000053.1:0-29466 GCF_029893845.1 Micromonospora sp. A200 | reverse complement strand
CCTCTCCCGCCCGCCGCCCCCGCCCCCCCCCCCCTTATTTAGTTGGTGGCGGGCCGCGGCGGGGTGCGGGACGACCAAAAAGATCACCCCCCCCCCCCCCCACGGGGTGGGCTGAGGGGGTCAGTCGGTCAGCGCCGCGTGTAGCGCACCGGCCAGATCGGGGTGGGTGTACCGGAAGGTGGCCTTGGTGAGGACGCCGGGGAGGACGCGGCTGCTGGTCAGGGCCTCCTGGGCGAAGCCGCCCAGGGCGACCTTGAGGGCCAGCGCGGGGATCGGCATGATCGCCGGACGGTGCAGCTGGCGGGCCAGCTCCCGGGTGAACTCGGCGTTGGTGACCGGGGCCGGACCGACCACGTTGACCGGGCCGCCGATGTCGTCGCGGTCGAGCAGGAAGAGCGCGGCGTCCAGCCAGTCCCGCATCGAGATCCACGGCAGCCACTGCCGGCCGCTGCCCAGCTTCCCGGCGATGCCCAGCTTGAACGGCAGCAGCTGCGGCTTGAGCAGCCCGCCGTCGCGGTGCAGCGGCAGCCCGGTGCGCAGCCGTACCACCCGCACCCCGGCGTCCTCGGCCGGCCGGGTCGCCGCCTCCCACACCCGGCAGACGTCGGCCAGGAAACCCTCGCCGGCCGGGGAGTCCTCCTCGACCGCCCGGTCACCGGTGTTGCCGTACCAGCCGACGGCGGAGGAGTTGAGCAGCACCGTCGGCCGGTCGGCGGCCGGCAGCCCGGCGATGGCGATGGCCAGGGTGGTGGTGGTGTCCACCCGGCTGGACCGGATGAGCCTCCGGTAGTCGTCGTTCCAGCGCTTGTCGCCGACGCCCGCGCCGGCCAGGTTGACCACCGCGTCGGCCTCGGCCACCACGGCCGGGTCGAGCTGCGCGGCGGACGGGGTCCACTGTCGCTCGTCGGGGGTACGCGGCGGCCGTCGCACCAGCCGGGTGACCTGGTGCCCGTCGGCGGTGAGGCGGTCGACCAGCCGGGTGCCGAGGAAGCCGGACGCGCCGGCCATGAGGATCCGCATGTTCATATCTTCGGGTACGGAGGCGGGTTCGGATGCGTTCAGCCCGTTTGCGGATCCGGGAGCGGCCCGCGACGCGCCCAGCCGGGTCGAGGGCCGCCCGGGATCAGGCGACCGGCACGGCGCGCAGGTCGGCGAGCAAGCGTTCCACCTCCGCGAACGCCTCGGCCGACAGCGGTCCGCGGGCGAGGGTGCCGAAATTCTCCTCGGCCTGCGCGACGGTGCGGCAGCCCGGGATGGGCACCGTTCGTGGGCTGCGCGCGAGCAGCCAGCCCAGCGCGCCCTGGGCGAGGGTACGACCGTCCGCGGTGAGCGCCTCCCGGATCTCGGCGAGCCGGGCCGACCAGTGCGGTGCCGGGCGGCCGTCGGTGAACCAGACCAGCCACTCCGGTGCCCTCCCGCGCACGTCGTCCGCCCCGACCGCCCGCGTCGAGCCGGTGAGCAGACCCATGGCGAGCGGGCCCCGGTTGAGGCTGGCCAGGTCGAGCGCGTCGCAGACGGCGAGCAGCTCGGCGTTGTCGTTGAACACCGATTCGTCGTGCTGGATCGCCGCGCAGTGCGGACCGGCCTCGGCGAACGCGCGCGGACGCCGGGTTGTCGGTGCTCCAGCCGTACGCGCCGATCTTGCCCTCGGTGACGAGGTCCTCCAGGGTGTCGACCAGGTCGAGCGCGGCGGATGCCGGCAGGCCGTTGATGTGCAACTGGTAGAGGTCGACATGGTCGGTGCCGAGCCGGCGCAGCGACTCCTCCAGGCTGGCCACCGCGTAGGCCGGACTGCCGTCCTCGCCGGTCCACCGGCGGGTCCGCTCGTCCGAGCGGTTGCCGAACTTGGTGGCGATCACCGCCCCGTCGCGGCGGCCGGCGAGAGCCCGGCCGAGGACCCGCTCGCTGTGCCCGGCGCCGTAGTTGCTGGCCGTGTCGAAGAGCGTGACGCCGAGGTCGAGGGCGCGGTGGATGGTGCGCACCGACTCGTCGTCGTCCACCTCGCCCCAGCCAAACGGCTCTCCGCCCGCGCCCCAGAGCGGTCCACCGATCGCCCAACACCCCATGCCGAGGGCGCTGACGTCCATCCCGCTGCGGCCCAGTGTCCGTGTCATCGTCATGCGGCCAGCTTTCAACCTGGAGCGCGCTCCAGGTCAAGCCCTAGCATTGCGACATGCGCGGCTACACCCCCTCGGAGGCGGCGACCCGCAGCGGGTTCAGCCTCGACACCCTCCGCTACTACGAGAAGATCGGCCTGCTCAGCGACATCGGCCGCACCTCCGGCGGCCGTCGGGTCTTCACCGACGACGACCTGAGCTGGCTGCTGCTGTTCCGCTGCCTGCGGGACACGGGCATGCCGATCGCGGAGATGTGCCGGTACGCCGAGCTGGCCCGCGACGGTGAGCACACCGCTGGCCAACGGCAGGCCCTGTTGGAGCGGCACGCCGACCGGGTCGAGGAGCAGATGCGCCTGCTGGAACGCCAGTACGACCATCTCCGCGAGAAAATCCGGTTCTACGAGCGGCTGCCGTGACTACCGCAAGTACTTGACCACGTGATCGATCTCGTTCACGAGTCGATTCCAGCTGTCGAGGCGGCGGACCGGGCCGGACCGGTCGCGCCGCGACAGCAGTTGGCGGCGGTGCTCGTCGAACCGCCCTCGTAGAACAGCAACTCGATGTGCTCGGCCAGCGGCTGGTCCGAACTTCCCTCGGCGATGAATAGCCCCGAGTACGTCCGGTCGCTCATGCCGTGAGACCCGGCGGAAGGCGCAATCCAGCCGAAGGGGGGATTGGCCAGGTAGGCCGCCACGTCGGCCTCCGAGAAGGTGGGCCGCCCCGGCTGGACACGCCAGGATTTCCGGTACGGCAGGAGCGACAGCGAACGAACCACACCCCTGTCCGGGGTCGAACTCGGCCTGAGCTGCGCCAACAGCAGGTCGGCCGGGTCGTCCAACCGGGTCGATCTCAAGCGGGTTCAGTCCCGGTTGGTCGAGCCGGACGGTCGGGTTCAGCCGTGCCCCGGGCTGGGTCTGCCGCCGACCGCCGCCCGAGCCTAGTCTGGGCGCTTGACCGCTTGTAGCGTCACCAGCTCGCCCAGCCCGGCGAAGTCGTTGGGGTTGGTGGTGTAGAGCGGCAGTCCGTGTGTGTGGGCGATGGAAGCGATCATGAGATCTGCGATGCGGCGACGGGTGCCGCGACCGGAGGCGAGAACCGCGGCGGCGATGAGACCGAAGGCACGAGCTGCCTCGGCGTCGAAGGGCAGTGGATCGAACGTCGCTTCGACGTGCTGCAGGACGCTCATTCGACGGGCTCGTTCACGAGGGTCATCAGTATGGTGCGGCCCGGCTGACAGTTCTGCGAGCGTGACGGCGCTGATGACCATCTCGTCCGGCAGGTGCTCGGGATCGAGCGCGGCGAGGTGGATGACGATGTTGGTGTCGATCAGGCCGCGCAGGGGGAGGTCACCACTCACGGTCGAACAGATCCTGCTCGATGGCACTGTCGATGTCGGCTCGGAACGTGGACGCATCGAGCACAGGGGAGGTGGCGAAAGCGGCCATCACCTCCGCTCGCGGCACGAACGTGCGCCGCCGGATCGGGATCAGTCGACCGATCGGAGTGCCGTTTCGAGTGATCGTGAACGACTCGCCGCGCTCAACACCACGCATGATGGTGCCGGAGTCGTTGCGAAGCTCGCGCTGTGTGATCTCACGAGAAGCATGCTCAGCCACGCCGTCAGTCTAGACCAGATGTGCTACAAGGTGCTACGGCTGGGGCGCGGCGGGGGAGTCGGAGGCCGGTCGGCGGAGCGCCCACCCGAGGAAGCGGTCGAAGAGTTGGGTCGGCTCGGGGGCGTCGTGCGGGTTGAGGGTGTGGAGTTGGCCGGCCGCGTCGTGCAGCAGCCCGCCGAGGTAGACCAGCAGCGTCACCCGGTCGTGCGCGTACTCGCGGAGGAGGGTGAGTCGCGCGGTGGCGCACGGCCAGGGCGCGGCGCAGGTCCGGCAGAGCCAGAGCGGACGGATCGGCAGGTGCGGGCGTGGCGGGCTCACCACCGGCCGCCGTTGGCCCGCCAGGTCTGCGCCGGGTGAGTCGGCCGACCCGGCCGACCTGCGGGTTCGCCCGGGTCGCCTCGTCCCACCAGCGGGTGTTCAGCGGCGGCGTGTGCGGCTCGGTCGGGACCGGCGCGTGCCGGTCCGGGCAGGCGGCCCAGCGCAGGCCGCACGAGCACCAGCGCCGCCCGCGCCGCCAGGTCCGCCGGTGCCGGGGCCCGAGCGGCACTGGGCCGTCGTTGCGCCGCCGGCCCGGCCACACCTCAGCGCCGCCCTTCGGGTACGCGGAGCTGCCGCTCGGCGCGGGCCGCCAGCTCGTCGACCGCCCGCTCGGACAGGCCCCGCGAGTGCAGCACCCGCCGTCCCCACCGGTGCAGACGACATGGGTACGGGGTCCGGTCGCTCCGGCACATTGGGCCGGCCGGCCAGGACTCGGGGGAGTGGACCACCACCGCCCGCACGGCCAGCCGGACGTGTTCGCCCGTCACGTACGGGGGCATCGGCAGCTCGCCGAGCACCTTCTCCACCGCGTCGATCGCCTCGTTGACCAGGGGCTGCACGCGTACCGCCTTCCTCTCGCTGATCAGGGCGCGGCGCCGAGGCGGGCGGGGTGGTCGTCCGCCCTTCCACGGATGACCGGTGGCCCAGCACCCGCCCCGGGCCTGCTCTGAGTCCGTCGACCTGGGGTCGCCGGCATCCTTGGCACCCGACCGACCTCCGGGGAGGGGTCGGCCGGGTGCGTCCTGCAGGACAACCAGCTCCGGGTTTGCAGACCAGGGAGCCAGCCGCCACGAACTTATACTTAGTACTGCTCATAGGTCAACTACCGAGTACCTTTTACTTGTCGGTAGAAGGAAGGCGTGATCAAATGGCGGTGCAGACCAGGGAGATGACATGCCCGCCAAGCCCAAGTGGGCGCAGCTCGCGGACCTCATCCGCGAGCAGATCGCGTCCGGAGAACTCGCCCCCGGCGACAAGTTGCCGTCCACGTCCCAGCTGTGCCTTGAGCACAGCGTGTCAGCCGGCGTGGTCAATCACGCCATGATCGTTCTCAAGACCGAGGGACTGGTCGAGGGCGTCCATGGCCTGGGTGTCTTCGTGACCGAGCGGCCCACGGACTGACAGCACGATGCGCGGCCGGGTGACCGCGGACCGGCTCGTCCTGCTGGACCGGGTCGAATGGTTCCACCTCGACCGACCGGTGCTGGTCTGGCCCGGCCAGACCTACTGGGTCGACCGGGACACCGACGAGCTCTGCGTCGACCGCGGCGACGGCCGGATCACCCGTGCCCCCGGCTGGGTCTGCCGCTGACGCCGACGCGGCCGACCCTGAATCGTTTACGTCATCAGCTCTAAAGCGTCTCGATGAGACGCTCGGCTCCGGGCGGGCACCGGCTCGCCGCTGACAACCGCCAAAAGCCAGCGGTCAGGACAGCCGGGCGAGCACCGGAGCGAGTGGCTCCAGCGCGTCCCTGCGTACCACGAAGCGGGTGACGCCCCAGCGGCGCCGGTGTTCCGCGACCGCCGCGACGATCTCGTCCGCCGTCCCGATCAGCACGAACGGCGTGGCCAGCACCTCGGCGACGGTCAGGCCGACGTCGCGCGCGGTCTCCGCCGCGGCGGCCTCCGCGTCGTCGGTGACCACCACCTTCTGCACCAGCGCCTCCAGCGCGGGCGGATCGTCCCGACCGGCCGCGCCGGCGGCGACGTGGTCGAGCTGCGCCTCGATCTGGTCGGTCCGCCAGCGCACGTCGTGGGCGTGGCCGTCGACGAGGGTACGCCCGAAGCCGGTCAGCCCGACCACCTCGGCGTGCGCGCCGGCCCAGCGCAGCAGCGTCGAGTTGGCGGTGCCCATGGTCAGCGGGATCCGGTCCTGCACCGGGCGGGGCGCGGTCAGCCGGGCCTCCCGGACCGTCAGCTCGGGGGTGTCCACGGTGACCTCGTCGCCGTCGAGCAGGGCGCGGACCGCCTCGGCGACCGCCACGCAACGGCGTACCCGGCCGGCGACGTCCGGGCGCTCGCGGCCGACGGCGCGCCACTCGGCCGGGGTGTGGCCGGCGCCGACGCCGAGCCGGGCCCGCCCGCCGGAGACCAGGTCGAGGGTGGCCACGTCGGTGGCGAGCAGTATCGGCTCGCGGACGCCGAGGTTCGACACGTACGAGCCGAGGCCGATCGTCGAGGTCACCGACGCGGCGGCGGCCAGCGCCACGAACGGGGACGGCACGGCCCCGGGGTGGTCGGCGGCGAGCAGCGCGTCGAAGCCGGCGGCCTCGGCGCGGCGGGCCAGCTCCAGCCAGCTCGCCGCGTCGGTGGGGGTGGCCTGGAGGGAGAAGACGGTCACCGGGCCAGCCTGCGCCGTCGGGGACCCCGCCGGCCAGTTCGGAGGGGCCGATTCTGCTGATCGGCGAATCCTCACTCGGGCAGCGGCACGCCGAGCAGCTCCTCGGTCGTCCCGTCGCGCACCGCGTTCAGGGCGGCGAGCAGCTTCTTCTCCTCGTAGACGAAGTGCGATTCGAGCAGCGCGCTCAGCCCGTCCAGTTCCGCGCGTACCCCGTCCACGCCGGCCGGGTCGGCGGCCAGCTCCTCCACCCGGCGCAGGACGGCCGCGACCACCTCGTGGTCGGCGGCGAGTTCGTCGAGGACCGGGCGCAGCTGCGGTGCCTGCTCGGCCAGCACCCGGAACGCCCCGCCGTCCTCGCCGGTGTGGTGGCGGGTGAGCGCGGAGCAGAAGGTCAGGCAGTGGGCGCGCAGGTCGCGCGGACCGGTGGGGGAGTCGAGGCCGGCGCGCAGCGCGGCCAGCTCCTCGCGGAGCCAGAGGTGGATCTCGATCAACTGGTTGCCGAGGGCGGTCAGGCGGTCGCCCGGCTCGGTGGAAGGGTGCACGTGGATCCCATGCTGTCCCGCGCCTCCATGCCCTCGGCGGTCTCCTTGCCGGGTGCACCGCGACGCTGCCGGTGATCCTACGTCGAGGTGCCCGTCTCGTCCGTCCCGCGCTCCTTCCACCGGGCCCGGAAGGCCGCCTCGTGCGCCTCGAAAGTGGTCCTTTCGTGGAAGACCACCTCGTGCAGCGCGCGCCGGCCTTCCTCCATGGTCACCACCTCGACCACCACCAACCCGACGCAGATCGCGGTGAGCAGGGTCAGGGTGGCCAGCCCGGGCAGGTGGGAGCCGACCGGGATGCCGAGGGCGAGCAGGAGCACCGCGGCGACCCGGGTCCAGGACAGCGTGCGCAGCGTGCGCAACTGAAAGAGCATGTTCCCGCACAGGTAACAGATCACCCCGCCGAAGAGCAGAGGCACGCTCGGGCCGTGTGCCGGTTCCATGAGGGGCACGGACGGATCGGCGATCTCGTGGACGATCCCCTCCGCGCCCAGGGCGAACAGGATGATCCCGGCGATCATCGGCAGGTAGAGGTAGGCGTACGCGTCCCGCGCCATCGCCACCCGTTCGCGCCCCTCTGCGACGTGCAGGGCGATCCGGGCGGCGGGGCCGATGACGTCGTAGTGAGCCCACCAGAGTGCGGCGGTGAAGAAGATGCCGAGCGCCGCCGCCGCGACCGCCGGCCAGGTGGGCGGCTGGCCGAGCAGGTTGCTGCCGACGCCGACCGAGATGACCGATTCGCCCAGCGCGATGATCAGGATGAGGTCGTAGCGCTCCGTCCAGTGCTCGGCCGACGCCACCCCCCAGCCCCCGGTGCCGCCCAGCAGCCCGGACCCGTACTGGAGCAGCACCACGCACAGCCAGAGGCCGTCGCGCACCATCCCCGCCATGTCGAGGTCGTCGATCCGGGCGGGGATCAACGCCGCGCCGAGCAGGAGGAGGGTGCTGAACACCAACTCCGGCGCGAACCGGATCAGCTGCTTGCGTTCCCGTGGGCTGTCCCGCACGACGTGCAGGTAGAGGAGGAAGTGCACCGCGCGGATCACCACGTAGGTGACCGCCACGACCACCGGCCCGGCCGCGCCCACCCGGGGGTCGCCGAAGGCCTGCGGCAGGGCCAGCGCGAAGCAGAAGAGCGCCGCCATCCCGATGACCATCAGCACCGGCACGAAACCCTCGCCCAGCCGCACCCGGGTGGCCACCACGCTGTGCACCACCCAGGCCCACCAGAGCACCGCCAGCACCAGCATGCCGTGCAGCAACGCCGAACCCGTGATCTGGACGGCGGTGGCCCGGGTGATGATGAAGAACGAGAAGACGAAGACCAGGTCGAAGAAGACCTCGAAGCGGTCCACCCGGGCGCCGGGGGCGACGGCGACGGCGGGCCCCAGCGTCCCGCGCCGCCTCCACCGCCCGCTGCCCACCCGTCCACTCTCGCAGCGTCGGCTCGGCCCGGAGGCGATTCCCCTCAGCCTGCAGACCGTCCATCAGCAGGTCCAGCAGCCGGCCGGCGAGGTCGCGCTGGCCCGGCTGCCGACGCCCGCGTTACCTCCGCGCCCTGGTGGGAAAACGCCCGCACCGCGGCGTCCACCAGCGGCCCGCCCCCCGCCCCGGACAAGGATGGATCATGACCACCAGCACACCTGTCAGCACGCCGTTCTCCCGCGAGTCCACCGCCATGGAGGTCGTGCGCGGCATCGACCTCACCGGTCGACGGGCCGTCGTCACCGGTGGGGCGTCCGGCATCGGCGTGGAGACCGCCCGTGCGCTCGCCGCCGCCGGGGCCGAGGTCACCCTCGCCGTACGCAACCTCGACGCCGGCCAGCGGGCCGCGGCGGACATCACGGACACCACCGGCAACGACCGGACCCTCGTCGCACCGCTCGACCTCGCCGACCAGTCGTCGGTGGCCGGGTTCGTGCGCACCTGGGACGGGCCGCTGCACATCCTGGTCGACAACGCCGGCATCATGGCCTCGCCCGAGATGCGCACCCCGCAGGGCTGGGAGATGCAGTTCGCGACCAACCACCTGGGCCACTTCGCCCTGGCCACCGGGGTGCACCGGGCGCTGGCGGCGGCCGGGGGCGCGCGCGTCGTGTCGGTCAGCTCGGCGGCCCACCTGCGCTCGCCGGTGGTCTTCGACGACATCCACTTCACCCGGCGTCCGTACGACCCGTGGGAGGCCTACGGGCAGTCCAAGACGGCCAACGTGCTATTCGCGGTGGAGCTGACGAGGCGCTGGGCCGACGACGGCATCACCAGCAACGCGTTGATGCCCGGGGCGATCCGGACCAACCTCCAGCGCTACATCAGCGAGGAGGAGCTGAACCGGATGCGCGCGCAGAGCGGCGGCGGCGCGGCCTACTGGAGGAGCACCGAGCAGGGCGCGGCCACGTCCGTGCTGGTCGCCACCTCACCGCTGCTCGACGGCATCGGCGGGCGCTACTTCGAGGACTGCCAGGAGGCCGGGCCGAACCAGCCCGGCACCCGCACCGGGTACGCGCCGTACGCGCGCGACCCGGAGGCCGCGGAGCGGCTCTGGACGGTCTCCGAGGAGACCCTCCGGGCCTGACGGGGGGTGCGGCACCGGTTCCGCGGTCGCCGCACACAGGGCGGAACGGCGCAGGGCGCCCCGGTCGGTGTGACCGGGGCGCCCTGCGCGTACGGGAGGAATCAGAGGCCGAGGTCGGCCTCGAAGTTGCCGCCCTCCAGGCGCTCCTTGACCGCGACCAGGAAACGGGCCGCGTCGGCGCCGTCGATCAGCCGGTGGTCGTAGGAGAGGGCCAGGTAGATCATCGAGCGGACCGCGATGACCTCGCCCAGCTCCGGGTCGTTGACCACGACCGGGCGCTTGACCACGGCACCGGTGCCGAGCATCGCCGACTGCGGCGACGGCACGATCGGGGTGTCGAAGAGCGCGCCCCGGCTGCCGGTGTTGGTCAGCGTGAAGGTCGCGCCGGCGATCTCGTCCGGGCTGATCTTGTTGGTCCGGGTGCGCTCGGCCAGGTCGGCGACCCGCTTGGCGATGCCGCCCAGGTTCAGGTCACCGGCGTTGTGGATGACCGGGACCAGCAGACCCCGCTCGGTGTCCACGGCGATGCCCAGGTGCTCGGCGTCCGGGTAGGTGATCGTCCCGGCCTCGAGGTCCATGCTGGCGTTGACGATCGGGTACGCCTGCAGCGCCTCGATGGCCGCCAGCGCGAAGAACGGCAGGAACGACAGCTTGACGCCGTGCCGCTGCTGGAACGACTCCTTGGCCTGCGCCCGCAGCTTGGCGATCTTGGTGACGTCCACCTCGATCACCGTGGTGAGCTGCGCCATCTCGTGCAGCGACTCGTGCATCCGCTTGGCGATGGCCTTGCGGATCCGGGGCAGCTTCTCGGTCGTGCCGCGCTTGCCACTCGGCTGCGGCTTCGCGGCCGGCTTGGCCGGGGCAGCCGCGGCGGGCTGCGGCGCGGGGGCCGGCGCGGCCTTGGCCGCCTTGGCCTTCTCCGCCGCCTCCAGCACGTCCTGCTTGCGGATCCGGCCGCCGACACCGGTGCCGTTGACCGAGGACAGGTCGACACCGTGCTCGCCGGCCAGCTTGCGCACCAGCGGGGTCACGTAGCCGGCCGCCTCCTCGCCGCCACCCGGCACCGGGGCGGTGGGCCGCTGCGGGGTCGGGGTCGGCGCCGACGGCTGCGCCGCCTGCTCGGCCTTGGCCGGCTCGGCGGCGGTCTCCGCCTCGGCCGCCGGCTCGTTGTACGACAGACCCGGGGTCGGCTCCTCGACCTTGGGCTCCGGCTTGGCCTCGGCCTTCGGCTCCGGCTTCGGCTCGGGCTTCGGCTCGGGCTTGGCCTCCGCCTTGGGCTCGGGCTTCGGCTCCGGCTTCGCCGGGGCGGCCCCGGCGGCACCGATGATCGCCAGGTCGGCGCCCACCTCGGCGGTCTCGTCCTCGGCGACCTTGATCTCCAGCACGGTGCCGGCGACCGGCGACGGGATCTCCGTGTCGACCTTGTCGGTGGAGACCTCCAGCAGCGGCTCGTCCACCTCGACGGTCTCGCCGACCTGCTTGAGCCAGCGGGTGACCGTACCCTCGGTGACGCTCTCACCCAGGGCTGGCATCTTCACCGCGGTGCCCTCGCCGGACGGCGCCGGGGCGGCCTCGGCCTGCGGCTGCGGCGCCGCGGGCTGCTCCTGCTCCGGCTCCGGGCCGGTGCCCGCCGCGGCGGCGGTGGGCTCGGCGGCCGGCTCGGCCGCCTGCTGCGGGGCGGCCTCGCCGCCACCGGCCTGCTCGCCCTCACCGGCGATGACGGCCAGCTCGCTGCCCACCTCGGCGGTCTCGTCCTCGCCGACCACGATCCGGCTCAGCACGCCCGCCGCGGGGGACGGGATCTCGGTGTCGACCTTGTCGGTCGACACCTCGAGCAGCGGCTCGTCGACCTCGACGGTGTCGCCCTCCTGCTTGAGCCAGCGGGTGACGGTGCCCTCGGTGACGCTCTCTCCGAGCCGAGGCATGGTGACCGATACCGGCATCTCTTATGACTCCTTCATTCCCCTGTGCGATCTCGCCCGTCTGCCGCCGGACGCCGCGGAATCAGTTCTTGATCAGGCGTGCGAGTGCAGCGGCTTGCCGGCGAGGGCCAGGTGCGCCTCGCCCAGGGCCTCGCTCTGCGTCGGGTGGGCGTGCACGAGCTGCGCCACCTCGGCCGGGTACGCCTCCCAGTTGTAGATGAGCTGTGCCTCACCGACGAGCTCACCGACCCGGGCGCCGACCATGTGCACGCCGACCACCGGGCCGTCCTCCACCCGGACCAGCTTCACGAAGCCGGCCGTCTTGAGGATCTGGCTCTTGCCGTTGCCACCCAGGTTGTAGTTGTAGGTCTTGACCTTGTCCGCGCCGTACTGCTCCTTGGCCTTCGTCTCGGTCAGACCCACCGACGCCAGCTCCGGGTCGGAGTAGGTGACCCGCGGGATGCCGGCCTCGTCGATCACGGCCGGGTTCTGGCCGGCGATCTCCTCGGCGACGAAGATGCCCTGCTGGAAGCCGCGGTGGGCGAGCTGGAGGCCGGGCACGATGTCGCCGACCGCGTAGACGTTCGGCACGCTGGTGCGCAGCCGCTCGTCGGTCAGCACGTAGCCGCGGTCCATCTTCACGCCCTGCTCCTCGTACCCGAGGTTGGCGGTGTTCGGGCCGCGCCCGACGGCGACCAGCAGCAGCTCGGCCTCGACGGTCTCGCCGCCGGCGATCGTCAGCTTGACGCCGTTGTCGGTCTTCTCGACCTTCTCGAACGGCTTGCCGACCTTAAAGTTGATCTTCCGCTTGCGGAAGGCCCGCTCCAGCGCCTTGGAGGACTCCTCGTCCTCGGCGGCGACCAGGCGGGGCAGCGCCTCGACGATCGTGACGTCCACGCCGAAGGACTTCCACACGCTGGCGAACTCGACGCCGATCACACCGCCGCCGAGCACGATCACCGACGCCGGGACCCGGTCCAGGGTCAGCGCGTGGTCGCTGGTGATGATCCGCTCGCCGTCGATCTCCAAGCCGGGCAGGCTCTTGGCGTACGAGCCGGAGGCCAGGATGACGTTGCGGCCGGTGTAGCGCTTGCCGTCGACCTCGACGACGTTCTTGCCGACCAGCTTGCCGGCGCCGGCCACGAAGGTGATGTTCTTGGCGCTGCCCACCAGGCCCTGCAGGCCCTTGTAGAGGCGGGAGACCACGCCGTCCTTGTACGAGTTGACCCCCGCCATGTCGATGCCGACCAGCTCGGCCTTCACGCCGAACTGCTCGGACTCGCGGGTCTGGTCGGCGATCTCGGCCGCGTGCAGCAGCGCCTTGGTGGGGATGCAGCCGTTGTGCAGGCAGGTGCCGCCGAGCTTCCCCTTCTCGATCAGCGCGACCGAGAGATCCAACTGGGCGGCGCGCAGCGCCGCCGCGTAGCCGCCGCTGCCACCTCCGAGAATGACGATGTCGAAGGTCTCGTTCGGCTCGCTCACGTCCAACTCCCAGGTCGCGTCGCTGCATCGGGGGTCACGGTGGGGCAACAGGGACACACCCCACCTCGGTCATCTTGTCACTAGGGGATGCGGAGCGCGTACCGAGGTGCCCAACGACACGTCGTCGACACGTACTCTTGGCACCGTCTTCGATGATGACGGGGGAGGAGACAGTCGGTGGGGCTATTCCGGCGACGAAAGCAGACGGGCGCGGTCAGTCGTGGCCGCCCCGCCGACCGGGCCGATCTGGACCATCTTGAGAACTTCGTCCGGACCCGGCGGGGCGTCGAGGCGTACATCGAGCCGCGGACCACGGTCACCGAGACCACCGTCATCCTGATCGCCGACGACGGGGAGTGGACCCGCCGCCGCGTCGACGGTCCCGAGGGCGCCCGCCGCTTCGCCCACCGGCTGGCAATCCCCATCTACGACGTCCGCCTGATGGGCTACCCGCAGCGGATGCGCGACTACAACGAGCGCCGCAAACGCCGCCCCGAACTCTTCTGACCCCTGCCCGGCCCGGCCCGGCCCGGCCCGGCCCGGCCCGGCCCGGCCCGCCCGGCCGGGCGTCGCCGTGCCCCGCACGCGAGATGCGGCGTGTCGCGGTGTCCGGGCGGGCTGACACCGCGACACGCCGCAAACGGTGTCGACCTTGGCGCGGGGCGTGGGAAGCGGGGCCGGCGGCCGGGTGGAATGCGGGCGGGGCGCCTCCCAAGTGTGGGAGGCGCCCCGATCGTGGGTTGCGGGTGGCTGTCAGCCGTTGGCGGCGACGTCCTCGACCAGCTGCACCAGGGTGCGGACCGGGACGCCGGTGCCGCCCTTCGTCCAGTAGCCGGTCGCCTCGCCCGAGTGGTAGCCCGGGCCGGCGATGTCGATGTGCGCCCAGGCCACGTCCTCGGTGACGAACTCGCGCAGGAACACGCCGCCCTGCAGCATGTGCCCGGCCCGGTCCATGCCGGCGTTGACCTGGGAGATGTCCGCGACGTCGGAGTCCATGCCCTTGCGCACGTCGTCCGGCAGCGGCATCGGCCAGGCCGGCTCGCCGACGGACTCGCCGACGGTCTTGACCCGCTCGCACAGCTCCGGGGTGCCCATCACGCCGGCGATCTTCTTGCCCAGCGCGATGACCTGCCCACCGGTGAGGGTGGACGTCTCGAAGAGGTAGTCGGTGCCGTCGGCGCAGGCCCGCGCCATCGCGTCGCCCAGGATCATGCGGCCCTCGGCGTCGGTGTTGAGCACCTCGACCTTCTTGCCGTTGAACATGGTGATCACGTCACCCGGCCGGTAGCTGGTGCCCGACGGCATGTTCTCCGCCATCGGCAGGTACGCGGTCACCGCCACCGACGGCTTCACCGCGGCGATCGCCAGCATCGCGGCGCCGACGGCGGCCGCCCCGGCCATGTCCGACTTCATCTCCCACATGCCCTGCGCCGGCTTGATGGAGATGCCGCCGGTGTCGAAGGTGATGCCCTTGCCGACCAGCGCCACCCGCTTGCCGCTGCCGCCACCCGACGGGGTGTACGTGAGCTTGACCAGGCGCGGCGGGGCCTCCGAGCCCTGCCCGACGGCGACGATGCCGCCGTACCCGCCGGCGCGCAGCGCCTCCTCGTCGAGCACCTCGACGCCGAGCCCGGCCGCGCGGGCGGCCGTCGCGACGGCCTCGGCGAAGGCCGGCGGACGCAGCTCGTTCGGGGCGGTGTTCACCCAGTCCCGGCTGGTACGCACCGCACCGGCCACCGCGGTGGCCCGGTCGATCTCGCCCCGGGCGGTCGCCTCACCGGCGTCCGGCACGGAGATCAGCACCTCGGCCACCGGCGTGCGCCGGGTCGGCTGCGGCTTGGTCTTGTAGCCGGCGAACCGGTAGCCGCCGAGCAGCGCGCCCTCGGCGACCGCGCGCAGCGCGGCCGGGGCGTCGGCGTCGTCGGGCAGCGGCATGCTCAGCGCCACCCGGGGCGCGCCGCCGAGCGCCCGGACGACGGCGCCGACGGCCCGGCGCAGCGTCTCCGGGGCGGGGGCGGCGCCGGTCGGCTCCGGGCCGAGGCCGACCGCGGCGACGATCGGCGCGGTGACCGTGCCCAGCGTGGCCAGCTTGGTCACCTCGCCCGGAGCGCCGGTCGCGCCGAGCAGCGCCAGCGTCTCGGTCAGCTTGCCGTCGAAGGCGGCGGCGATGCTCTCCGCGCCGCTGGCGAGCAGCAGGATGCCGGCGAGGCCGCTGGTGGCGGCCTGCTCTCCGGTCAGGCTGTGCACGCCGATCACGATCGCGTCGACGGCAAGCTCGGCGGGGTCGGTGTCGACCAGGCTCAGGGTGGTGCTGGGCGATGTCACTGAAGCTACTCCGGGCGGGCCGGGCCGGTCGCGTCGTCGCGTACCGGCGATGAAGGTCTCCGGCGGAACCTACCCGCCGGAAGCTTGGCTGTCCCGCCGATGGCTGTCGCGGCGGGTCCCGCCGATGCTAACCAGCGGCGGGTACCCCGGTAAGTTGCCACCCATGACGGACGTGACCTCCGACGCCGCCGCGACCCGGCTGCGCCGTTCCCCGCTGCACGAGCGGCACACCGCTCTCGGCGCCAAGTTCGCCCCCTTCGGGGGTTGGGAGATGCCGCTGGAGTACGCCGGCGGCGGCGTACTGAAGGAACACACGGCGGTGCGTACCGCCGTGGGCGTCTTCGACGTCTCCCACCTGGGCAAGGCGCGGGTCACCGGGCCGGGTGCGGCGGACTTCGTCAACGCCTGCCTCAGCAACGACCTGGGCCGCATCGGCCCGGGCCGGGCGCAGTACACGCTCTGCTGCGACGACGCGACCGGCGGCGTGGTGGACGACATCATCGCCTACCTGCACGCCGACGACCACGTCTTCCTCATCCCGAACGCGGCGAACACCGCCGAGGTGGTGCGCCGGCTGCGCGCCGCCGCGCCGGCCGGGATCACCGTCACCGACGAGCACGAGGCGTACGCGGTGCTGGCCGTGCAGGGCCCGCGCTCGGCGGAGCTGCTCGGCGGCCTGGGCCTGCCGGTGGAGCACGGCTACATGAGCTTCTCCGCCGCCGCCCTGGCCGGAGTGGAGCTGACCGTCTGCCGCACCGGTTACACCGGGGAGCTGGGCTACGAGCTGGTGGTGCCGGCCGGGCACGCCGTCGCGGTCTGGGACGCGCTGTTCGCCGCCGGTGCGGCGTACGAGCTGCGGGCCTGTGGGCTGGCCGCCCGGGACACGCTGCGCACCGAGATGGGCTACCCGCTGCACGGGCAGGACCTGTCGCTGGAGATCACGCCGGTGCAGGCCCGCTCCGGCTGGGCGGTCGGCTGGGACAAGCCGGCGTTCTGGGGCCGCGACGCGCTGCTCGCCGAGAAGGCCGCCGGCCCGCGCCGTACGCTGCGCGGCCTCGAGGCCGTCGACCGCGCCATCCCGCGCCCCGGCATGACGGTCTACGCCGGCGACACCGAGCTCGGCACGATCACCAGCGGCACGTTCTCGCCCACCAAGAAGCAGGGCATCGCCCTGGCCCTGCTCGACACCGACGCCAAGCTCGCCGACGGCGACCTCGTCGAGGTCGACATCCGCGGCCGCCGCGCCCAGATGCGCGTCACCCGACCCCCCTTCGTGACCCCCTCGGTCAAGTAACCCCCGGCGCCAGCCCTGTTGATCAAGAAGTTTGCGTCGGCCCGAGCGCCGGATCCGACGCAAACTTCTTGATCAACAGGGCAGGGCGGGTGGGGTCAGGCGGTGGGGGGTTCGCCGGCGTCGAGGACGGCCTGGGTCCAGCCGCCCTCGATGACGCCGGTGCCGTCGAGGAGGGCCCAGTCGACCACGTCGGTCGCCTCGACCACGACGGGGGAGCCGATCCGGACGGTGGGGTCGGTGTTGGCGTCGCTGGCGCTGGCGCCGACGAGCCGCTCCGGCACCTCCCACGAGGTCACCCCGGCCCAGACGAACTCGGGGCCCTCGTCGCCGGGCAGGCCGTACTTGACCACGAGCTGCGACTCCGGCGGCAGCTTGCCGGCGAGGAACCGGGCCCGGATGTCGTCCAGCCCGGCCCGGGCGGTGGCGATCGCCTTGCTCATCGCGTCACCGGGCCGGGCGTAGCGGACGTCGGGCTGAATGCCGGAGAAGAGCGTCGCGCAGGCCGCAGCGAAGTACTTCCCGGGCGGGCCCGGGTGCCCGGGCGGCGGGCGCAGGCTGAGGAACGAGTCGGCCTCCGGGTCGGTGGCCGGGTCCAGCTCCAGCCGCAGCAGCACCGGGGCCGTCGCGCCGTGCTGCTCCGGATTGCCGTACGCCACCGCGATGTCGTGCCCGGTCACCGTGGCCAGCACGGGCAGCTGCACGAACGCCGGCACCTCCTCGCCGGCCAGCCCGTCGGTCCAGTCCCGCAGCAGCCGCCGGGCGGCCCCGGTCATCACCGCGCCCCAGGCCCGGGTGAGGTGGTCCGGCACGCCCTGGGTCTGCAACTCCAGCAGGCCGAACCGGCGCAGCCCCTTGGTGGTGAACCAGAGCCCCTCTGCGTCGGAGGAGTAGGGCACCAGCACCCAGTCGACCAGGCGTACCCGACCCTCGGCGTCCGGCAGCGAACGCAGCGCGGCCGCCGGGTCGAGGAACTGCAACCCGAACACGTCCACCACGTCGCCGTCGACGGACTCGGCGACCGCGGCGGCCACCGCGCGGGCCGCCCACTCGTGCGCCGGCGGCCAGCCCGGCCGGTACTCGGCCTGCACCACCACCAGGTGGCTGGCCGCGGCCAGCCGGCCGAGCTGCGCCTCGGTGGCGCCGAACGCGGTGAGCAGGTCCGGCGGCAGCTGCGGGAACTCGTCGATCGACCGGGTGTCCACCGTCATCAGCGGGCTGTCCAGCATCTGCGTCGCCAGCCCGTGCACCGGCTCGGCCAGCCGGCCCTCCAGCGCCCGCACCGCCGTCTTCGGGCTCACCCGGGGCAGCCCCGCCATCGGCACCAGGTACGTCGCGCTCAGCGACTCCGGCACCGGGATGGGGAGGAAGTCGTCCGTGATGAGCAAGTCGTCCCCCGGAAGGCCGTGCCGGTGCTGTCGGGGCAAACGCTACCCGCCGCCCGGTGCCGCGTTCAGCCGGACAGCACCAGTCCCAGGTAGACCAGCGTGGTGACCACCTCGACGGCGGCGCCGAGCACGTCGCCGGTGACGCCGCCGAGCCGGCGTACCACGTGGCGCAGCAACCCCACCGCGACGGCGAGCGCCGCCGCGAGGACGAGCGGCCCCTGCCACGGGCGGCCCGGCACCGCCGCCACCGCCACCAGCGCGACGGCGACCGCGCCGACCGCCGGCGCCACCGGTCCCACCGTCCCGGCGACCAGCGCGCCCAGCCCCTCCGGCCGGGCCGCCGGCACCCCGCGCCGGCAGGCCACCGTCACCGCGAGCCGCCCCGCCGCCGTCGCGGCCACCACGCCCGCGAGCACCGCCGGCCACGACCGCCCCGCCAGCTCCGCGAGGGCCGCCGTCTGGAGCAGGAGTACGACCACCAGCGCGACCACCCCGAACGGCCCCACGTCCGGCTTCTTCATGATCTCCAGCGCCGCCGCTCCCCGCCGGTACGAACCCAGCGCGTCCACGGTGTCGGCCAGCCCGTCCAGGTGCAGCCCCCGGGTGAGCAGGGCGGCGCAGCCCACCGTCACCCCGGCGGCGATGAGCGGGGGAGCGAATGGGGTCAGGAGCAGCAGCACCCCGGCGAGCACCGCGCCGAGCAGCGCGCCGACCAACGGGGCGAGCGCCATCGCGGCGCCCGCGGTCGGGCGGTCGATCCGGCCGGCGCGGACCGGCAGCGTGGTGAAGGTGGTCAGCGCCAGCCGCAGGCCGTCGGCGACCCGCGACTCAGCCGGCACGCCGGCCCGACGGGTCCGGCTCCGTGGTGGTCGGCCCCGGGCCGGCGGGCTCCGGCTCGCTGAAGTCGGGCTCGCTGAAGTCGGGCTCGGTGCCGTCCGGCTCCACGGTGGTCGGGCCGGGGCCCGCCGGTTCCGGCTCGGCGAAGTCCGGCTCGTCGGAGTCGGGGTCCCCGCCGCCGAGCCGGGGGTGCGCCGGCAGCGCGGCGGCCAGCGCCAGCACCGAGCGCAGCAGCGGCAGCGCGGTCAGCGCATTCGCCCCCTCGCCCAGGTCCAGCCGCAGGTCCAGCAGCGGGGTCAGGCCGAGCACGTCGGCGGCGAGCCGGACCGCCGGGTGGCCGCCGTGGTCGGCCAGCACGCACCAGTGCCGGGCCTGCCCGGCCAGGTCGCGGCTGATCATGCCCGCGGCCACGCCGACCGGGCCGTCGAGCATCACCGGCAGCCGGCGGGCGGTCGCGCCGAGCAGCACGCCGGTGGCCACCGCGATGTCGCCGCCGCCCAGCTCGGCCAGCACGTCCTTGGCGTCGCGCGGGGAGCGGCGGGTCCGGTGCAGCGCGTCCCGGACCGCCGCGCAGCGGGTCATCCACGCCGCGTCGTCGATCTCGCCGCTGGCGGTGATCACCCGGCCGAGCACCGCCGGGGCCTCCGCGCCGGCGGTCGCCGCCAGCACCGCCGCGGCCGCCGCCTCCGTGCCGGCGCCGCACGCCCCCAGCACCAGCAGCTGTACGCCCGCGTCGGCGGCCTCCTCGGCCAGCCGCCAGCCGTAGCGCAGGGCCGACTCCACGGCGGCGCCGGCCAGCGCCGGCTCCTGCTCCATCGGCGCCGAGGACGGGGTGTCTACCACCTGGAGGCTGGCGCCGTTCTCGGCGGCCAGCCGGGCCAGCGCGCCCCGGCCGGCCCGCGCCTGCCGGGCCCGGCGCGACGACTCGCCGGGGACCGTGCCGGCGGCGGCGCCGCCCTGGTGGTCCCCGTGCAGCAGCAGCACCCGCACGCTCGCCCACGGGGCGGGGGTCGCGGTGCCCTGGGTGGCGGCGGCGAAGCCGACGACCCGTTCCAGCTCGCCGAACCCGGCCCCCGCCACGTCCAGGGTGGCGAGCCGGTCGACGGCCTGCGGGCCGGCGTACTCGTCCGGCATGGGCAGCTCCATGCCGGGCTGGATGACCAGGCCGGTGGCGACCATCGGCAGCGCCATGGTCGGTGCCGCCCAGGCGGTCCCGTTGGTCTCCGCGGGTGCGGCCGGTGCGGCGGGGGCGGTCGGGGTCAGCACGTCCGGCAGCGGCGCCTCGGCCGGCGCGGCGGCGGCGGTCACGTCGTGGCGGGCCGGGCCGGCCTGGGCGGGCACCCCGGCCGCGCGCGGAGTGACGGCGGGCTTGAGCCAGGTCGGCTGGCCGGCGACCACCAGCACCACGGCGTCGCAGGCGTCCGCGACGGCCCGGTTCGCCGCGCCGAGGGCGTCGGTGAAGGCCCGACCCAGCGGGGTGGTCGGCACCAGCGACAGCCCCACCTCGGGGCTGACCAGCACGATCCGCGCCTCGCTGGCGCGCACCGCCGCGGCCAGTTCGGCGATGGTGGCCACGTCGTCGGCGGGCTGGTGCGCCGGATCGAGCAGCACCGTCACCCAGCCGCCCAGGTCGTCCACCAGCAGCGTCTCGTTCGGCCCGGCGGAGGCGATCACGTCGGCCAGCCGGCGCGGGTCGTCGGCGGTCTCCTCGGTGGTCCAGCTGCCCGGCCGGCGTTCCCGGTGCGCCGTCAGCCGGGCGGCCCACTCGGTGTCGTCCGGGTCCGCGTCGGCGGAGGTCGCCACGTAGCGCACCGTCGGGGCGTCACCCACCAGGGACTCGGCGAACTCCGACTTGCCCGAGCGGATACCGCCGAGCACCAGGACCGTGTTCCAGCCGTCAACGGACATGCCCGTACCTTAAAGCCGCCCGGGCTGCGGTCGCCGCCCGGCCCGGGGCTCAGCCGCAGTGCTCGAATCCGCTGGCGTAGCTGGCGCCGCCGGTCGCTCCGCCCCACTTCACGCAGGTCCCGCCGGCTCCAGCACGGACCGGGCCGGCGTAGTACTCGAACGCGCCGCTGTCGGTGGCGCGGGTCTTCCCCTGCACCTCCAGGAACGCCGACGCCGTGGTGCGCTCGCCGACCGCGGTCACCTTCATGGTGACCACGCAGTTGGCCTTGGCCGCCTCGTTCCACAGCAGGTAGACCTTGCCCCGCCGGACCCCGTTCGCGGTCAACGAGGCGGAGTCGATCACCTGGTAGCCGCTGCCGCAGACCTGAGCCGGCGTGTACGGGTTGGTCCTCGCCGGCGGGGTGGTGGTCGTCCCCGGCTGCGGAGCGGAGGTGGTGGGGGACGCGCTCGTTCCCGGGCCCGTCGTCGTGCCGGTCGACCCGGCGGTCGGCGTCGCCGAGGCCGACCGGGAGCCGGTGGCGCTCGCGCTGGGCCTCGGCTTCCCGCCCCGGGTGCTGACGCTCGGGCCCGGCAGCACCGGTGCCGCCGACTCCGACTCGGCGGTCAGCGCCGGGCCGCCCCGGGCGGGCTCGTCGGGCTGGAGCGCCACCACCGCGGCCACGGCGGCCAGCAGCGCCACCACCCCGCCCGCCGCGCCGGCCAGGGCGAGCCGGCGCCGTCGGGCCGCGCCGCCGGCCCGGTCCTCCCGGGTCGGGGTGGTCGCCGGTACGACGTACCGGCTGGGGTAGCCGGCGGGCGGGGTCGCCTGCTGGCCGCCCACCACGGCCGGGTACGGCCCGCCCGGATACGGCTGCCCGGGGCCCGGGTAGGGCGCGCCAGCCGGGTGGCCGGTCGGAGTGGGTGCGCCGCCCGGCGGTGTGGCGGGTGCGCCGCTCTGCTGCCACTGCGGTGCCACGGTCCCGGGGCCGGTGGGCGGCGCGGGCGGGGTGGCGGACGCGGCGGCCAGCGCCCCGGTCCCGGCGCCGGGCGGCGTCGGCGGTCCGGCCGGAAGTGCTCCCGCGCCGGTCCCCGCGCCGGTGTCCCGCGCTCCGGCGGACGCCGCCTTCGACGGGTCGCCCGCGGGGCCGGACGGCGTCAACGGGCCGGACGGCGTCAACGGGCCGGACGGCGTCGACGGGCCGGTCGGCGTCGACGGCCCGGACGGCGTCGGCAGGGCCGGACCCGCCAGCGCCCACGGCGGACGCGGCGGCACCCGCAGCACGGCCAGCGTGGCGTCCCGGGCGTCCAGGGCGGCGTCGGCCAGGGCCGCGGCGCTGGGCCAGCGGTCACCGGGGCTCTTGGCCAGGGCCCGCGCGACCACCTCGGCCACCGCCGGTGGGGTGCCCGGCGGCAGCGGCGCCGGCTCCTCCTGGGCGTGCCGCAGCGCCACCTGCAACGGGTTCTCCCCGACGAACGGCGGCTGCCCGGTCAGGCAGTAGTAGGCGACCGCACCGAGCGCGTAGACGTCGGTGGCCGCCGAGACCGGCTGACCGACCGCCTGCTCCGGCGACATGTACGAGGCCGTGCCGAGCACCATGTGCGCGGCGGTCAGCGAGGCCATCGTGCTGGACCGGGCGATGCCGAAGTCGACCAGCACCACCGTCCCGTCCCGCTTCACCAGCAGGTTGCCCGGCTTGACGTCCCGGTGCACGATGCCGGCGGTGTGCGCGGCGTGCAGCGCGGCGGCGGCCTGCGCGACCACCGACATGGTCGACGTCGGGTCGAGCCGGCTGGCGCGCCGGATCCAGGTGACCAGCGGCTCGCCGTCGACGTACTCCATCACCAGGTAGCTGACCTGGCTGCCGTCGGCCAGCGTCGCCGAGCCGAAGTCGTGCACCGCGACGATGCCCGGGTGCCGCAGGGCCGCCATCATCCGGGCCTCGGCGTGGAACCGGCTGGTGAACTCCGGGTCCTCCACCAGCGCCGGGAGCAGCACCTTCACCGCCACCTCGCGGTCCAGCAGGGTGTCGACACACCGCCAGACCGCGCCCATGCCGCCGGTCGCCACCCGTTCGCCCAGCCGGTACCGGTTGCTGAGCACCACTCCTTGAGTCAGCACCGCGCCACCGTACCGGCCGGGGACACTCATGGTGATCACCGGCCGGGCGCCGGCGGGGGTGAGCGTCGGGCCGGCGCGCGGACGGCCGACTACGCTTGCGGGGGTCCGTCCCCGGGGGACGGTGTAGCGGCGAGGGGAGACGCGGCATGGCGTGGAGCTGGCGGTACGAGGGCGCGAACGGCGCGTCGGTCGATGGACCGGCGGAGTCGTTCGGCAGTCAGGCGGACGCCGAATCGTGGATCGGCCAGACCTGGCGGGAGCTCGCGGCGTCCGGCGTCACCTCGGTCGCGCTCGTAGAGGACGACCGGGTGGAGTACCGGATGAGCCTGCTCCCGACGGCGGAGTGATGGGCTACGACCGCCCGGGCGGCGAGCCGCTGGTGCTCGGCGTGCCCCGGGCGGCGTTCCGGCCCAGCCCGGTCTTCCTGGCCCTGGTCGCGCTCTTCGTGGCCAGCGGGGTGATGGCCTGGAACGGGTTCGGCAACGTGAAGTTCGACGTGTTCCTCTTCGTGGTCTCGGGCTGGCTGGTCTCGCTCTGCCTGCACGAGTACGCCCACGCGGTGGTCGCGTTCCGGGCCGGCGACCGGGACATCGCCCACCGGGGCTACCTGACGTTGAACCCGTTCAAGTACACCCACCCGCTGCTGTCGATCGTGCTGCCGGTGGTGGTGGTGCTGCTCGGCGGCATCGGCCTGCCCGGCGGCGCGGTCTGGGTGGACCGGCACGCGATCCCGGGCCGGCTGCGGCACACCCTGGTCAGCCTCGCCGGCCCGGCCACCAACGTGCTGTTCACGCTGCTGCTGGTGGCGGCGCTGCGGATCGGCACGGGCACCTTCGGCGGGCCGATCGAGTTCTGGGCCGGGGTGGCGCTGCTGGCGTTCCTCCAGCTCACCGCGAGCGTGCTCAACCTGCTCCCGGTGCCCGGCCTGGACGGCGGCAACATGATCCAGCCCTGGCTGAACCCGCAGTGGCGGCGGATGTACGACATGTTCGCCCCGTACGGCTTCATCCTGCTCTTCGCGCTGCTGTGGAACCCGCGCATCGGCGGCTGGTTCTTCGACGCGGTCTTCGCGATCGGCGACCTGCTCGGCCTGCCGAGCTGGCTCTACGGCCGGGGGCTGGACCTGATCCGCTTCTGGCAGGGCTGAGTCCGCCGAGCCGGCGGGGCGCTGCGCGGCCGGCGTACCCGGGGAAGAGCCCGGGCCGGCGCGGACGCCGCGCCGGCCCGGGGGAGCGTCACGGCCGCTGGGCCGGGCTTTCGGTCTTCGCCGCGTCCCGCTCGGTGACCGGCTCGACGATCTCGTCGATCGCCTTGAGCAGGTCGGCGTCGAGCTTCACGCCGGCCGCCTTGACGTTGTCGTGCACCTGCTCGGGGCGGGACGCCCCGATGATCGCCGACGAGACGTTCGAGTTCTGCAGCACCCAGGCGATGGCGAGCTGCGGCATGGTCAGCCCGGCCTGCTCGGCCAGCGGCTTGAGCCGCTGCACCCGGGTCAGCACCTCGTCGGTCAGCCACTGGGCGATGAACCCGGCGCCGGACTTCTCGTCGGTGGCACGGGAGCCGGCCGGCGGCGGCTGGCCCGGCAGGTACTTGCCGGAGAGCACACCCTGGGCCATCGGCGACCAGACGATCTGCCCGATGCCCAGCTCCTCGCTGGTGGGGACGACCTCGGTCTCGATGACCCGCCAGAGCATCGAGTACTGCGGCTGGTTGGACACCAGCGGGATGCGCAGCTCGCGGGCGAGCTGGTGGGCCTCGCGGATCTGCGAGGCCTTCCACTCCGAGACGCCGATGTAGTGCGCCTTGCCGGCGTGCACGATGTCGGCGAACGCCGACATCGTCTCCTCCAGCGGGGTGCTGTAGTCGTACCGGTGGGCCTGGTAGAGGTCCACGTAGTCGGTGCGCAGCCGGCGCAACGAGCCGTCGATCGACTCCATGATGTGCTTGCGGGACAGGCCCCGGTCGTTGCGGCCCGGCCCGGTCGGCCAGTAGACCTTGGTGAACACCTCGAGGCCCGCGCGGCGCTCGCCCGCGAGGGCCTTGCCGAGCACCTCCTCGGCGCGGGTGCCGGCGTAGACGTCGGCGGTGTCGAAGGTGGTGATGCCGGTGTCCAGGGCCGCGCGGACGCAGGCCAGCGCCGCGTCCTCCTCGACCTGCGAACCGTGGGTGATCCAGTTGCCGTACGAGATCTCGCTGACCATCAGGCCGGAACGGCCCAGGTGTCGGAATTCCATGCCCCGACCCTAGTCCGCTCCGATCATGACCACGGGACGGCGCGGCTGCGGCGTGGTTCAGAGCACCGGATGCGCGTCGGTCAGCAGCAGGTCGATCTCGGCCAGCACCGCGTCCGGGCCTGGGTGCACCGGGTCGATGAGCGGCTCGCCGCGCCGGTCCAGCGCGCCCCACCGGCCGGTGCGGTCGTTGGCCAGGAACGCCACCGGGTGGATCACCAGATCCGGGTGGGCCGGCGCGACCAGCACCCGGCCCGTGCGGTCCACCACGCCCCGGAAGCCGCCCAGTTCCACCACGGCCAGACCCTCGTCGGTGAAGCCGTCGAGCCGGCGGCCGTCGGCCAGCGCAGTGCGGAAGCCGTGGTAGCGGGTCGGGACGACCAGCCGGCCGTTGCGGTCCACCGCACCCCAGCCGCCCCGGCGCACCGCGGCGACCCCGGCGGTGAACGGCCGGGCGTCCTCGAAGCCCGCCGGCACCACCACGCTGTCCTCGGAGTCGATCGCCATCCAGTCCGCCTCGCCGCCGCGCGAGACCCAGGCCAGGCCGTCGGAGAAGGCCCGCACCGCCGCGTACGAGGGGCCGATCAGGGTGCTGCCGGCCTCGTCGATCAGCTCCCAGCCCGGGGCGTCGGGGCGGCGTACCCAGGCCAGGCCCTCGCGGAACGGCTGCACCTCGGCGTACCGGTAGTCGAGGACCAGCTCGCCGTCGGCGTCCGCGTACCCCCACCGGCCCAGGCCGCCGTCGAGCGTGGGCACCGGGGACACGCGCCCGCGCAGCACCTCCTCCCGACTGCGGGGGTACGGCCCGAAGCCGCCCCGGGCGGCGGCCCGCGTGTGCACCGCGTCCAGGCAGACCCGGATCCGCTCGGTCAGCTCCGGGTCGTCGGCCCGGCGCAGGTCCAGGGCGCGCTCGAAGTGCTCGCAGGCCTCCATCAGCCGGCCCTGGTCGTAGCAGGAGCGGCCGGCGTGCTCGTGCAACGCCGCCCGCAGCCGGTCCGGCAGCTCGGCCGAGTTGGCCTCGGCGAAGAGCCGGTCCGCCTCGGCGAACTCGCCCTTCCAGCGCAGCACCTCCGCCAGCCGGGCCCGGGCCAGCGCGGTCCGCCGCAGCTCGCCGGTCGCCTCCGCGTAGGTGAGGGCGAGCCTGCCGTCGGCGAGCGCGTCGTCCAGGTCGTGGACGACCCGGGAGACCACCGCGCGCAGGCTGAGCAGCCGCGCCCGGGCCCGGTTGTCCAGGGACGCGCCGAGCTTCTCGGTCAGCCGCCGGCGCAGCGTCCGCAGCTCGTCGGCGTCGTCGACGACCTCGCGCAGCGTCTCGGGGTCCAGCCGCCACCGGTACGCGGCCAGAACCTGCTCCGGGTCGGCCGGCGGCTCGTCCGGCACGGTGGTGGTGGTCTCCGGGACGGTGGTGGCCGGCCCGTCCGCCGGGGCCGGCTCCGCCTCGGCGGCCGGCGGCGCGGTCACGTCGGCCGGCGGGGTGGCCGTGTCGGCGGGCGGCGTCGCCGTGTCGGCCGGGTCCGGGTCGGGTGCCGCTTCGGTGGTGGCAGCGGCGACCGGGGGCGTCGGAACGATCCCGGCGGACTGCTCCGGAGCGGCGGCGGGCGGCGTCGACGCCTCGGGTGCGGTCGGCCCCGCACCGGTCGGCGACGGCGGAGCCGAGACCGGATGGACGGGCTCCTCGTCGGTGCCGACCCCGGGCGGCGCGGACTCCGGTTCGCCGGACGGTGCGGCGGCCACGGGCGACGGGACTTCCGGCACCGGCCGGGCGGACTGCTCGGGCGTGCCGACCGGCGGTGCGGAGACGGGTCGGGTCGACGTGCTGACGGCGTCCGGTCCGACCGTTGCGGCCGGGTCGGGCTCGGCCGACGGTGCGGTGACCGGTCGGGCCGGGTCGGCGGCGTCGGAAGCGTCTGATTCGGCCGTTCCGGCCGCCCAGTTGTCGGCCGGTGGCGCGGAGATGGGCCGGGCCGGCTCCAGGGCGTCGGCGGGAGGGGCGGAGATGGGCCGGGGCGGCTCCGCAGCGGCGTCCGCCGGCGGCGTGGACACCGGAACCGACGGCCCCGGGATCTCGGCCCAGGGCGCGGAGGTGGGGTGGTGGGCGTCGTCGGAAGCCGGGCCGGCGGAAGCGTCCGAGGGCGCCGGTGGTGCCGAGCGCGGCCGGACCGCCGCCGCGTCGTGACGGTCCGCGGGGACCGGTGCCGGCGCGGCGGACGTTTCCGGCGTGGACGCGGTGGCCTCGGCAGGCAGCGGTGCGGCAATCTCGTCGGCGGTGTCCCGCTCCGGCGTCGGAGCCGTGGGCTCGACCGGTACGGCGGCCGGCCTGGAGCCGGCCGCGACCGGAGGCGCCGCCGCCGGTGCCGTGACCTCAGCCGGGGCCTGGTCGGCGACCGGCCGGAACGCCGGCGGCGCGGAGACCGGCCGGTACGGCTCGGCGTCCGGCGACGGCACGGGGGACCGCTCGTCCGAGGGGTGGGTGGTCTCGGCCGGCTGCCCGGGCGGCGCGGACACCGGGGCTGCCGACCGGGGCGCGTCCCGGGGCGGATCCACCGGGGTCGGCCGGTCCGCGTCCGGGGACGGGCGGGCCGCCGGCGCGGACGTGCCCGCCGCGCCGGACGGGGCGGACACCGGGCGGTCGTCGGCCTCGTCGGCCGTCGTCGGGCGGGCGGGGCGGAACCACGCCTCGGAGCTGTTCGGTTGCGTGCTGCGAGCCACCGGGGGCACGGGAGCGGTGGGCTCCGGCGCCGGCGGGATGTAGCGGCGCGGCTTGTCCGGCGTGATCTCCAGCGACGGGCCGGCGGCCGAGCCCGTGCTCGCCGGGGTGGACGGCGCGGGGGCCGGGCCCGCGGGCCGTTGCGGGGTGACCCGGGCCTCGGGCGGCGGGGGCGGGCCGACGGGCGGCCCGGAGACCGGCCGGTGGCCGACGGACGGTCCCGGCACGGGCTGGTGCCCGACGGGCGCTCCCGACACCGGGCGCCGGTCGGGCGCCGGCTGCTGGCCGGGGAACGGCCGGCCGGGCGCCGGCGGCACCCGGTGGTCGGCGGGGTGCCGGAATCCCGCACCGGGGGCACCGGAGACCGGTCGCGTGTCGGCCGGAGGCGCGGACGCCGGCCGGTAATCGGCCGGGACGGGGCGCTGGGCGGTCGGGCCGGCGTCGCCGGGCGCGGTGGAGCGCGCCGCGCCCTCCTGGCCGGGCCGGAACTCCGACCGCGGCCGGGCCGCCGGGGGCGACGAGATCGGCGCGTCCCGGTCCGGGCCGGGCGGGGCCGAGGTGGGTCGGTCGTCGCGGGTCCGGCCCGGTGAGCCGCCGGTGGCCGGCGGCGCGGGGCGCGGCGGACCGGAGACCGGGGGCATGGTCCCGGCGAAGGGCGGCGTGCCGGCGGCGCGGGGCGGGAACTGGTCCCGGCCGTGCGGGGCACGCGAGTCGCCGACCGGGCGGACGGGAGCGCCGGAGACCGGCGCACCGGAGGTGGGGGCGGGGGAGACGGGTGTGGCCGGGGCCGGGCCGCCGGACGACGGCGCACCGGAGACCGGCGCGGGAGAGATCGGACGGACTGGACCGTGGGCGGCGGGCCGCTCCTCGTGCCACGAGGGGCGAGCGGGCCGCTGCTCCGGGTGCCGGCCGTGTTCCGGGCCGGGGCCGCCCCGGCCGTCGCGATCCGCGCCGGGCCGGCTCCACTGCTCGCGGTACGCCTCGGCGGGCGGCGTCGCCTCGCGCGGCCGGCGGTCCGGGTACGCCTCGGCGCGGGCGGCCGCCTCGCGCGACGGTCCCCGCTCCTCGGGGTGGCGGCGCTCGTCGTACCCGCGCTGCCAGCGCTCGTCCGACCCTCGGGACGGCGGGCGGCGCGCGTCGTCGTACCCGTTCGGTGTCGGCCGCTGCTCCGCGTACCCGTTCGGTGTCGGGCGCTGCTCGGCGTACCCGTTCGGGGTGGGCCGGTCCGCGTACCCGTTCGGTCCGGGTCGGTGGCCGGCGTGGTCGCGGGCGGGCGGGCGGTCGTCGTATCCGTACGGGGCCGGCGGGCGCTCGTCGTGGCGCGCCGGGCGGCGCTCGTCCGGCTCGCGGTACCGGCCGGGGACCTCCTGGTCGGGGCGGGTCCGCCGGTCGGCCGGGAACTGCTCGTGACCGTCCCGCCGGCGGCCGTCGTCGGCCGGACGGCGGTCGTACCCGGTGCCGGGCCGGCGCGCCGGCGGCGCCTCGTCGGGTTCGGGCACCCAGCCGGGCTCGAGGCCCCGGGCCGGCTCGTGCCGCGGCCCGGGGGAGACCGGGGCGACGCCCGGGGCGGGGCGCTGCGGACGGCCGTCGTGCCGGTCGGGGGCGCCCCGGTCGCGGTGCCACGCCGCCTCGCGCGGTCGGTCGGCACCTTCGCGTGACCGGTCGGCACCTTCGCGTGGCCGGTCGGCACCTTCGCGTGGCCGGTCGGCACCTTCGCGTGGCCGGTCGGCACCTTCGCGTGGCCGGTCGGCACCTTCGCGTGGCCGGTCGGCAC
>NZ_JARXXY010000052.1:0-34095 GCF_029893845.1 Micromonospora sp. A200 | reverse complement strand
ACGCCTGCCCGAGACCCGCTGCCGGAACCGGAAAAATCAACGTCAGAGGGTCAAAACCCGAGCCTTGACCGGCCCCGCTCCTTCATGGATGACACAGAGGGGAGCCACGTCAGGGAGTCGCCGGAGGTCGCCGTGCCACTAGCGTGCAACTAGGCGCACGCCCCCTCGGTCGCCCGCTCCCGGTGCGTGGTTGCCGAGTCGCCCAACGGGCGCCCCGGCACCGCTATGCAGAACTGCCCAGGCTTGGCATTGCACACTGGGCAGTGGCGATATTCCGGTCTCTCGGGGCACGGCTGCCCCAGCTTTTCCAGCGCTCGGCTGATGCTTCCGGCCGCCTCGTGCAGTTGGTCGTCCCGGTGCATTACGGCAGCGCGGTGAATGATCAGGAGCGCATCCTGCATGTCGATGTTCATGTGCTGCTGTTGCTCGGTCACGAGGGAACCTCCCCAGCTCGCCCAGTGCGCCGTCTCCCCGTTCCAGGCTTCATGAAACACCCGGGAAAGGCTTCCATGGCACTCACCAACTAGTGCCGCATGGTGATGTGCCGGGGCAGCCGTGCAACATCACCGTGCGCGGCGAGTTCCGACAGGGCTTTGGCGATCTCACGATCACGCCCGTCGACGGCGTGCAGGTACCGGCGAGCCGCCGCCATGGAAGAGTGCCCGAGTCGCTTCATGAGGTCGGCCAAGGTCGCGCCGGTCTGCGCGGCGAGGGTCTGCCCGGTGTGCCGCAGGTCGTGGAAGGTCAGATCGTCGAGACCCACCTTCTTCCGCGCACGGACGAACGCTTGATACAAGGTGTTGCCCCGCAGCGGCGTTCCATCGCGGCTCACGAACAGCCGATCTTGACCCGCGTACTCATCCAGGTGCAGCCGAACCAGCGGCACGACATGGGGCGGAATGGCGACCGTCCGCTTCCCTGCCTCCGACTTGGGATCCTTGTCGAACGCCTGCCCAAGAGCGTGCAGCGGTTCGACACGTGCCTTCCGGACGGTGATCGTGTGCTCGGTCAGGTCCACGTCCGAGACGCGCAGGCCGGCGATCTCACCACGGCGCAGGCCGCACCACGCGGCGATGAGAACAGCGGTGCGGTAACGCGGGTTGATGGCGTCGACCAGGGCGACGACCTGAGCCGGTGTGGCGACTGGCCGCTCAGCGACGCGCACCGTACCGGCACCGGGGATCTGGCACGGGTTCCGGGCGATGATGCCCTCACGCACAGCGGTGTTCATGACCATGCGCAGGAAGCGGTACGACTGAGAGATGGAAGTGCGCCCGCCCTTGCCCCGCAGCGCGGCTGCATGCCACTCCCGGACCCGGCTGGCAGTGAGTTCACGAAGCGGCACCTCGACCAGGGGTGCCAGGTGCAGCCGCAGGTTCCGCTCGCACGTCTCCCGCCACCGAACGCCGATCTTTGGACTGTCCCGCAGAATGGCCCGCGCATAGTTGCCGAACGTTTCCGACGCCGCACGATCGTCCAACCAGGTGCCACGCGAGATATCCGCCTCCACCAGCGTCAACCAGCGGTTGGCATCAGTCTTCGTCTTGAAGGTGTGCGGCGCGGTCTGCCGAGCACCGCCGCCAGGCGGCACGAACAAGGCGGCCCGCAAAGCGGGCCGCGCCGGCCCGGCCCCGGCCTGCTGGCGACCTTCGGCCGGCATCGGCCGGGCCGGCCGGCCACGCTTGGGGCTACCAGGACCACGAAGACCTCGGGGCTCCGCCCCGAACCCCGGCCCTCCTCAGAGATCAGCCGGGGCGGATCACCTCGCCGGGCACCACAAGGGCTACCAGCCTCCCCGGACGGGGCCAAGGTCGTTCGTCCGGTAGGGCGCTCCACCTTGTCCCCGTCCGGGGAGGCTGGACGGTCTGGCGACTGCCCGACGAGGAGATCCGCCGCACTCGCCCCTAGCGGTACCGCCAGGTCACCAGTCCTGGCACGAAAAGTGGGTCGACCGGTCGCAGTCCCAGTCCAGGAACAGCACCACACGGAAGCGTCCGGTGTCTGCCAGCTCCTGGAACAACCTCCTACCGACCTCCTCCTCGGCACCCTTCTCGGTCGCCAGGTCTACCCAGAAGGGGTGACTGAGGTGCGGCTCCTCGTCCTCGGGGTGGAATTCGAGCCAAGCGCGAAAATCCTCCCCGTCACCAATGACATACCGATGGTCGCCGGTTCTCAAGTCTTTGAGGCCGAGCACTCCTGCGACCTCTCGCCCGAACCGTGCCAGGCAGGGTGGCGCATCGTCCGGTTCGGCGGTGCCGACAAGCAACGTCACGTCCGTGCCCACAGGCAGGGACTGTACAGCCATCCGTACTGCCAAGACTGCCCGCAAGCGCCGACGGTGCCCGACAACCACGGACGGGCCGACCAGCGGAGCCGCTGCCCGACCAGCCATCCGTGATCTTCTTCTGATCCGAAGGCCGGCATGGGCCATCCGTGGGCCAGTAACCGCGGCGCCCAGCGGGCACGAGCGGGCACGAGACGCAACCGGGCCGGCCGCCGCCCGCAGGCGTTTCGGGCATCACGACCGCTTGAGCACGCTCTTCCAAACTGACGATCTGCCTTCGCGGGCCGCTTGAAACTAGTTCCCACCGCCGCCTGCATCGCCGCCAGCGCCCCCGTCCGGCGGAGGGTGAAGCAAATCAGGGGGCCCGTCGTCGGACCGGGAGTTTCGTGGCTTCAACAGAGCGATCACCATGAGCACCAGGAGGGGCAGCAGGATCGCGACAACGACAACAAGCCTCACCGTCTCGATCGCTGACACCACGAAACGAGCCTACGATCGCCGGGGGTGGAGTCCAGGCGGCGCAGTCCGCATCTAGTCCGCAAGAGGGCGACGGACAGCGGTGGAGTGGTGAGAGATGTCGAGAGGCGTTTCCGCTGCTAGACCACCATGTGCCCAGGTCGACGGATCGCCCATTTTGATCTCATAATCCCTCGGTCGCCGTGCCCGTTGCGTGTCCGTTGACACGGGAGCCGAGGATCAACGGCGGTCAGCTCGTCTGCGCGAGATCGGGCTCATTGTGAGGGATGGCGGGTTGCGTCCAGGGCCGATGTGACCGGTTCACCGGAGAGCGGCGTGCAGCGAACGTGCAACTAGCGGCGGCGATAAAGGGCCAAGAGTGGTCAGCCACGGGCACCGGCGATCCAGCCGGCAAGGGCGCACAAAGCAAGATCCCCACCGGCGTTTCCGCTGGTGGGGACCTCTGTAGCCCGGCGAAAGGCTATGTGGCCAGGGGCGGGGTCGAACCGCCGACCTTCCGATTTTCAGTCGGACGCTCGTACCAACTGAGCTACCTGGCCGTGATGCTCGGTCCATGCTACCCGGAAGGCGGGGTCTCCGCCGAAAGGGTCACATGCTCCGATACGCAGAACGCCGCGCAATGGTTCACGCGGCGTCGGCGCTGGCGGTCCTGACGGGACTTGAACCCGCGACCTCCGCCTTGACAGGGCGGCGAGCACTCCAACTGCTCCACAGGACCTGGCTGGTGTTGCATCCGGCGTGAGCCGGACCGTGCCCCCAACGGGATTCGAACCCGTGCTACCGCCTTGAAAGGGCGGCGTCCTGGGCCGCTAGACGATGAGGGCGGCCCCGCCATCATTGCACACTCGCAACTTCAAGCGGACTTGCTCCCATCCGGCCCCGCCGGAGGCATGAGAAGCATATGCCATGCCCGGTCAGTGGACCAAACCGGTATGGCCGGTGGCACATTCCCGGGCAAAACTGCAGTTCAGGGCGGGTGTCACCGGGGCGGGGCGACGCCGAAGCGCCGTTTCAGGTCGGTGATCAGGTGCGGGCAGGCGGCCAGGGTGCGGCTGCGATCGCCCCCGCCGTCGTGCATCAGCACGATCGCGCCGGGGCGGGCGGCGCCGTGGACCCGCTTGGCGAGGGTGGCGGCGGTCGGCTTCGCCCAGTCCTGCGGGTCCACGCTCCAGTGCAGCGACCGCATGCCGAGCTGCCGGGCCACCGCCACCACCTCCGGGGTCCACCGGCCGCCCGGCTGGCGATAGAACGGCACCTTGGCGCCCGGCACGGCGGCCTGGATGGCCCGGTCGGTCCGGGCCAGGTCGGCCCGGATCTCGGCCACCGGCCGTCGGCCCAGGTCGAAGTCGTGCCGCCAGCTGTGGTTGCAGAGCTGGTGACCCTCACGGACGATCCGGACGACCAGCTCCGGGTGCTTGCTTACCTCGGTGCCGACCAGGCAGAACGTCGCCTTGACCCGGGCGGCCCGCAACTGGTCGAGGACCTTCGGCGTCCAGGCCGGGTCCGGGCCGTCGTCGAAGGTCAGCGCGACGGCGCGTACCCCGGTGGCGCGCCGCAGGCCCGCGGGCAGCGTGGTGGGCTTCGGCCGCAGCCGGGGCTTGGGTTTCGTGGTCGGCCGCGGAGTCGCTGCCGGTGACGGCGCGGTCACCGGCGACGGACTCGCCGCCGCCGTCGGGGCGGGTGCCGCGGCCTGCTGGGGGTCCGGCTGCGGTTCGCCGCAGCCGCCGGCGAGGAGCAGGACCAGGCCGAGGGCGGCCGCCAGGACGGGGCGTGCACGCATCGTCACTCCGAGGGGGGTCGGGTACGCGGTAGGCCCCGACGGTAGTGGACGACGCGCCGATCCGGCAGGGTCGGTCAGGCCCCGCTCGACTGATCCAGCGAGTCCCGGACGGCCAACGCCAGCGACACCGCCTCGGTCAGGTCGACCGGCCGGACCACGCCGGCGGGCAGGGTGTCGGCCTGCCAGCCGGGGCCGGCGGCCAGCACCAGCAGGGGCCGTCGAACCATCCCGAGCAGGGCGGACAGCTGCCGCGGGTCGGCGGTGGCGCGGGTGTGCGACCAGAGCACCACCGCGGCCGGGCCGGTCCGATTCACCGCCTCGATCAGCGCCGCGAGCGGCACCCGGGCACCCAGCATGCGATACGCCACACCCGCCTCGGCGAGCGTGGCGGCCAACGCCTCCAACGGCAGGGTGTGCTGTTCCTCGTCGGCACAGGCGAGCAGGATCCGGGCCGGGCCGGCGGCCGGGCCGGGCCGGGCCACCGTGGCGAACGCCTCGGAGACGCACCGGGACATCAGGTGTTCGACCTCGATCAGACCGGCGGTCGCGGCGTGCCGCTCGCCGATGCCGGCCAGCACCGGGCGCAGCAGGCCGTCCCAGGTGGCGACCACGCCGTCCCGGGCGAGGGCGTTGTCGATGGTCTCGCTGATCGCCGCCGAGTCCAGGCGCATGGCGGCCCGGGCCAGGCCACGGGCGACCGGCCCGGCCCGGCCCACCGGGATCGTCTGCCCGCCACCGTCCCGACCGGCTCCGGCGCGCAGCCGCACCTCGGCGGCGGGACCGACGCCAGGGCTCTGCTTCGCCCAGCGAGCCGCCTCGGCCGGGGTGATCCCCTCCGCGGTGAGCCGACGCATGATCTCCAGGCGCGCGAGGTCGGCCGGCGTGTAGCGCCGGTGGTGACCCGGTACGTGCTGGCTGGGACCGAGGCCGTAGCGCTGGTGCCAGGTACGCAGCGTGGTGACCGCCACGCCCAGTCGGCGTGCGACGGCCCCCGCGCTCAGCGCCTCATCGGCCACCCGACCGCTCCGACGCGTCGTCCGCCGGAACGCCGGACGGGATGGTGGGGTCGGCGGGGCCGCCGGCGCGCAGCAGCCGGCTCACCACCCCGCCCAGCCAGGGCGCGTACGCGCGGGGGTCCGCGTCGATCTCGGCCATCAGCCGTACCGGGTCGACCCAGCGCAGCGCGGACACCTCGTCGGGGTCCGGCAGCACGGTGACGTCGGCCGGCACGTCGGCCCGCAGCACGTGGTCGTACTCGAACTCGACCCGGCCGGTGGCCGGGTCCTCGGCGTAGTAGAGGTAGACGCCGACCTCGGTCAGCGTGACCGGGGCGGCGCCCAGCTCCTCGGCCAGCCGGCGGTTGGCGGCCTCCACCAGCGACTCGGCCGGTCGGGGGTGGCCGCAGCAGGAGTTGGCCCAGCGCTGCGGGAACCGGGTCTTGATCGGGGCCCGCCGTTGCAGCAGCACCCGGCCGGCCGGGTCGACCAGCAGCACCGAGAAGGCGCGGTGCAGCCGCCCTGGCGCCTGGTGCGCCGCGGCCACGGTGGCCTCGCCGAGCACGTTGCCGCGGTCGTCGACGAGCTCGACCAGGTGCCCTTCCCGGGACGTCACCGGACCCGCCCCCCGTTCCGCGTGTGCGTCGCGTCCGTCCTGCCTGTGCCGTGCCGCCGGGCCGCGCTCCGCGCGCTCACCGCCCGGCACCGGTGATCCGGTTGGCCGCCAGTTTCCCGGAGATCAGCACCATCGGTACGCCCACGCCCGGCTGGGTGCCGGAGCCGGTGAACACGACGTTGGGCAGCTGCCGGTGCAGGTTCGACGGCCGGAACGGGCCGGTCTGGAAGAGGCTGTGCGCGGCGGCGAACGGCGTACCGGCGGCCATGCCCTGCTCCTCCCACTCGGCGGGGGTGATCGTACGCAGCACCTCGATGCCGGCGCCGAAGCCCACGTACCCGCGCTCCTCCAGCGTCGCCACGAGCTGGTCGGCGTAGCGCCGGCTCAGGTCGCCGCGCCAGTCGAACGGGCCCCGTTCCAGGTTGGGCACCGGCGCCAGCACGTAGTAGGTGTGCCGCCCGGCCGGGGCCACCGCCGGGTCGGTCCGGCTGGGGTTGGTGACCAGCAGCGACGGGTCGGTCATCAGCTCACCGCGCCGGATGACCTCGTCGAAGGTGCCCTTCCACTTCCGTCCGAAGTGGATGTTGTGGTGGGCGATCTTCTCATAACCCTGGGTCGAGCCGACGTGCAGCACGACGCAGGACGGCGAGTAGGTCAACTTCCGTTGGCGGGCCGGGGGCAGCAGGTCACGGTAGGCGACCGGCAGGTCCGGGTTGAGCACCACCACGTCGGCCGGGATCAGCTCTCCGTCGGCGGTGAGGACCCCGGTGGCCCGGCCGTTGGCGGTCTCCACCCGGGTCACCGTGGTGCCGTACCGGAACTGCACGCCGTGCTTCTCGGCGGCGCCGGCCATGGCCCGGGAGACCGCGTGGATGCCGCCACGCGGGAAGTAGACCCCGGCCACCGAGTCGAGGTACGCGATGACGCTGTAGATGGCCAGCGCGTCGTGTGGGGCGAGGCCCGCGTACATCGCCTGGAAGGAGAAGATGCGCTGGGTACGCGGGTCGCGGAAGAACTGGTTGATCTTCGTCTGGAGTCGCCGGAACGCGCCGTTGGCCAGCAGCTTCACCAGGTTGGCGGTGAGCAGGTCGGTCGGGGCGTCCAGGTTGCGGTCGATGAAGTCGGTCCGCTCCCAGTGCCACAGGTTGCGCGCGTAGTCCACGAAGCGCAGGTAGCCGTCGGCCTCGCGGGGGCCGCAGACCCGGGCGATCTCGGCGGCCATCCGGGTGGTGTCGGTGATGACGTCCAGCGTCGAGCCGTCGGGATAGTAGGCCCGGTAGGCGGGGTCGACCGGGGTGAGGTCCAGCCAGTCGTCGAGTTCCTCGCCGACCGCGCCCAGTGCCTCGGCGATCAGGTCGGGCATGGTGAGCACGGTGGGGCCGGTGTCGAACTCGTACCCGTCGACGGCCAGCCGGCCGGCCCGGCCGCCCGGCACCGGCTCGCGCTCCACCACGGTCACCTGCCGGCCGCTGCCGGCCAGGTGCAGCGCGCACGCCAGCCCGCCCAGGCCCGCGCCGACGACCACCACCCGGTCCGTACGCCCGTTCACGGTCCGCACGTGACCACCTCCTTCGCAAGGTCGCTCATCATGCCCGCCGCCTGGTCGCGGCGGTGGCGAGGCCGATCAGCGCGGTGCGCGCGGTCTCATCGATCGACGCGGTGGCCAGCGCGGTCAGCGCCTCGGACACCCGGTCGGAGATCATCCGCTCGACCCGGGACACCGCCCCGGTGTCGGCGACCAGTTCGGCGAGCCGGGCCACGTCCCGGGCGCCGGTGACCCGGCCGGCCCGCTCCAGCGCCCGCCGCTGGCCGGGGGTGGCCAGTTGGCGGGCCAGCATCAGCAGCGCGGTCGGCTTGCCGGTACGCAGGTCGTCGCCGGCCGGCTTGCCGGTGGTCGCCGGGTCGCCGTAGACGCCGAGCAGGTCGTCGCGGAGCTGGAACGCCTCCCCGACGGCCAGGCCGTAGCGGGTGTACGCGGCGATCAGTGGCGCGTCGGCGGCGACACCGGCCAGGCAGGCGCCGAACAGCAGCGGGCGCTGGACGGTGTAGCTGGCGGTCTTGTAGCGGGCCACCCGCAGCGCCCGGTCCACCGACCAGTTCGCCGGATCGTGCTCGCCCAGCACGTCGAGGTACTGCCCGGCGATCGTCTCGATCCGCATCTGGTCGTAGCAGCGCCGCACCTCGAACAGCCGGGCCGGCGCCACGGTGGAGTGGCTGAGCAGCCGGTCGGCCCAGACCAGGCAGAGGTCGCCGACGAGCACGGCCACGGCCTCGCCGAACCGGGCCGGGTCCCCGGCGTACCCGGCGGCGACGTGCCGGGCGGCGGCGGCGCGGTGCGCGGTGGGCCGACCGCGCCGGGTGTCGGAGCCGTCCATCACGTCGTCGTGCACCAGCGCGAAGGTGTGCAGCAGTTCCAGGGCGGCGAACGCCGGCAGCACCGTCGACAGCGGCTCCGCGCCGCCGACCACCCCGCGCCAGCCCCAGTACGCGAAGGTCGGCCGGACCCGCTTGCCACCGGCCAGCACGCAGTCGCGCGCGGTGGCCGCGAAGCCACCCATCGCTCCGTCGATCTCGGTGAGTGAGCCGACCTCGGCGGCCAGGAAGGCCGCCAGGGTGTCGTCCACCCCCTTGATCAGCTCTTTCGTGAACGCGGCCAGTACGCCGCGGACCGGATCGTCCGTCGCTCCCGGCTGTGCCGGCGCGACGCGGAGCGTATTACCCGCGACTGCGTCGTTGGCCATGTCGGCGAGCGTACCCTAGGGTTACGAGTTGCGTCGATTGCTGCGTCGAATTCGAGGAGGGCCGGTGGACACCGATCTCACCGCTGCCTATGCCCGCTGCCAGGAGCTGCACCGACGGCACGGTCGCACCTACTATCTCGCCACCCGGCTGCTCCCCGCGTGGAAACGACGTCATGTGCACGCCCTGTATGGATTCACGCGCCACGCCGACGAGATCGTCGACCGCACCGAGGAGCTGCCGCCCGCCGAGCGCGCCGCCCGGCTGGACGAGTGGTCGTCGGAGTTCGTCGCCGGCCTGCACGGTGAGCCGGTCGACGACCCGCTGCTCCCGGCCGTGCTGCACACCATCGCCGTCTTCGATCTCGACCGCGCCGACTTCGCGTCGTTTCTGCGCAGCATGGCGATGGACCTGACCGTGCTGTCGTACCCGACCTACGACGACCTGCTCGACTACATGGAGGGCTCTGCCGCGGTCATCGGCACCATGATGCTGCCGATCCTCGGCAGCTCCGACCCGGCTGCGGCCCGCGAGCCGGCCCGCCAGCTCGGCATCGCCTTCCAGCTCACCAACTTCATCCGGGACGTCGCCGAGGACCTCGACCTGGGCCGCACCTACCTGCCCGACGAGGACCTGGCCAAGTTCGACGTCACCCGCGACGACCTGCTCGCCGCGAAGGAACAGGCCCGCACCACGCCGAGGATCCGGGACCTGATCGAGTACGAGGTGAGCCGCGCCCAGGCGCACTACGAGGCCGCCGCACCGGGCATCACCCTGCTCAACCCCGCCTCGCAGGCGTGCATGCGGACCGCGTACGCGCTCTACGGCGGGATCCTCGACGAGGTCGCCGCGCAGGGCTACGACGTGTTCGTCCGCCGGGCGCTGGTGCCGCAGCGCCGCCGGCTGGCGGTGGCCGCCCGGGCCCTGCTCACCCCGACCGGCAGCCCAGTCGCCGTACCCGGGCCGAGCCTGGTCTCGCGGTGAGTACGCGGACCGCAGGTCACCGAACCGCACCCGGTTCCTGCACCAGAGCCTGGGGGGAAGGCGGTGCACCAGCCGTGGCGGCTCCCCGACGACGTACGCCGGAAGCTGGACTATCCGCCGCCGCTGGAGGCGCCCGGCGCCGACCCGGTCTGGCTGCGCTGACCCGACCCGGGCTAGAGGCAGGAGTGCAGTACCTCGACCAGTTCGTCCACCCGGTCGTGGTCGGCCAGGTGGGACGTGGCGTAGGCGAAGACGTAGCCCCGCTCCGGGTCCGCCCAGGCGCTGCTGCCGCCGATCCCGCCCATGCCCCAGCTCCCGTCCGGCTCGCGCTGCATCCCCAGCGTCCAGCAGGCCCGGCGATCGAGCAGCAAGTCCGGGCCGTCGTACTGGACCCGGGTGGCCTCGGCGACCAGCTCGGGGCTGAACAGGCGTACCCCGTCGAGGGTGCCGCCGGCGGCCAGGCCCGCGTAGAGCCGGGCCAGTGCGGACGCCGTGGCGTGCAGGTTGACCGCCGGGACCAGCGCGCTCCGCCAGAGCGGGCTGTTGACCATCGTGAGGTCGAGGCCGCCGGGTGGGTTGCTCAGCGCGCGGGCCCGCAGGGACCCCGGCTCACCCAGCATCCGCACCGGCCAGGCCGGATCGCCGTACGACAGGTCCACGCACCGCCGCTGGTCCGCCGCCCCGAGTCCGAAACCCAGGTCGAGGCGCCACGGATCGGCGATCTCCTCGGCCAGGAACCGCCCCACCGACCGCCCGTCGACCCGGCGGACCAGCTCGCCCACCAGGTGCCCGTATGTCCAGGCGTGCTCGCCCGCGACGCTGCCCGGCTCCCACTCCGGGTCGGCGGCGGCCAGGTCGGCGCAGAGCAGCTCCCAGTCGGCGACCGCCTCGGCCGCCCGGGCCACCGGGAAGGTCGGCAGGCCGGCGGTGTGGTTCAGCACCTGGCGGACCGTGGCGGGGGTGCGGAACCCGGGCCAGTGGGTCGCCACCGGGTCGTCCAGGTCGAGCCGACCCCGGTCGACGAGCAGCAGCAGGCAGAGCGCCGCGACGGGCTTGCCGACCGAGTAGACGTTCACCAGCGTGTCCGGCCGCCACGCCCCGCGGCTGTCGGCACCCAGGTCGACCACCGGGTGGCCGTCGTACCAGATGGCCAGGGCGGCGCCGGTCTCCCGGCCGGTGGCCAGCAGATCGTGGAAGCAGTCGCGGACGGGGGCGAAGCGATCGGGCATGCGGCCACCGTAGGCGGTAGGAATGATTACGGGCGCGGGAATTCTGGTGGGGTTGCTGGCCGGCGTCCGGTGGCTGGGGAATGCTGACGGCATGGCGGAGCCGGAAGTGGTGGACGTGGTCGTGGTCGGGTTGGGCGTCGGCGGCGAGGAGGTGGCCGGGCGGCTCGCCGAGGCCGGCCTGAGCGTCGTCGGCATCGAACGGGACCTGGTCGGCGGGGAGTGCCCGTACTGGGGGTGCATCCCCAGCAAGATGATGATCAGGGCGGCGAACGCGCTCGCCGAGGCGCGGCGGGTCAACGAGCTGGCCGGTTCGGCCCAGGTCCAGCCGGACTGGGCGCCGGTGGCCAAGCGGATCCGCGAGGAGGCAACCGACACCTGGGACGACACGGTGGCGGTCGACCGGTTCACCGGCAAAGGTGGGCGGTTCCTGCGCGGCAGCGCCCGGCTCGACGGCCCCGGCCGGGTACGCGTCGGCGACCAGGTCATCCAGGCCCGGCACGGGATCGTGTTCGGCACCGGCACCCGGCCCTCCGTGCCGCCGATCGAAGGGCTGGCCGACACGCCGTACTGGACGAACCACCAGGCGATCGAGGTCGAGGAGCTGCCCGAGTCGCTGCTCGTCCTCGGCGGCGGCGCGATCGGGCTGGAGCTGGCGCAGGTGTTCGCCCGGTTCGGCGTACGGGTGACGGTGGTCGAGGCGGCGGACCGGGTCCTCGCGGTCGAGGAGCCCGAGTCCTCCGAGGTGGCCGAGAAGGCGCTGCGCGCCGACGGGGTGGAGATCCGCGCGGGCGTCAAGGCGGACCGGGTCAGCCACGACGGTGCCACCTTCACCGTGCACGCCGGCGACGACGCGTTCCACGCGGAGCGGCTGCTGGTGGTCACCGGGCGCCGGGCGCACCTGGAGGAGCTGGGCCTGGACACGATCGGCATGGACGCCGGGCAGCGCTACCTGCCGGTCGACACGCAGATGCGGGTGACCGACGGTGTCTGGGCGGTCGGCGACGTCACCGGTGAGGGGGCCTTCACCCACATCGCGATGTACCAGGCGGCGATCGTCATCGCCGACGTGCTGGACCGCACCCGGCACGCCGACCGCGCCCCCGACCCGAGCGGGACGGCCAGCGTGGTGGGCGGTGCGATGGGCGCGGCCAGCGCGGTCGGCGGCGCGATGACCGCGACCGGCCCGAGCGGTGCCGCCGGTACCCTGCCCCGCGCCGACTACCGGGCGCTGCCCCGGGTCACCTTCACCGATCCGGAGGTCGGCGCGGTCGGGCTCACCGAGCACCAGGCCCGCCAGCGCGGCATCAACGTGCAGGTCGGCATCGCCCAGCTGTCGTCGTCCGCTCGCGGTTGGATCCACAAGGCCGGCAACGACGGCTTCATCAAGCTCGTCGCGGACGCCGACCAGGGCGTGCTGGTCGGCGCGACCTCCGTCGGCCCGGCCGGCGGCGAGGTGCTGTCGGCGCTGGTGGTGGCGGTGCACGCGGCGGTGCCGTTGAGCCACCTCCGACACATGATCTACGCGTACCCGACGTTCCACCGGGCGATCGAGGACGCCCTGCGCGACCTCAGCTGACGGTGCCGTGGCGGCCGGCGCCGGCGGCGAACCGGGCCGCGCCGGCCGCCGCGTCCGCTTCCAGCGACCGCATGCCGTACGCCAGCTCGGTGGCGAGCGCCTCCGGCTCGGTCAGGCCGGCGGTGGCGAGCACCGACGCGCGGTCGTTGCGCAGGCAGGTCTGCGGGTGTCGGGCGATCTCGGCGGCCAACCGCTCGGCCTCCGCCCGCGCCTCACCCGGCGCGACCAACCGGTTGACCAACCCCATCGCGTACGCCTCCTCGGCGGGCACCGGGCGGCCGGTGAGGATCAGGTCCATCGCCCGGCTCTCCCCGATCAACCTCGGCAGCCGGACCGTCCCGCCGTCGATCAGCGGTACGCCCCAGCGCCGGCAGAACACCCCGAGCACCGCGTCGGACTCGGCGACCCGCAGGTCGCACCAGAGCGCCAGCTCCAGGCCGCCGGCCACGGCGTACCCGGAGATCGCGGCGACGACCGGCTTGGACAGCGACATCCGGGTCGGACCCATCGGGCCGTCGCCGTCCGGCTCGACCCGGTTGCCGCTGGGCGTGCCGATCGCCTTGAGGTCGGCGCCGGAGCAGAACGTGCCGCCGGCGCCCCAGAGCACCGCGACCCGGGCCTCCGGGTCGGCCTCGAAGGCGCGGAACGCGTCGGCGAGCGCCCGCGCGGTGGGACCGTCGACGGCGTTGCGCGACGCCGCCCGGTCGAGGATCACCGTGGTCACCGGTCCGTCGTGCGTGACGTGTACGGCCATCGGCACAGCATGCCGCCCGGCGGCGCCGGCACGCCAGGGGCGACCGGCGCCCGATGGGCCGCTAACATCGCCGACGGCAACGATCATGCGAGGTGCCCCGCGTGCGCGGGGAGAATCGGGAAGCCGGTGGAAATCCGGCACGGGCCCGCCGCGGTGACCGGGGAGCCACCGTCCACGCGCGAGAGCGCAGCCACTGGCCGTACGGCTGGGAAGGCGGGCGGCCAGGCGTCGATCCGGGAGTCCGAAGACCGGCCTCGCGTCGACCGCCCACCCGTCCGGGGTGGGCCTTGCGCAGCGGGAGCCTGCCGTGGACCTCTACACCGCCATCCACCGTCGCCGGGACGTCCGGGCCGAGTTCACCGGGGCGCCGGTGCCGGACGACACCCTGCACCGCGTCCTCGACGCCGCGCACGCCGCGCCCAGCGTCGGCTACTCACAGCCGTGGGACTTCGTCCTGGTCCGGGACGCCGGGCTGCGCCGCCGCTTCCACGAGCACGTCCGGACGGAACGCGACACCTTCGCGGCCACCCTGTCCGGCGAGGCGGCGGCACGGTTCGCCCGCATCAAGATCGACGGTGTGTTGGAGTCGACCCTGTCGATCGTGGTGACCTACGACCCGTCGCGGGGCGGCCCGGCCGTGCTGGGCCGGCACGCCATCGCCGACGCCGGCCTCTACTCGGTCTGCCTGGCCATCCAGAACCTCTGGCTGGCCGCCACCGCCGAGGGCCTCGGCGTCGGCTGGGTCTCCTTCTACCGGGAGCCGTTCCTGGCCGACCTGCTGGCCATTCCCGCGGGCATCCGGCCGGTGGCCTGGCTCTGCGTCGGGCCGGTGACGCACCTGGAGAAGGTGCCCGACCTGGCCCGGCACGGCTGGCGACAGAAGCGCCCGCTGGCCGAGGCGCTGCACACCGATCGGTGGGCTACGGAGCGTGGGTGACCGTGGGCAGGTCCAGCCAGGAGGCCAGGGCCGCCAGTTCGGCGTCCACCGCCGCGGTGACGGCGGGGTCGAACGGGACGTCCTGGTGGATGGCGTGCACCCGCAGGACCCCGGCCGGGCGGTCGGCCGTGGCGTCCACCTTGCCGACGAGCCGGTCGTGGTGCAGCACGGGCAGCGCGAAGTAGCCCCAGCGGCGTCTCGCCTTCGGCAGGTACATCTCCAGGACGTACTCGAAGTCGAAGAGCTCCCGGGCCCGCTTCCGGTCGTGGACCAGCCGGTCGAAGGGCGACAGCAGCGCGGTACGGCCGGCGAACGGCTGACCGAGGGCCGCCGGGTCCACCCGCCACCCGCCGGCGGTGCCCTCGACCTGCGCCGGTTCACCGGCCTCCCCGACGACCGACGCCCGGGCGATGCCCAGCGAACGCAACCGCCGCTCGTCGCGCGTCCGCCGCGCCTCGTCCACCGGGACGGCCGTCGTGCCGGCCGGGTAGACCCGCTCGGCCAGGTCCCACCGACGTTGCCGGCCGACCCGGTCGGCGATGGCGATCTCGCCGCGGGCGGCGAGGAGCTCCAGCATCTGTGTGACGTTGCGGTTGTTCGTCCAGCCGGTCGACGGCCAGGGCACCACGCTGGTGTCCGGCACCTCGCGGGACAGCAGCGGGCCGGAGGCGCGCAGCAGATCGAGCACGTCGCGGCGGAAGGAGTCGTTGGCTTTCAGCCAGGCGCGCCGCCGCGGATCCTCCGGACACGTGGCCATCTCGGCGAGGTGGAGCCCGAGGTCCGCCATTGGACGCACCATCGCCAGGTGCTGGAACTGCTCGAACGCGGTGCGGTCACGCTCCACCGCCTGCCGCAGGTGGGCCGGCGCGTACCCGGCGCCGAGCCGGGTCCACGCCACCAGGTCGGCGCTGGGCGCCACCGCCGCCGTCGGGTCCAACTGCAGGAACGACAACCGGTCCAGGACGGTCAAGAGGTCCGTCGCCCGGTGCGCGTCGAGCAGCTGGGCCCGGACGGCGATGCGCCGAGCCTCACGACGATCGATTCGATGAAGCCGCATCAGGCGAGGCTACTCAGAAGTCGTCGTCCAGGCTGACCTCACCGCCGACCGCCACCTGGTACGCGGACACCCGCCGCTCGAAGAAGTTGGTCAGCTCCTGCACGTCCTGCAACTCCATGAACGGGAACGGGTTCGTCGACCCGTACGCCGGCGGCAGGCCGAGTCGGGCGAGCCGGGCGTCCGCCACGTACTCCAGGTAGCGGCGCATGTCGGCGGTGTTCATGCCCGGCAGGCCCTCCCCGCAGAGGTCCCGGGCGAAGGCCAGCTCGGCCGTCACCGCCTCGTCCAGCATGGTCCGCACCTCATCCGCCATCGCCTCGTCGAACAGCGACGGCTCCTCGGCACGGACGGTGTCGACCACCGAGAAGGCGAACTCCATGTGCATCGACTCGTCCCGGAACACCCAGTTGGTGCCGGTGGCCAGCCCCGAGAGCAGCCCGCGCGAGCGCAGCCAGTAGACGTAGGCGAAGGCGCCGTAGAAGAAGAGGCCCTCCACGCAGGCCGCGAAACAGATCAGGTTGAGCAGGAACGCCCGCCGCTCCGCCCGGCTCTCCAGCCGGTGCAGCCGGCCGATCGAGTCGATCCATCGGAAGCAGAACTCCGCCTTGTCGCGGATCGACGGGATGTGCTCGACCGCCGCGAACGCCTTCGCCCGCTCGTCGTGGTCGGGCAGGTAGGTGTCGAGCAGGGTCAGGTAGAACTGGACGTGCACCGCCTCCTCGTAGAGCTGGCGGGAGAGGTAGAGGCGGGCCTCGGGCGCGTTGAGGTGCTGGTAGAGGTTGAGCACCAGGTTGTTCGCCACGATCGAGTCGCCGGTGGCGAAGAACGCCACCAGGCGGTGGACCAGGTGCCGCTCGCCGGCGGAGAGCGTGGCCAGATCGGGTACGTCGGAGGCCAGGTCCACCTCCTCCACCGTCCAGGTGTTGCGGATGGCGGCCCGGAACCGCTCGTAGAAGTCCGGGTAGCGCATCGGTCGCAGGGTCAGGTCCATGCCGGGGTCGAGCAGCATCGTCACTGGCAGGCCTCGCAGATCTCGGGGTTCTCCAGCGAGCAGGCGACCGCGTCGCTCTCGCCGAGGGACAGGGTGAGCAGGGCCGGTGCCGCCGGTCGCGGCGAGGGCACGGGTACGGCGGCCGGCGCGGCGGCGACCGTGGTCTGCGCGATCCGGGTCGCCGGCCGGGACCGCAGGTAGTAGGTGGTCTTCAGGCCGGCCCGCCAGGCGTACGCGTACATCGAGGAGAGCCGGCCGATGGTCGGGCTGGCCTGGAACAGGTTGAGCGACTGCGACTGGTCCACGTACGGGGCGCGGGCGGCGGCCAGGTCGATCAGCGCCTTCTGCGGCAGCTCCCAGGCGGTGCGGTGCAGCGCCTTCAGCTCCGCCGGCAGGTCCAGCTCCTGCACCGAGCCGTCCGCCCGCTTGATCGCGTCCCGGGTCTGCGGGGTCCACCGGCCCAGCCGCTTCAGGTCGGCGACCAGATGCCGGTTGACCTGGAGGAACTCCCCGGAGAGGGTCTCCCGCTTGAAGACGTTGGAGACCAGCGGCTCGACGCACTCGGCGCAGCCGGCGATCGAGGCGATGGTGGCCGTCGGCGCGATCGCCACCAGCAGCGAGTTGCGCAGCCCGTGCCGGGCCACCTTCTCCCGCAGCGCCGCCCACGCCTCCGGCCGGGTGGGCCGGGCGTCCGGCCAGTGGTCCGGGTGCAGCACCCCGCCGGCCGCCCGGGTCAGCGGGTACGCCGGGTGCGCGCCGCGCTCCGCCGCCAGGTCGGCGGAGGCGTCGTACGCGGCCAGGGCGACCTCCTCGGCGATCCGGGTGGACAGCGCCAAGGCCTCCGGCGAGTCGAACGGCAGCCGCAGCGCGGCGAAGACATCGGCCAGCCCCATCACGCCCAGCCCCAGCGGCCGCCACCGCCGGTGCGCGGTGGCCGCCTGCTCGGTGGGGAACCAGTTCCGGTCGATCGCCCGGTCCAGCGCCCCGACGGCCAGCCGGACCGTAGCGGCGAGCTTGGCGAAGTCCACGGCACCGTCGACCAGGTGGGCGGCCAGGTTGACCGAGCCGAGCGTGCAGACGGCCGTCTCGTCGTCGCTGGTCACCTCCAGGATCTCGGTGCAGAGGTTGGAGTGGTGCACCACGCCGCCGCCCGCGCCGACCTGGTTGCAGGTGCGGTTCGCCGCGTCCTTGAACGTCATCCAGCCGTTGCCGGTCTGCGCCAGGGTGCGCATCATCCGGCCGTACAGGGTGCGGGCCGGCAGCGTCCGGACCGCCCTGCCGGCCGCCTCCGCCGCCCGGTACGCGGCGTCGAACTCCGCGCCCCACAGGTCGACCAGCTCCGGCACCTCCTTCGGGTCGAACAGCGACCAGTCGGCGTCCGCCTCGACGCGGCGCATGAACTCGTCGGGCACCCAGTTGGCCAGGTTGAGGTTGTGCGTACGCCGGGCCTCGTCGCCGGTGTTGTCTTTCAGCTCCAGGAACTCCTCGATGTCGGCGTGCCAGGTGTCCAGGTAGACGCAGGCCGCGCCCTTGCGCCGGCCGCCCTGGTTGACCGCCGCGACGCTGGCGTCGAGGGTGCGCAGCCAGGGCACGATGCCGTTGGAGCGGCCGTTGGTGCCCCGGATCAGCGACCCCCGCGAGCGCACCCGGGACCACGAGATGCCGATCCCACCGGCGAACTTGGACAGCCTCGCCACCTGCGTGTAGCGCTGGTAGATCGAGTCCAGTTCGTCGCGCGGCGAGTCGACCAGGAAGCAGGAGGAGAGCTGCTGGTGCCGGGCGCCGGCGTTGAACAGCGTCGGCGAGCTGGGCAGGTAGGCCAGCCGGGACATCAGCCGGTACAGCTCGCCGGCCTGCTCCACGGTGTCGGAGAGGCCGGTGGCCACCCGCAGCCAGAAGTGCTGCGGCCGTTCCAGCACCGCCCGACTGCGCGGGTGGCGCAGCAGGTAGCGGTCGTGCAGGGTGCGCAGTCCGAAGTACTCGAAGGCGTCGTCGCCGGCGTGGTCGACCAGGGCGTCGAGGGCGGCGGCGTGCGTCGCGACGAAGCCGGCGAAGCCCGGGTCCAGCAGGCCCTCGGCGTACGCGGCGGCGGCGCTGTCGCTGAAGCTGTCGATGCCCTGGTCGGTGGTCTCGTCGGCGATCCGCCCGGCGAGCAGGCGGGCGGCCAGCCGGGCGTACCCGGGCTCCTCGGCGGTGAGCCCGGCCGCCGCCGCGATGGCCAGCCGGGTCAGCTCGTCGGTGTCCGCGCCGGCGGTGCGGCCCGAGGAGACCAGGGCGAGGATCCGCTCCGGGTCGGTGTCGGGCAGGTCGTGGTGGTGTCGGTGCAGCAGGTCCCGCAGTGCCCCGACCGGGGGTGGGGCAATGGTGGATGACGCCGTCACGTGCTCTCCTGGGTGGTCGGTGTGGACCGCGGGAGGGCACGACGGCACGCCGGATCGCCACCGGTCGGTGTGCCGGCGGTGCTCCGTACGGCTCGACGGCCCTCCCACGAGGCCCCGAGGTGGTCCGCGTGCCCGGTGGGCACGCCCTGCTGGCAGGTCTTCGGACTCGCGGGCAGACGCGTCCGGCGCGTTCGCCTACTGGCCGTCGCTTCCCGGGCCCCGTCGGGCCCAGTGCTCGTGACGGCGGTCGTTCCCGCTCACCGCTGCGGGGCAGTCCCGGATTCGCACCGGGTTTCCTGTTCGGCGCGACGCCTGGCGGACGTCGACGCCTGGCGGACCCTTGGGGGGGTCGCACCAGCAGTGAAAGTGATCCTAGATGTAGTGGGTCGCAAAAAGCCAACACACCATATGCTGTGGGCGTGTCGCGTCGGAGAGAAAATCTGCGCCGCGTACAACCTGGACGGTGCCCGACCCCGTCAGCGGGATGAATGGTCACGGACGGGGTGGGTGGATGCGGGCGGACCTGGAACAGGAGTACGTCGAGTACGTCACGTCGCGGCTGCCGGCGCTGCGCCGGATCGCCTGCCACCTGACCGGGGACGCGCACCGTGGCGACGATCTCGTCCAGAGCGCCGTCACCCGGCTCTACGTCGGCTGGCGGCGGGCCCGCGAGGCGGACAACGTCGACGCGTACGTGCGTACCGTGCTGGTCCGGGTCTTCCTCGACGAGAAGCGCCGGCTCTGGTCCCGGGTCCGCCTGGTCGACACGACACCCGAGCCGGCGCCCGCCCCGACCGGCGACGCGGTGGAGGACCGGGAGCTGCTGCACGCCGCGCTCGCCCAGGTGCCGCCCCGGCAGCGGGCCGTGCTGGTGCTGCGCTTCCTGCACGACCGGCCGGTGGACGAGGTGGCCGCCACCCTCGGCTGCACCGCCGGCACGGTCAAGAGCCAGACCTCGCACGGCCTGGCCAGCCTGCGCCGGCTGCTCGGCACGGGCGCCTACGCGATCACCGGAGAGGGGATGTGATGGAGGAGAAGCTGCTAACGCCGCTGCGGGACGTAACGCTCCCGCCGTCCGCCGTGGACCTGCACCGGGCCGTACGCGACGGGCGCCGGCAGGTGCGGCGGCGGCGGATCGCCGCGACGGCCACCGCCGGGCTCGCGGTGGTCGCGGTCCTGGCCGCCGCCCCGGCGCTGGTCGGCCGGGCGGACCGGTCGACGCCGGTCACCCCGGCGATCACGCCCTCCCCGACGGCGACCGCCGCGCCGATGCCGGCGACCGCGCCGGCCGCCTTCGACCCCACCCGGCAGTACGCCGAGTTCGGTTGGGTTCCCCCCGTCATGACCGACCGGACCGTCCGCACCGGAACCGACCAGCTCGCGCTGACCGCGTCGGCGCCGCAGACGTCACCCCGGCCCGTCAAGGACGCGCCCGCGGCCGAACTTCGGATCGTCCCCGCCGGCAGGGACATCGCGCTCGGCATCGACCGGGACTTCGCCGTGGCCGCCGGCCGGGCGGGCTCCGCCGGCCTGGAGCCGGCCGAGCCGGTCAACGGACGGACCGCCCGCTGGAACGCCAACGCCACCGTCGAGCCCCGGTCCGCCGCGCTGCGCTGGGAATACGCCCCGGGCGCCTGGGCCGAGGTGATCGTGCGGCACATTCCCGAGAGTGCCGGCGACCCGCGCGCCGTCGCTCGGCGGATCGCCCTCGACCTCCGCTACGCCGTGGACTGGCCGATCCGGCTGCCGGTGCGCTTCGCCACGCCCCCGGCCGACCTGAAACCGATGGCGTACCGGGTCAGCGTGCGGTCGAGCGGGAGCTGGGAGGCCGAAGTCTCCTACGGCAACGGCAGGCGGACGAGATACGGGGACTGGCCGCTGGTCGTGCTGGTGCTGCCGCTCACGTTCCCGGCCGGCGACGGGGTGATCGCGCCGCCCGACTCGAAGATCGACGGCCACCCCGCCCGCCGGCGCTCGTCGGTCGACGGCGGCGCCAGCCTCCAGGTCTACTGGGTCCAAGGCCTCTACCTGGAGATGACAGCACACGACAAGGCCGCCCTGCGCAAGCTCGGCGGCAACCTGGACGGCCTGTTCCGCAGCGCCACCCTGCAGCCCGACGTGGCGAAGTGGCGCTGATCCCGACCGGGTGGCGGAATTCGTCCCCGCCGCCCGGTTTGCGACCGCATCTGCCGGGAAGTCGGGGAACGTGCGAGCGCTGATGAACAAGATCGAGCAGAACGCCGCGCTGGACCCGGTCGGCGACCGGCTCCAGCGGACCGTCCAGTCGACCCTGCGCGGGCAGCGGGTCCGTGACCTGCTGCACGGCGTCTGGCTGGGCCATCCGCTGCACCCGGCGATGGTGCAGGTGCCGGTGGGCGCGTGGATCAGCGCCGCCGTGCTGGACCTGCTGCCCGGCCAGCGCAAGGCCGCCACCACCCTGGTCGGGCTGGGTACGGTGAGCGCCCTCCCGGCCGCCGTCGCCGGGCTGAACGACTGGGCCGCCCTGGCCCGGGACCAGCGCCGCGTCGGGCTGGTGCACGCCGCCTCCAACTCCGTCGCGCTGGTGTTCTACGCCAGCTCGCTCGCCGCCCGGATGCGCGGCCGGCACGGCTTGGGGCGGGCGCTGGCGTACCTGGGGTTGAGCGCGGCCAGCACCGGGGCGTACATCGGCGGGCACCTGGCGTACAAGCAGGGTGCGCAGGTCAACCAGAGCATCTCCGAGCTGCACCGGATGACCGACGAGTGGAAGCCGATCGCCGACCTGGCCACGCTGCCGCAGCGCGAGTTGATCACCCGCGAGGTGGACGACGTCTCGGTGATCCTCTACCGGCACGGCGACGACGTCACCGTGATGCTGGAGCGCTGCCCGCACCAGAGCGGCCCGCTCGGCGAGGGCGAGGTGCAGGAGATCGAGGGCCACGCCTGCGTGGTCTGCCCCTGGCACGGCTCGACGTTCCGGCTCAACGGCGGCGAGGTCGTGCACGGCCCGGCCGCCAACGACCAGCAGCTCCTGCCGACCCGGGTGGTCGACGGAATCCTCCAGACCAAGCTGCCCTGAGGAAAATCTGACGTCGTACTAAGCCGCTCGCGCCGCCCGGCCATCCGGAGCGCTTCAACCGGTCACGCGCCCAAGCCAGCACGTCGGACCGCGCGAAGCTGTTGCAGCTGGCAGCGGCACGCGACCCGAGCAGGGCAGATCACGTCCCGGCAGGACGGTCACGCCCCGGTCAACCGGGCCAGCGTCTCTTTTGCCACACGGCGCAGGGTCACCTCGTCCGAGCCGCCGACCCGGGCCCGCAGGTCCGGGTCGGCAACGAACTCGTCCACCTCGGTGAACAACCGCTCCAGCGATCGCGCCACCGCCTCGCCGTGCAGGTGCGGGTCGTACTTGAACAGGTTCAGGTAGGCGACCTCGAACTCTGCGGCGGTCAGCCGACCGTCGACGAATGCCCGGATCACCGCCAGGTGCGGATACACCGTGGGGGAGAGCGCGGTGGCCTCCCACCATGCGTCAGCCGCCGCCACCCAGTCTCCGATCGCGCTCGACGTACTGCAGTTGCTCCGGACTCATCTTCCAGCCCGAGACGAAATCCCCAGTCGCGGCCACCTGGATGACCACCTGCCTGGTCGTTGGGTTGTAGTGGAGGATGGCCGGCACGTCCGGCATCCTGGTGTAGATGCCACTGATGTGCAGCGTATCCGGTGCCGCGACGAAGGTATGCAACGCCGCCTCGAACGCGTCGAAGCCGGCCACCCCCTGCGGCAGGGTCACTCCGAAGTCCGGCGCGTGCTTGTACTTCTTCTGCATCTGCGCCCGGGTGGTGACCAGGTCCGGCGGCGAGATCGTGAAGAAGACCACACTCATCTGGTTGTAGTCGCCGGCGGTGCCGCCGGTCTCCAGGTAGAACCGACCGTGGTATCCGAAGAGCGGATTGGGGGTCCGCATGCAATCCCACGGCACGTTCACCGTCACCTCCACCGGCACCCGGGCGTACACGTCTGGCTCGGGTGCGGGTGGAATCAGCGTCACGTGGTCCGGTCCCGGCGCGTCGAGTCCGCGGTCGCCCTCGCAGTAGACGCCGCCGCGGTAGTGCACGGGCAGCGGCGCGTCTATGACAGCCTGCAACTCGGCTTCCAGCTCGACCTCGCTGCCCAGCCTGATCGCCTTTGGGTTGACGTCGTCGACCCTGAGCACGTACGCCAGGAATGGGCCATCTGCCGCATCTCGGGCCGCTGCCGCCATCGGCGCCATCAGACCGGTGATCGCCAGCACCATCGTCAGGACGCCGCACAGCCGTGGCAACCACCTCGGTGTCATTCGCCCCCCTCCCTTCGATATGGACATACGTCGATAGTTTGGTCGTTGTCGCGGCCGCTCTGCCCCTGACGTCCGGCCAGCCTTTACGCACGTGCGGGCTGGCGGTGACAACGGCAGCGGATCAGTCACGGCGGTGGCGAGCGCGGGCGGCCGCGACGGCTGCCCGGACCGGGCGGCGGCGCAGCCCCAGCACCGCGCCGATCTGCGCGCCGACGATGCTGGCCACGGCGAGCACCGCAGAGACCGCCAGCGGCCGGTTCATCCCCTCGTCGTCGGTGGCCCGGGACGCCCCGGCCGCCATCGCCGGCGGCGCCCCCGCCGGCCGTTCCACCTGCGGCGGCATGGTCTGCGGCGCCGGCTGACCCGGCGTCACGTCAATTCCGCCCGGTCCGACCTGGCCGCCCGGGGTGCCCGGCCCGGCCTGCTCGTCGGGGACTGGCGTGCTGCGCGGTGGCTGCTTCGGAGACGCGGCCGGCGGATGCGGCGACGGCTTGCGCGGCGTCGACGGGCCCGCCACCAGCCGGCCGGTCGCGTGGTTGCGCACGCCGTCGTCCTCGGCCCGCGCCGGCAGCTTGATCAGCTGTCCCGGCCGGATCCGGTCGGCGTCCTGCAGCCGGTTGAGCCGGGCCACCTCCCGGTAGCGGTCGAAGTCCTCCAGGTAGCGCTCCGCCACCTCGCCCAGATAGTCGCCCCTGGCGACCCGGTAGACCGGCGGGGCCGGCTGCGGCCGGTCAGCCTCCGCGCCGGCGCCCTCCGGGACCGCCCCCGTCGACCCGACCGGCGGTGCCGCGAGGACCACGGTCGCGCCGGTCGCCGGCATTGCCGCGCCCATCGCCACGTGCCCGGTGCCGGCCGTCGGCGGGTACGTCATGGCCGCCGCCGCGCTGGCCGCCGGGCTCGCCGCGATGATCAGCGCGACCGATCCGACCAGGGCCGCCGCGGCCCGCTGCTGCCGGCTCATCCCGGGCAGCCGGGGCGCGGGTCGCCGCGTCGCCTGCGCCGCCAGCTCCACCAGTACGGAGAAGGCGAACGTCGCCCAGCCGAACCAGCCGACCACGGCCAGCGCCCGCAGGAACAACCGACCGTCGTCGCGGCTGGTCAGCGCCGTGCCGACTTCCGCCAGGGTGGGCAGGTGGTCGGGCAGCGGATTGCCGGCGAAGGCGAGCAGCGCCACCGGTGCGCCCACCAGCAGCGCGACCAGGACAACCAGCGACCCGAACCCGGTGAGCAACTGGCCGGTCCGCCGAACGGCGGAGCCACGCGATGCGGTCATGGCGGCCTTCCCTTCCTACGGTGCCTCGGTGATAGCCCGCGCGGTGGCCTCACCCGAGACGGTGACGGTGTCGTCCATGCCGAAGAGGCCGAGCATGTGCCGGCGGTAGGTGACGGTGACGCGTACCCGGATCTGCTTCTCGCCGCCGACCACGGGGAAGCTCACCGAGTGCCCGGTGGCGCCCGCCGCCGAGAGGTAGTCGCGGACGGCCGCCCGCGCGTCGCCCTCGTCGATCTCCTTCGGGCCGCCCTCGATCGCGCGAGCCCGGTCGACGGCCTGGCCGCCGCTGCGGGCCGCCTCGGCGGCGAGGTTGTCGGCGCGTTGCAACGACCGGAGCTGGCCGGCGCCGTCGTACGCGAGGCCGATGACCGCGAGCACGCCGGTCATCGCGACGGCCAGGAACAGGCTGACCCGCCCCTCGTCGCGGCCCGTCATCCCCGGCTCCGGTAGCGGTCCAGCGGGGAGGTGAAGGTCGCCGAGGCGGTGGTGCGCAGCGGCATCCCGGGCAGCGCCGGCAGCCGCAGGTCGCGGTGGGACACCACGCAGGTCACCGAGACGGTCACGCTCGCCGGTTGCCCGGCGGGGCTGCGGTACGCCGCGTCGAAGCTGGTCGACCGGCCGCGCACCGAGCCGCTGAAGGTCATCCGGGGGGCGCCGGCGCAGTTCAGGCGCCGCCAGTCGAGCTGGCGGCGGACGGCGTCGCGGGCCGCGTCGCGGGCGGTGCCGGCGTCCCGGGAGATCGAGGCGGCCCGGGCGGCATCGTGCGCGGCCGCCTCCACCGTCTCGTCGGCGATCGCGGTGCGCCCGGTCACCCCGGCCAGCACGATCAGCGCGATGAACGCCGGGGCGAGCACGGCCACCTCGATGGAGACCGAGCCCCGGGCGCGGTCGTCCGCGGCGGCGCTCACGGGTTCGTCCAGCGTTCGACGGTGCCGTGCGCGGTCTGCCGGACCCGGAAGCTGACGCCCGGGATGACCGACAGGGACCGGCCGGTGACCGTGCAGGTGACCTCGGTGGCCCCGGTGACGCAGGTCGGCCCCGGGCTGTCCCAGCCGACGAGCCAGTCACCGGCCGCGCCGAGGAACCGGGTGGCCCGGGCCTCGCCCGCCCCGTCCGGCGCCTGGAGCACCCGCTGCGCGTTCACCCCGCTCTGCGCGGCGTTCAGCGCGGTGGACCGGGCGACGAACCAGGCGGCCACCTGGACCGAGGCGAAGAGCAGCACCAGCACCGCCGGCATGACGACAGCCAGCTCGACCGGGTTCGCGCCCCGTTCCGTACCCCCGGCGGCGAGCCGTCGCAGCACGGCCCGCACGGCGAGCGGCACGGCCCGACCGGCCACGCCGTTCTGGTCGGCCCGGCCGGGCCGGGTGGCCTGGTCAGGCTCTGCGGCGTGGCCGGACCGAATCGTGTAGCCCGGCCCGGCGGTGTCCGGGGCCGGGACGGCGCGCGCGGTCCGGGTCGCCGGTCCGGGGTGCGGACGGCCGGAGGCGCCCCGGGGCCGGGCGGTCGGGGCCGCCCGGCCGGTCCGCGGTGCGTCCGGCCAGCTCATCGGAGGGGTCACGGCGCGGTCGGGACGCTTTCCATCCAGTTCCGAGCCCGCGCCATCACCAGACCGGTGACCACGAGTGCCGCCGCGACCAGACCGAAGATGATCACCGCGGTCGGCACCGGGCTGTCGCCCCGGTCCCCCTCGCGGCGCAGCTCCGCCAACCGTGCGGCCAGCGTGGCGTGCAGGTAGGCGATCAGTTGCATGGCGTGCTCCTTGTCGGGGTGGGGACCTACAGGCGGGCCACGAACGGGTAGAGCATGAAACCGAGCAGGACGAAGACCAGCAGCGAACCGGGGATGTCCAGCCGGCTGGTCACCCCCTCGGCGCGGGCCAGGTTGTCGGTACGGATCTGGTCCCGCAGCGAGTCGGCACGACTGCGCAGGGTCTCGTGGACCTGCGCGCCCTCGCTGCCGGAGGAGCGCATGATCGCCCCGACGTCGCCCAGCTCCGGGATGCCGATCTGCTCGGCCAGCTCCTGGAGCTCGTCCCAGGGCGAGTGCATCTGCATCTGCGCGATCCGCAGCGACTCGCGGATCCGGTCGAAGACCCAGCCGTCGCAGACCGCCGCCGCCCGTTCCAGCGACTGCACCGGGCCGTGCGCCGCCGACAGTTGCAGCGCCACCAGGTCCAGGTAGGTGCAGACGGCCGCGCGGAACTCGTCGCGCGCGGCGTCCGCCCGCGCCAGCACCGCGCGGTGCGCCAACAGCCCGCAGACCAGCGCCATCCCGATGCTGCCCAGCACCGGTACGACCACCGGCAGGCGTACCCCGCCGAGGAAGAGCACCGCCCCCAGCACGGTCGGAGTGGCCAACCCGATCAGGGCGGAGACCAGCACCGACAGGGCGTACTGCTCGGGGGTCTTGTCGATCAGCGCGAGCTGCCGGTGCGGCGGGCTGAGCCAGCGGGAGAAGCCGCCCAACCAGTCCGGGCCCCGGCTCGGGGCGACGGTGCCCGGGGGCTGGTGCAGCCGGCGCAGCGCGGGGCCGAGCGCCGGGGCGGCCGGCAACGCCTCCCGGACCGCCAGGAACAGTCCCAGCCCCACTGTCGCCCCGCCGAGCACGGCGATCGCGAGCTGCCAGTTGACGATCACGCTACCGCCTCCTTTGGGTCGGGGGCGGGGAGGAAGCGAGCCGGCGGCGGGGGCTGGCTCATCGACCGCACCCAGATCAGCAGCCCGACGAAGGCCGCGCTGAGCACCGCCATCACCAGCTGCCCGAAGACCGTGCCGTACGGGCGGACGTACTCGGTGTTCAGCAGCCCGTACGCCAGCACGGCCAGGGTCATCCCGGTGAGGAAGCGGACCGCGAACCGGGGCTGGGTGCGCTTGGCCTCCACCTCGCGCCGGGTGCCCACCTCGGCGGCGGCGGCCGAGGCGATCGACCCGAGCACGTCGCCGAGGCGTTCGCCCCGGTCGGTCAGGTGCAGGATCAGCGCGGCCACCACCTGGTCGCAGACCGGATCGCCGATCTCGTCGGCGAAGGCGAGCAGCGCGGTACGGGCCGTCCAGCCGGCCTGGAGGCGGGCGGCGAGCAGCCGTACCTCCTCCTGGATCTCCTCCGGGACGGTGGCGATGGTGCCGATGATCGCCTGCTGGAGGCCCTGGCCGGTGGCGGAGACGTCCTTCAGTCGGCGGGTCCACTCGCCGACCGCCTCGATCCGGGCGATCGCCCGTTCCTCGGCCCGGCCCACCGAGAACAGCCAGGGCACCCCCGGTACGGCCACCGCCACGATCAGCCCCACCACCGGCAGCCCGGTGAGCAGGAAGGCCAGCGCGCCCGCCGCCCCCGCCACCGCCAGCCGGACCTGGTGCGTTCGCTGCGCGCGGCGGCCCGCGCCGGAGCCCAGCCAGAGCCGGCGCAGCCCGCGCCCGGCCCCCGGCGCAGAACGGGCGGGTGCCCGGGTGCCGACCAGCGCGACCACGGCCAGCACCAGGCCGGCGACGCAGGCCGCCCCGGAGACGACGGCGATCAGCTCGATGTTGGTCACCGGACCGGCTCCGTTCGCGGCTGCGGGGCTCGCAACCCCGGCGCACTCCGCGCGCTCACCGGAGCGCTCCCGTCCATCCCCGAGCCGATGCGCGCGCTCACCGGCGCACCGCCGGGCCCAGTCGGCTGTGCCGGGGGCGGCGCCAGGCGCCGGTGCCGGCATCGATGAAGCGGGTCAGCAGCCGGGCGTCGTAGCCGACCCGCAGCAACTGGTCGCGGATGCGTTCCGGCAGGTGGCGGGGGACGGCTCGGCCGTCCGGGCCGGGGCCGAAGACGCTGGTGGTGACGATCCGGTTGCCCTCGCCGACCCCGATCACCTCCTCCACGTGGGAGACGAACCGGTGCTTGCGCCCGCCGATCGCGGTCTCGTCCTCGACGGTCACGTAGACGATCAGGTCGAGGGCGTTGCCGGCCATCCGGCGGGCCTGGTCGACCGTCATCTCCCGGCCGTGGGCCAGCGCCAGCTCGATGATCCGCTCGCTCACCCCGGCCGGGGTACGGGCGTGGATGGTGCACATCGAGCCGCGGCTGGTGGTCATCGCCTGGAGCATCGGCACGATCTCCCGGGACCGGACCTCGCCGACGATGATCCGCAGCACGCCCATCCGCAGCGACACCGGGATCAGGTCGGCGATGCTCACCTCGCCCGCCGGTCGCCCGTCCATCCCGCGCTCGCCGTGCCCCTCGCGCGACTCGAAGCTCATCACCGCCCGGTGCTTGCGACCCCGGCGGGCCGGCAGCAGCTCCCGGCTCTCCTCCAGCAGCACGTACGGCTCGTCGGGCGGGATCTCGTCCATCAGCGCCCGGATGACCGTGGTCTTTCCCGCTCCGGCCAGCCCGGCGACCATGATGTTGAGCCCGGCCCGCATGGACGCCCGCAGGAAGTCGCGCAGCAGCGGGTCGATCATCTCGTCCAGGTCGGGGCGGGAGCCGGCGATCTCCTCCAGGCTGACGTCCAGCGTGTTGTGCTTGCGGATCACCGCGTACGGGCGGTGGCTGACCAGGAACACCGCCGCGAGGCGGCTGCCGTCGGGCAGTTGCAGGTCGAGCGTCGGCTTGGACGTCGACAGGGACCGCTCGGTCGCGCCGGCCCGGCGGGCCGCCGCCTGGAGGATCTCCACCAGCTCGTCGTCGCTGTCGGCGATCGGCTCGACCCAGTCGACACCCCCACCGTGCCGGGTGATGCGCACCTGGTCGCAGCCGAGGATGTGCACCTCCTCGATGGTGTCGTCGACCAGCAGCGTCTGGAGCCGGCCCAGCCCGACCAGCTCTGCGGTGACCTGGTCGAGCAGAATCCGCTCCTCGTCGGCGGCCATCGGGGTGCCGGCCCGGCGCACCGAGTCGGCGTACCCGGAGACCACGGCGACCGCGAGCCGGGCGCGCTCGACCTCCTCGGCGTTCGCGTCGAACTCCCGGCCGCGCTGCCACTGCGTGAGCCGTTCGCTCAACTCCCGGCGCAGCTCGCGGACCACCGCGAAGTCCACCCGCGGTCGCGGCGGCGGGGTGGGCGTGGGCGGCGCGACGGGCGGCGCCGGCTGGTGGTGCCGGCCGTTCACCGGGGGCAGCGGCGGCATCGTCGAGGTCGCCGCCGGCTGCTGACGCGGGTCGTGGGAGACCGGCTCAAACCGCATGACGCGCCTCCCCGGGCCGCTCACACCACATCCGGCACCTCCTGGGCGGCGGGCCAGGCCAGCCGGGCCCGGCGGCGGTCCAGCAGCGCCCGGACCGGCACCTCGAGCGCGCCGGCCGCGCGCATCAACGGCCGCCCGGCGCGTACGGTGCCGCCGAGGCTGAGCACCTCGGCGGCACGCGGGTCCGCCGGCAGGGTGGCGATCACCGGCACCCGTAGCGCCTTGCTGATCTCGCCCTTGCCGTGCCCGTCGCCGACCACCAGCAGCCGCAGCGTGCCCGGGGGCACCCGGTGCTCGGTGAAGTCCCGTTCGATCGCCCGGATCATCGACCGGGTGGCGGAGAGATCGGGCAGCTGCGCCCGGGTGACCAGCAGCACCACCCCCGCGGCCCGCAGCACCGGCCACGGTGGACCGGCCACCTGGAGCCGCCCACAGTCGACTATCACGTCGTACGGCGGCTGGCCCTTCTCCAGGCTGCCGAAGAAGTCGGCGAAACGCTGCCAGAGCGGGCTGACGCTGCCCGCCTGGGCCGGGTCGACCACGCCCGGCAGCAGCAACCGTTCCCGGCGCGGCGCGTCCAGGTCGACCAGCTGCGACCAGAAGGCGGTCTCCAGGTTGCCGTCGCGCAGCTCGCCGACGGCCAGTTCGCCGATGCCCCGGGGACCGTCCAGCGCGCCGCCGAGGTAGCCGGCGAGGATGGTGCCCCCGGCCGGGTCGCACTCGGCCAGCACCAGCCGCCGGTGCCAGCTCAGCGCGCAGGCCAGCGCGGTGGTGGTGACCCCGGGCGAGCCCTTCGCCGAGACCAGCGCGATGATCGCCATGGTCAGGCCGCCTTGACCAGCACCAGGGCGATCCGCTCCTGGGCGGCCAGCACCACCACGGCCGGCACGTCCCGGACGGGCAGCGCCACGTAGACCACCACGTCGTCGTTCTCCGGGGTGGCCGTGTCGATCACCGTGCCGGTGAACCGGGTGCCCGGCGCCTGGCTGTCGTCGTTGTCGGCGGGGGTGCTGACCAGCAGCACCTTGTCGCCGGGATGGAGCTTGCGGGCGGGCACCTGGCTCTGCTTCAACCCGAGCGCGATCTGCTGCTGACCCTCGCCGAGCAGCGGGGCGTCGGTGAGCTGCCCCATGGTCAGCAGCGTGCCGGGGGTGAGCGACACCGCCGCCCGCTTCCCGACCACCTCGTCGAGCTTGCCGGCCGGCACCGGAGAGAGCCCGGCCCCGCCGGAGACCTGCACGCTGACCAGGTCGTCGGCGCTGAGCTGCCGGCCGACCTCGACCGGGCGGGCGATTGCCAGGTAGCTGCCGGTGGCCCGGACCGAGGTGACCGCGAAGGCCGCGCCGAGGCCGCCCAACGCGATCAGCAGTACCGCCAGCCCCAGCAGGCCGGGGCGGGTCCGGCGCTGGCGGAGCACCTTCGGCGGGGCGACGGGCGCGTCGACCGGGGCGCCGTTGCGGGTGACCAGGCTCATTGGGTAACCACCTGAAGCTCGTCGATCTCGATCGGGGTCGTCCCGCTGGTCCGGGTCTGGGCGATCACGCCGCTCTCGCCGCCGCCACGCCAGGTCACCGACCAGTACGTGGTGGCGCTGACCCGGTAGGTGCCGGCCTTCGGGTAGCCGGAGTCGTAGCCGCAGTCCGGCGAGGTCTTCCCCGCGCGGGGCCCCTTCGGCTCGTACGGGGTGCCCTCGTCGGCGCAGGTGACCTTGACGCCGTTGCCCATGGTCCAGACGATCCGGTCGACCTTGGCGGTGATGTCGACCCGCAGGCCGCGGTCCTCCGCTGCGGCACTGATCGGCCCGAAGTAGTTCGCGCCGGGGCTGGCCCACATCCAGACCGGCAGGCCGACCAGGCCGGGGCCGGTGTTACGGCGGGGTGCCACCGCGATCCGGGGCGGCAGCAGCGAGATCGACGCCAAAGCGCGGCGGGCCAGCTCCTCCGGGTCGGGTGGGGTGCCGTACCCGGGCGGCGGCGCGTCGCGCAGCACCACGGTCTGGCTGCCGAGGTCACCGCCGTTGCAGGTGCGGACGTACCACCTGGTGCCCTCGGGGGCCTCGGGCTGCGGCTCGGCCAGCTTGTAGTAGCAGCCGTCGGCGTTGTTGAACCAGCCGAGGAACTCGTTGTAGCAGGGCAGCGGCTTGCCGTTCCACTGGCACTTCGGGGTGGTGCCGCCGCCCGGATCGCCGCCGGTGTCCCCGCCGCCGCCCGGATCGCCGGGGGTGCCCGGGTCGTCGTCCCAGATGCTGCAGTCGTTCTGCCCGGGCGGGCACTGCGGCCCCGGCCCCTCGGCGGCCGCCGGCACCGGCGCGGCCAGCGCGACCAGCAGGGCGAGCAGCGTCGCGGCGAGCAGCCGTCGGGGCGTCCCGGCCCGGGGTCCGCGGGCCGGGACGCACCCTCCTCCCCAGGTCAGCACGGCTGGTCCTCGTGGGCGGCACCGGAGCTGATCAGCCAGCGGCCGTCCGGGTACCGGGTGGCGGTCGCGGTGGCGAGGTGGCGGCCACCGCCCGAGCCGGGCACCACCCGCCGGTCCTTGGCGTACACCAGTCGGTAACCGGTGGCGTCCAGGCAGTCCTGGATCTCCACGGTCGGCGGGACGGCGTCCAGGCTGACCGAGGTGACCGTGGGGTCGGAGCGCAACGTGCCGGTGCGGATCGCGCCGTGCGTCCGGGCCTGGCCGATCGCCACCCGGACCCGGGTGAGCAGCGGATCGGCCAGGAAACGGGTGAGCGCGGGGTGGCGGGGGTCGCTGTCGCGGCTCGCCTCCCGGGACGCGGTGAGGTACCCGGAATAGGCGGCGAGCGCGGCCTGCTCGGCGGCCCGTTCGTCCTCGGCCGAATGCCGGGGCTCGGCGGCGGCCTTGCGGGCGGCGGGCCCGGCGGCCGTCTCCGACCCGCCGCCGCAGCCGGCGGTCGACCCGACCACCGTGGCGATGACCAGGCAGGTTGTCCATCGGCGGGGATGCCGTGTACGCAACGCCGTGCCCTCCTCGGTGCCACCCGGCGGCCCGTCTCCGGTGGCCTCCGGGCATGCGCCAGCGCGCCCGGATGATGCCGTCCGGACCTCGATTTACCGCTGTCGCATTTACCTGTGCGGATCTTCTACGAAATGGTGGAACCTGATGTCTCGGGTGGCCTCCGACGCTGTTGACGGGGGTTGCGCCGTACCCAAGGGGCGAGCATAGGCTCACGTCCGCCGATGCAACAGAGGCAATTCATCCGAACACGTTGGGTGATGAGTGGAGGTGGTCAGGGGTGGCCGAGGGCGAGTCCGGAACGCCGGGACGGGTTGCCGCACCCGGTCGGGCCGTGGGTGCCGACGGTCGGCCGGGCCCACCCGCCGATCCGGCAGTCGGGCCGGAAGATATGGCACCTGTCGATGCGTCTCGCCCGATCCGTCCCCTCGTCGAAATAACCACGAGAGGGGATTCCCGCGAATTCGACGGCCCGGCCGACGCAAGCTGTCCACCACCACCGCCAGCGGTGGATCATCACCCGGGCCGGGGCGGGAAATCACTCTCCGTACGCGTCCTCGCCGCCCTGGCCGTGACCCCGGTGCTCCGGCTCGCCGTCGCCCGGTACGCCGTACCGGTGGGCTCGCCGGCGCGGGCCGGCTGCGACGGCTGCGGCGCGCCGATCGGGCTCGGGGGCCCGGGGCTCGGCCCGGCGGCCCGGTGTCCGGCCTGCGCGGCCCGGATCGGCGCGCCGCCGGGCAGTGTCGAACTGGCCGCCGTCGCGGCCCTGGCGGTGCTGGTCCTCACCGAGGCGACCCTCGCCGAGCGGGCCGCGCTCGCCTGGTGGCTCGGCTGGGCGGTGCCGCTGGCGCTGGTGGACCTGGCCGTGCACCGGCTGCCCGACCGGCTCACCTGGCCGGCTGCGGCGGGCACGGCCACGCTGCTCGCGGTGGCCGCGCTGACCGGCCCCGGACCCGGCCCGTGGCTGCGCGCCCTGACCGCCGGGGCCGCGCTGGGGCTGGCCTTCGCCGCCAGCACGCTGCTGCTCGGCCGGCGCGGCTTCGGCCTCGGCGACGCGAAGCTGGCGCTGAGCGTGGGCATGCTGCTCGGCTGGTACGGCTGGCCGGTGCTGGTCGCCGGGCTGCTGCTCACCTTCGCCCTCTCGGCGGTGGTCAGCCTCGCGCTGCTGCTGGCCCGCCGGGTCAGCTGGTCGAGCCACCTCCCCTTCGGCCCCTTCCTGATCCTCGGCACCTGCACCGCCCTCCTTCTCCCCACCTGACCCACCCACCCCCGGCCCGCCGGCCTGCCAACCCACTCGGTGATCAAGAGGTTTGCGTCAGGGAGAGCCCTTTCCCGAGACGCAAACTTCTTGATCACCGGCGGTCTGGTCGAGCCCGTGGGCCGGCCGAGCTGCCGCCGGTCGAGCCAGCCGCCCGCTGGCCGAGAGCCGGCGATCGGCCAACCATGATCGGGCCGGTGGCGGGGCGGCCGGGTGGGGTCAGACATCCCAGGAGCTTGGATGTCAAGCAGCGGCGGGTTGGGTTCGGTGTGACCAGGCGGTTGTCTGGTCGTAGCGGGTGGCGGTCT
>NZ_JARXXY010000051.1:0-35005 GCF_029893845.1 Micromonospora sp. A200 | reverse complement strand
AGGTCTGCCTTCATCGCGGCACTATGGCATCCGGTTGGGTGTCGGCGCTGCCCCGGACGATCCACGGAGCTCATGATCGGCAGGACACGCCCTAGGCACACCGCCACACGCGCCGCCGCCTGTCCCGTCACGGGGCATGCATGGCACTCGCGACCACTACATGCTTCACGCCTGCGGCTAGTCTCGGTCGGTGAGTTTCGGCAACTACGCCCGGAAGGTTCGCGACAGGTCACTCCCCTATGGCCGGCGAGTGTCGGCGCTGCGGTCCTGCGTTCAGCTCTACCGTCCGATCGGTTTTTACGCGACGTTGGGTTTCCTTGAAGAGATCGCCGGCCCCTACCAGCGCGATGAGGCCGCCCTCCTGAGGGCGCTCGACGTCCTGATCGCAAGCCGTTCCGGGTGGCATGCCGACATGCGTGACTACGCCCGGGAGCGCCGTCAGGCCAAGCAGCGCGGCCAACGGATCCCTCCCATCAACGAGGTCAACCCGACCGGTTTTCCGCGGATCTGGTACGGCGCAGCCAGGCCCGCAGCCCTATACGCCCTGAGGTATTGGAGCCGTAACGGCCTTCCCGCGTTGACGGCGACATCTGACGAGATCGCCGCCACGCTCGGCACCCTCGTAACCGCTGTCCTGTCGGCGGACGGTGACTTGGCACCACAGCAGCGACAACTCGTAGACGCCACCGTGACCGAGCTCCAACGACGCGTCAGATCCGATCTCTGGCACCACGACCAGGGCGCCTACTACCGGGCCTGGAACCTGCTCAAGATCGCGCGGCTGGTCAAGACCGCAAGCAACCACGTGTAGCTCGGACAGTGACGGTTAGCTAGGCCACGTGGCGCTCAAGCTGTCAGCGGATGCTCGGCCAGTTGAACCAGCACCAGTGCTGTTCCCTCCTCGGCTCAACGTAGGCAGTGCGGATCAGGTAGGTGCCCGGAGCTACGTCGACCTTGAGATGGTGTTCGTGCTCCAGCTCGCCGCCGGCCAGCGTCGAGTCAAACAACCGCGCTGATCCGCTGGTCGTCCATGTGCCTGCGTCTTTCCACCGTCAAGGCGGTGCAGCGGATGCTCGGGCACGCTTCGGCGTCGATGACCCTGGACGTGTACGCCGGGCTGTTCGGTGACGACCTGGACGCGGTCGCCAACCGCCTGGACGACGCAGCCACAGCACGGGACAAGGACTATCTGAGGACTGGCCCGGCTGGCGGCAGTGTGATCGACCTCGGGAAACGGCGAAGCCCAGGCCGTTGACCTGGGCTTCTGTACCGAGCCGCCTGACGGAATCGAACCGTCGACCTACGCATTACGAGTGCGTCGCTCTAGCCGACTGAGCTAAGGCGGCAACGATCGTCAAGTGTACGGCACGGCCCGCCCACCGGCCGAGGGGGTTCCCCCACCCGGGAACCCGGACATCGGACGCGATCAGTCGTTCGCCGGACAGCGGTACCGGCACGTCGGCGCTACGCTCCGGCGGGTGACCGACGATCACCCCACGTCCGGGTCCGACGTTCCCGCCGAGCACGCCCCCGGCGAGCGGGCGGCCCGCCGGCCGCTCAGTCTCGACCCGGTGGAGCTGGGCTTCACCCCGCGTAAGCCGGTGCCCTGGCTGGCGCCGTTCCTGCTGATCAGCACCGGCATCCGGACACTGCTGGCGATGCTCTTCGGGGCGTACCTGGACAAGCGGGAGCTGCAGAACGCGCTGGATTCGAAGATCGCGCGGCAGGTCGGGCCGGACGGCGGGCTCTGGCTGGACTACGTGGCCGACCTGGGCGACGGCTTCAACGCCACCTACTCGGTGGCGTACCTGCTCGCGCAGCGGGAGCTGGAGGTGGACGGGCACCGGCTGCCCCGCGCCCAGACCCTGGTGATGGGGGGCGACCAGGTCTACCCGTCGGCCGCGTACGAGGCGTACGAGGACCGGTGCAAGGGGCCGTACCAGGCCGCGCTGCCGGTGGCGCCGCCCGAGCGGCCGACGCTCTTCGCCGTGCCCGGCAACCACGACTGGTACGACGGCCTGACCGCCTTCCTGCGCCTGTTCGTCCGCTCCCGGGACCGGCACTTCGGCGGCTGGGGCACCGGGCAGTCCCGCTCGTACTTCGCCGTGGAGCTGCCGGCCGACTGGTGGCTGCTCGGCCTCGACGACCAGTCCGGGTCGTACCTGGACGACCCGCAGCTGGCCTACTTCGACGAGGTGGCCCGGCGGCTGGGCCCGCAGAGCATGGTCATCCTGGCGGTGCCGGCGCCGACGTGGGTCAAGTCCGTCGACCACCCCACCGCGTACGACTCGATCGACTACTTCATCCGGACGATCCTCGCCCCCACCGGCGCGCACGTGCGGCTGCTCATCTCCGGCGACCTGCACCACTACGCCCGGTACGCCGGCCCGGAGCGGCAACTCATCACCTGCGGCGGGGGCGGGGCGTACCTGTACCCGACGCACAAGCTCCCGGAGCGGATCGAGGTGCCGCCGAAGGACACCCTGTCCCGCCGGGCCAGCGCCACCCGCCCGTACGACCTGGCCGCCCGCTACCCGGACGCGGCCCGGTCCCGGCGGTACGGCTGGGGGATCTTCCCCCGGCTGCCGTTCCGCAACCCGGGTTTCACCACCCTGCTCGGGGCCCTGCACACGCTGCTCATGCTCGCCATGGCCGGGGTGACAGCGAACCGGACGGGCAGCACCGAGCAGCGGCTGTTCAGCGTCCCGCTGGTGATCATGTTGGGGGTGACGCTGCTCGGGGCGGCCCTCTTCGCCAAGCCACCGAGCGCCGGCGGGAAACGGCACGTCCGGCACTGGATCCTCGGGGTGAGCCACGGGCTGGCCCAGGTGGGGCTCGCCGCCGCCGGCACCTGGGCCTGGCTGGCGCTGCCCTTCTACGACTGGCCGTGGCCGCTGCCGGCGGCCGCCGCGGCGGTCGTCTACGGCCCGGTGATCGGCCTGGTGTCCAGCCAGGTGGTGGCGGCGTATCTGCTGGTGGCGGGGTCGTTCGGGGTGAACCTCAACGAGCTCTTCGCCGGCCAGGGCATCGAGGACTCGAAGTCGTTCCTGCGGATGCGGATCGACCCCGACGGCTCGCTGATCATCTACCCGATCGCGGTCGACCGGGTGTCCCGGGACTGGCAGTTGAACCCCGACCAATCCCCCACCGCCTCCTGGCTCACCCCGAAAACCACCCTCACCCCCCGCCTGGCCGAACCTCCGGTCACCCTCAGCTGACGGTGTCGATCAAGAGGTTTGCGTCCCGATCCGGGCCACGACGGACGCAAACCTCCTGATCACCGTTGCAGGACGGGGCAGGTGGTTGTCAGGCGTCGCCCTCCTGCGTGGAGACCTGACTGACGACCGGTGGGGCGTACTCCTGGAGCCGCTGGTAGAGCGATGGTCCTTTGTTGACTGGAGGCAGCATTTTTCTCTACCTTGATCTGCATGCCCAACGCCCCCCGCATCAAGAGCGCGGCCAGACGCCGCGCCATGAAGGCCGCATCGTCGACTGCGACCGCGCTGCGCGCCGTGCTGTACCTGCGCATGAGCATGGACCGGACCGGCGAGGGTGCCGGCTTGGAGCGCCAGGAACAGGCATGCCGCGCGCTGGCGCTGGCCCGGGGGTGGGAAGTGGTCGCCGTAGTCGATGACACGATCTCAGCCACGACTGCCCGCCTTGCCGACCGCCCCGGCTGGCAGCACGTTGTCCGGATGATCGAGGCTGGCGAGGCGGACCTGATCGCGGCTTGGCATCTGGAGCGGGTGACCCGCTCGATGAAGGATCTGGAGTCCCTGATCGAGTTGGCGGTGGAGCGGGGTGTCGGCCTGGCCACCGCCACCGGTGACATCGACCTGACCACCGACGTCGGCCGGATGGTCGCCCGGATCCTGGCGGCCGTCGCGACGGCCGAGACAGAGCGGAAGGCCGAGCGGCAGATCCTGGCCAACGATCAGCGGGTGGCTGAGGGCAAGCCTCAGTGGATCAGGCGACCCTTCGGATACGAACTGGACGGCACGCTACGCGAGGACGAAGCGGCGGCCGTTCGGAAGGCATACCACGACGCGATCGACGGCAAAGCGCTCACAACCATCGCCCGCGAGTGGAATGATGCCGGCTTCACGACCTCAGCGCCAGGCTCCGAGATGGCCCGGCCGCGGGCACCCCGCAAGCGGAACTACGACCCGACCGGTCGGTGGACCAACGTAGCCGTGCGGGCACTGCTGCGCTCTCCGCGCAACATGGCCAAGTCGACGCTGTACGGAGAGATCATGGGCGACGCGAAGTGGTCGCCGATCGTGGATGAGGCGACCTGGCGCGCGGTAGAACGCAAGCTCGCCGACCGGGAGCGGCCGGACTCGTCCTGGGGCAAGCTCGCCAACCTCCTCTCTGGCATCGCCACCTGCTCCGTCTGCGACGGCCCCATGGGGGCCAGCCGGCGGGGCAAGGAGGGCGAGAGTATCTACACCTGCAAGGGCAGGCCCAGCCAGCCCGACCTCGGGCGAGGGCACTGCTCAATCGGCGTCGACTTCGCCGATGGGCAGATCGTCCGCCGGCTGATCCAGCAGATGCAGGCCACCGGGCGCGTGACCTTCCGCCCGCAGCCTCCCGCCATCGATCCGGCACCCCTGGTACAGCGCGAGGGCGAGATCGCACAGCTCATGGCCGAACTGGTCGAGGACCGGACTGCAGGGCTCATCGACCGTGCCTCGCTGGTCGCCGGTACCGCGACGCTCCGCGCAGAGCTGGCCGAGATCCAGGCCGAACTAGCCAAGGCTGGCACGTACGGCCGGGCCGAGGAGATCGACGCGGAAGCAGCCTACGACGAGTTCGACCGGCTGGATCTCGGCGAACAGCGCGCCATCCTGCGGGACGCCTTCGAGTTCATCAAGGTGATACCGCGCGGCAAGGGCCGGCGCCGGCAGGGCGAGCCGGCGTGGCAGCCAGAGCTGATCAGGACTGCCTTCACGCCCGCGTGGTCGTAGGGGCCCGGCACGTACAGAACGAACTACGCCGACGCATGAGCACTTCGAACCACGCGCCCGCAGAGCGCGAACTCACCGCACCTTCCCGCATCCGGTCAAGATGAGTGGACAGCGGACAGGTCCGAACCACAGCCACAACAGGAGTGACACCACCTCGCGCTGCTGGCCGATAGCCAGGCGCTCCCACCTCTCCTCAACGTCGGGTCCGAGCAGGTTCCGCACCAGCGGAGGCACCTCAACGTGTTCCGCCCGGCGCTCGGCATCCTCGATCTCGGCGAGCAACGTCCGCTGGACGGCAGCCGGACCGGTTGGCGTGATCTCGTCGCATGAGGCTGCCGGGTACCACTTGGCGAGCGCACGCTACATGGAGGGCCGGTCCTCGTAGGCTCGGCGCGATCCGCAGACATCGGACAGGGCGCATCGCTTCATAGACCCGTCGGAGATCTGCCGGACAGTGACCGTCCCGCTCGGGGGATGACGGGACACGACCTTTGCTGTCCCCTCCGGCGTCTCGACCCGCTGGCCAGATACGGGGTAATTGCTGCTTTCGGCGTAGAGAGGATGCTCGTACTTCAGGCAGCACATCAGCCGGCCGCAGGCACCGGAGATCCGCAGCGGATTGAGCGGCAGGTCCTGGTCCTTCGCCATCCGGATGGTCACCGGCTCGAAGTCGTTGAGGAAGGTGGCGCAGCACAGGTCGCGACCGCAGGAGCCGATGCCGCCCTGCACCCGCGCCGAGTCCCGGGCGGAGAGCTGGCGCAGCTCGACCCGGCAGCGCAGGGTCGCGCCCAGGTCGCGGACCAGGGAGCGGAAGTCCACCCGGTGCGGGGCGGTGAAGTAGACGGTGGTCCGGTCGCCGCCGACGTCGCCCTCGCCGAGGACGTGGTCCACGGCGACGACCTTCATCGGCAGTCCGTGCTCCCGGATCAGCCGCTTGGCGGCCACCTTCGCCTCGGCCTTGCGCCGGCGCAGCAGCTCGTCGCGGCGCAGGTCCTCCTCCTGGGCCAACCCGGCCAGCTTCGGGAAGCCGTCGGTCTCCTCCGACACCCACTGCGCCGCCCAGACGCACTCGGCCACCTCGGGCCCGTCGTCGGTCGGGACCAGCACCCGGTCGCCGACCTGCGGCCGCAGCTCACCCGGGTCGAGGTAGTAGAGGCGCCCGTACCGGTTGAAGCTGACCGCGCAGAGCATGCCCATGCGGTCCACCCTACGACGGACGACCGGCGCCGGCCCGGCCACCCGTCGCCACGTGGTTACCCCGTGCAGTCATCCACGATCGTCGACTCGTTCGCTTGCGCCTCGCCCGGACGGCTGAATCGGGCCCCGGAGCGGGACAAACGCCGGGTGGAGGCGTTGAGTGGAGGCAGACCTGCGGGGGGTGCAGGGAATGGCCACGGCGCCGCCGCCGGGCCCCGGTCCAGGCCGGGCGCCGCGCGCGGCGCCGTGGACCACCCGGTCAGCGACCCACCCGGGTGGTGCTGTCGTAGCGGACCGGGCCGCCGGTCGACGCCCGCCAGGTCGACTCGGCCAGGCTCGGCGACCACTGGCGCAGCAGCGTCTCCGCCCCGTCGTACGCCACCCCGAGCACCGCGAGCACCCTGGTGGCGATCTCGGCCGCCGCGCCGGTGCCGCTGGCGGAGTCGCCGCCGGGCGCGGTCGCGGCGAGGACGCGTACCGCCTCGGTGGAGCCGAGCACCTCGGCGAGGACCCGGGCCACCGCCAGCCGGCTGCCCTCCACCCAGTGGGCGAGCGCGTCGGCGTACCCGGCGGTCGACTCGATCCGCCCGACCAGGCTCTCCGGCCCCTCGTCCAGGTGGCGCAGCAGCGCCGAGCGGGCCTCGTCGTACGCGGCGGCGGCCGGGCCGGACCACAGGCCCGGATCGGTGAGGGCGGCGCACGCGTCGTCGTACCCCCGGACCAGCCGGCGCACGGCGTGCCCGGCGGTCGCCAGCGGCGCCGGGTGCAGGTCGAGGAAGGCGCGCAGCGCGTCGCCGGGCAGCACCTGCATCCGGCGCAGCAGCGGCCAGAGCTGGTGGCCCTCGGGAGCGCCGGCGGCGAGCAGGTGGTCGACCCGGCGCAGCAGCTCCAGGCCGGGCTCGGCGAGCCGGTCCAGGGCGTCCATCAGCGTTCCCCGAACAGCCGCCGGCCGGCCGTGTCGTCGGTGCGGGCGTAGCGGTCGGCGGCGCTGCGGACGGCGGCGGCCGCGGCGGCGAGCCGGGCGGCGGCCGCCCCCGCCTCGCGGGCCCGGTCGCCGGTGGCGGCGGTCCACTGCCGGTGCAGCGCCCGGCCGACCTCGCCGGGGCGGCCCGGGGCGTCCGCGCCGAACGCCGGGTGGGCCGGGTCGGTGGCGGTCACCGTGCGGGCGAGCACGGCCAGCGTGTCGCTCGCCTCCTCGAGGCGGGCGGCGAGGGCGCGCAGCGCGTCCATCTCAGGCCCCCGCCAGCGGCCGGTACGCCGCGAAGGTCTCGTTGTGCAGCTTTTCGCGGGCCCACTGCGCGGCGTCCGCCGCGGCGGTGACGGCGGCCTGCACCGAGCCGGCGACGTCGCGCGGGTGGCGCGAGTGCAGCGGCCCGAGAAAGCGGACGTCGGTGATCCGGCCGCCGGCGGTCACCACCACCTCGACCAGCCCGTCCGGCGACCGGACGGTGACCTCGACGGTGTTGACCGCCTGGTCGAACTCGGCCTGGAGGGACTCGATCCGGCGGTAACGCCGCACCGCCTCCTCGATCCACGCCTCGTCGATCTCGCGCGGCATCGGTTCTCCCCCCGGCCGACCATCACCCTGCGTGCCCTCACCGTCACCACGGCACACCGGACCGTACCGCACGCCCGCGACACCTGTCGATGCCTGTGGGCAGCGGAAACCGGGCCGCGGCCTAGCCCTTCCAGAGGGTGAGCATCATCGCCTCGACCGCGATCCGGGGCTTGACGTTCGCCTCGATCGCCGCCCGGCACTCCAGCACGGCCTCCAACCGCCGCAGGGCGCCCTCGGCGTCCCACTTCTGCGCGCCGGCCTCGGCCATCGCGGCGGTGTCGGTGTGCACCGGGGCCACCGGGGCGCGCAGCGCCATGGTGAGCGCGTCCCGGTAGAAGCCGGCCAGGTCGACCAGGGCCCGGTCCAGCGCGTCCCGCTGGGCGCGGGTGGCCCGGGACTTCTGCCGCTTCTCCAGGTCCTTGAGCTGCCCGGCGGCGCCGCGCATGGCGGCGGCCGCGCCCCGCCCGGTGCCGCCCGCGCCGAGCGCGGTCTGCAACGCCGCCCGTTCGGCCGCGTCGGCCTCGGCCACGGACGCCTCGGCCTCCGCCTCGGCCGCGGCGATCAGGGCCGACGCCGCGTCGAGCGCGGCGCCGACGCCGGTCAGCCGGCGGGGCACCGCCAGCACCGCGTCCCGGCGCTGCCGCGCCTCGGGGTCGCGGGCCAGCCGCCGGGCCCGCCCGACGTGCCCCTGCGCGGCCGCCGCCGCCCACTGCGCCACGTCGGGCGCGATGCCGTCCCGGCGCACCAGCACCTCGGCCACCGCGGCGGCCGGCGGCTGCCGCAGCGGTACGACCCGGCACCGCGACCGGATGGTCACCGACACGTCGTCCGGGTGGGTGGACGGGGCGCAGAGCAGGAAGACGGTCCGCGGCGGTGGCTCCTCGATCGCCTTGAGCAGGGCGTTGCCGGCGGCCTCGGTGAGCCGGTCGGCGTCCTCGATGATCACGATCTGCCAGCGCCCGCCGGACGGCGTGCTGGCCGCCCGGAGCACCAGCGCGCGCATCTCGCCGACCCCGATGGAGAGCCCCTCGGGCACCACCAGGCGCACGTCGGCGTGGGTGCCGGTCATCGTGGTGTGGCAGCCGGGGCACTCGCCGCAGCCGGTGCCGTACGCGCACTGCAGCGCGGCGGCGAAGGCGCGCGCGGCCACCGACCGGCCGGAGCCGGGTGGGCCGGTGAAGATCCAGGCGTGGGTCATCCCCGCACCCGGGTCGACCCCCGGCTGTCCCTCGACCTCGGCCTGTCCCGATCCGACGGCGGCCGGGTGGGCGGCGCGCAGCACGGCGGCGGCCGCCGCGGCGGCGTGGCGCAGGGTGGCGACCGCCTCGTCCTGGCCGACCAGGTCGGCGAAGACGTCCGGCATCAGGTCCGGTGCTCCATCGTCACCAGCTCCGCGTCGGATAACTCGGGCTGCACCGAGGTGTCGGGCCCGTGGGCGGGGCGCGGGTGCACGATGGCGGCCGGGTCCACCAGGAACTCCTCGACCCGGCGGGCGACCAGGGCGGCGATCTCCTCGGCCGGTCGGGCGGCGTCCAGCACCAGGTAGCGCTTCGGGTCGTTGGCGGCGAGGTCGAGGAAGGCGTACCGGACCCGCTCGTGGAAGGCGAGCGACTCGGCCTCCAGCCGGTCGGTGCCCTGGTTGCGGGACTCCACCCGGGACAGGCCGGTGCGCGGGTCGACGTCGAGCAGCACCACCAGGTCGGGCTTGAGCCCGCCGGTGGCCCACGAGGAGAGCCAGGAGACCTCCTCGACCGGCAGCGTACGGCCGGCGCCCTGGTAGGCCAGGGAGGAGTCGACGTACCGGTCGCTGATCACCACCGCGCCCCGGACCAGCGCCGGACGGACCACGGTGGCGACGTGGTGCGCCCGGTCGGCGGCGTAGAGCAGCGCCTCGGCGCGCGGCGAGGGCGCCTCGGCGCCGGCGTTGTCGAGCACCAGCGACCGGATCCGCTTGCCCACCCCGGTGGCGCCCGGCTCCCGGGTGACCACCACGTCCCGGCCCTGCCCGCGCAGCCGCTCGGCGAGCGTGTCGAGCTGGGTGGACTTGCCGGCGCCCTCGCCGCCCTCGAAGACCACGAAGAGGCCGGAGGAGACGAACGGCTCGGCGGGCATCAGCGGGCGACCCCGGATCGAGCCCCAGAGGTCGGCGAGGACCGGCACGCCCTTCTTGTCGTCCATCTGCCCGAACGCGCTGATCCCGGCGAAGATGCCGGCGGCACCGGCCGCGAGCAGCAGCAGCCGGGTGGAGGAGACGGAGACGCCGAGGTCGGCGATGGTGAGCTTGCGGGAGCCGCCGACGCCGACCAGGAGGCTGCTCAGCGCGATGGCCAGGATCAGCACCAGCCGGGTGCCGATCTGCACCACCGCGAAGACCCGACCGCGTACCTCGTCGGCGACCTCGCCGCCGAGCAGCGTGGTGCCGGCGAGGAAGGCCATCCCGGCCCCGGCGCCGACCAGGATCGCGCCGAGCATGGCCATCGACAGGTGGATGGCGAAGGCGAGCACCAGCACGGACGCGCTGGCCAGCACGATGCTCATGCCGAACCAGCGGCGGCGGGACATGTCCCGGACGATCATCGGGCCGAGCCCGATGCCGAGGGCCAGGCCGATGAAGATCGCCCCGAAGAGCATGTAGAAGGCGGCGTCGCCGGCGCCGAGCGAGGCGGCGAAGAACTTTGCCGTGCCGATCACGATGCCGCCGCCGGCGAACGCGCCGAAGATGCCCAGCACCAGGCCGCGTACCAGCGGGGTCTGCTTGATGAACTTCCAGCCCTCGGTGAACTGGCGCATCATGCTCTGCTCGGTGCGCTCCCGCTCGCCGGCCTGCGCCTGGCTGATCTCCTTGATGCCGAAGGCCACCACCAGCGCGGTGGCCAGCCGGGAGAAGGAGTTGAACCAGAGGGCGAGCTGGGCGGGCTCGGCCCAGCCCGGCATCTCGCCGCCGGTCGCCGCGCGGACGCTGCGGTCGAGCACCGCCAGGGCGATCGCGGCGGCCACCGGGGTCAGCCCGTACGTGGTGATCAGCGTGAGCTGGTTGGCGCTCTCCAGCCGGGCGCGCGGGATCAGGTTGGGGACCGCGGCCTCCTTGGCCGGGATCCAGAGCAGGGTGATGGTCTCGATCAGGAAGGTGGCGACCGCCGCCCAGCTGACCACCACGGCACCGCTGGCCCCGGTGAGGGCGAGCAGCGGGATCGAGGCGAAGAGCACGAAGCGCAGCAGGTCGCAGATGACCATCGTCCAGCGCCGGTCGAAGCGGTCGGCGAGCACGCCGGCCACCGGCCCGAGGATCAGCGCCGGCAGCAGCCGGACCGCGATCAGCGTGCCGAAGGCGGCACCCTTGGCGGTGCTGCCGGAGACCTGGGCGGCGGCGAAGACGGAGGTGGCGAGCAGGCCGAGCCAGTCGCCGAAGGAGGCCGCGCCGAGCACGATCCAGAGCCGACGGAACGGCCGGATGCGCAGCACCGAGCGGATCGCGGCGGCGCCGGACCGGTCGGCCTGGGCTGCTCCGGACTGCGCCCCGGGCGTCGACACGCCGGGCGACTCGCCGTTCTTCTGGCTTTCGATGGCCGTACCTCCACGTGCCGGCCCAACGCTGGGCAGTCCCGGTGCAACACTCTAGTCCCGGTGGGGGGCCTCCCCCCCGGCGACATTCTCCTGCTCGCCGAGCCTAGGCCGCGAGGACCAGCGACCGCAGCCCGGCGGTACATGAGGGTATTTCGCATTACTATCCCGGACAGTTAGCGTGCACCCGTGGCCATCGACAGCGACACCCTGCGCGAGCGCCTCGACTCGGCGACCGCCCACCTCGACCCGCCGTACGCCGTGGTCGACCTCACGGCCTTCGACGCCAACGCCGCCGCGCTGGCCGACCGGGCGGGCGGCAAGCCGGTCCGCGCCGCCAGCAAGTCGATCCGCTCCCGTGAGCTGACCAGCCGGGTGCTGGGCCGGCCGGGCTGGGCCGGCGTGATGGCGTTCACCCTGTCCGAGGCGATCTGGCTGGTCCGCTCCGGGGTGACCGACGACGCGCTGGTCGCATATCCGACAGCGGAGCGGGCGGCGCTCGCCGAGCTGGCCGCCGACCCGGCGCTCGCCGCGGCGGTCACCCTGATGATCGACGGCACCGAGCAGCTCGACCTGGTCGACGCGGTCCGCGCCCCCGGCCGGCGGCCGGAGCTGCGGGTCTGCCTCGAACTGGACGCCTCCTGGCGACCGCTGGGCGGGCGGGTGCACGTCGGCGTGCGCCGCTCACCGGTGCACAGCGCCCGGGCCGCCGGCGCGCTCGCCGCCGCCGTCGCCGCCCGGCCGGGCTTCCGGCTGGTCGGGCTGATGGCGTACGAGGCGCAGATCGCCGGCCTCGGCGACGCGCCGCCGGGGCGGGCCGTCATGGGCGCCGCGATCCGGCTGGCGCAGCGCGGGTCGTACCGGGAACTGCTGGCCCGCCGGGGCGCGGCGGTCGCGGCGGTACGCGAACACGCCGACCTGGAGTTCGTCAACGGCGGCGGCACCGGCAGCGTCGCCGCCACCAGCGCCGATCCCGCGGTCACCGAGGTCACCGCGGGATCGGGCCTGTACGGGCCGACGCTGTTCGACGCCTACCGCGCCTGGCAGCCGACCCCGGCGGCGTTCTTCGCCTGCGCCGTGGTCCGCCGGCCGACTCCGCAGCTGGCAACGGTGCTCGGCGGCGGCTGGATCGCCTCCGGCCCGGCCGAGCGGAGCCGGCTGCCCCGGCCCTGGCTGCCGGCCGGGCTGGCGCTGGTCGGCACGGAGGGAGCCGGTGAGGTGCAGACCCCGCTGGCCGGCGCCGCGGCGGCCGGGCTGCGGGTCGGCGACCGGGTGTGGTTCCGGCACGCCAAGGCGGGCGAGCTCTGCGAGCACGTCAACGAGTTGCACCTGGTCTGCGGTGACGAGGTGGTCGCCACCGTGCCCACCTACCGCGGCGAGGGACACGCCTTCCTCTGACCGGGCCCGCCCGGCCGGGGCCGTCAGCCGGGTTGGACCGCCTCGGTGGCGTCCACGTGGCGGTGCAGGTACTCGCGGATCAGCGCCTTGGCCTCGGCGAGGACCCGCTCGTCGCCCTCGGGCTTGCGGCGGAACGCCAGCTTGATCAGGGCGTCCGCGGCCTCGACGGCGATCTCCAGGCAGAACCGCAGCCGCGGTTCGTCGGTCATGCCGAACCGCTCGGTCAGCACCCGGGCCAACTGGTCGGCGATCACGCCGTTGTTGTCCCGCTGCTCATCGAGCAGGTGCAGGTCGACCACGTCGCCGAAGTGCAGGGTACGGAACCCCGGGACCGTCCGGTGCATCGTGATGTACTCGTCGATCCCCGCGTCGACACCGTCCCACCAGTGGGTCAGGTCGTCCGAGGCGAACCGCTCGTCGAGCCGCTGCAGGTAGGACTCCATCGTGCGCAGGGTCAGCGCCTGCACGATCGCCCGCTTGTCCGGAAAGAACTGGTAGACCGACCCGATCGCCACCTCGGCACGTTCGGCGAGCAGCGTGGTGGTCAGTCCCTCGTACCCCACTTCGTCGACGAGTTCGGCACAGGCGTCCAACATCCGCTGGACCCGCGCGACACTTCGACCCTGCACCGGAACGCGGCGCAGCGGCCCGGTCGTGGCGGCTGGTGTGGACACTCGGCGCCACCCCCCTTCGACGGAAGAAACTATCTGGTTGTCACGAGTCCGTGACTACCGGTACAACGAGCGGACCTCGATTGCGGTATTTACCAGGAACAACGTTCCTGATATGAAGTCAGTTCATATTCATGTCGAGGAGCGCGCCGATGGCCGGTACCGCCACCGCATGGTCCAACTGGGCCGGCAACCAGCACAGCACCGCCACCGCCATCCTGCGCCCCGCCACGCTGGACGCCGTCACCGAGGCCGTCCGGGACGCCGCCGCCGCGGGTGAACGCATCCGGGTGGTCGGCAGCGGCCACTCGTTCACCCCGATCGCCGTGGCCGACGGCCGGCGGATCGAGTTGACCAGCCTGGCGACCGACGTCCGGGTCGACCGGGACCGACGCCTGGTCACCGTGCCCGCCGGAATGACCCTGCACACGCTCAACGCGCTGCTCGCCCGGCACGGGCTCGCGCTGCCCAACCTCGGCGACATCGACGCCCAGACCGTCGCCGGCGCGATCTCCACCGGCACCCACGGCACCGGAGCAGGATACGGCTGCCTGTCCACCTTCGTCACGGCGCTGACCCTGGTCACCGGCACCGGCGAGGTGCTGCGCTGCTCCGCCGACGAGCAGCCGGACGTCTTCGCCGCCGCCCGCGTCGGGCTGGGCGCACTCGGCGTGCTGGTCGAGGTGACCCTGCGCTGCGTCGACGCCTTCGTGCTGCGCGCCCACGAGCGCCCGGCGCCGCTGGACTCGGTGCTCGCCGAGCTGCCGACGCTGATCGACGCGCACGACCACATCGAGTTCTACTGGTTCCCGTACACCGCGCGGGTGCAGGTCAAGACCAACGACCGGGTGCCCGCCGACGACCGGCCGCTGCCCCGGTGGCGCGGCTGGCTGGACGACGACCTCCTCGCCAACACCGTCTTCGCCGGGGCCTGCCGGCTGGGCCGCGCCGTGCCGGCGCTGGCCCCGACCATCAGCGCGGTCTCCGCCCGGGCGCTCACCGAACGCACCTACACCGGCCGCTCCGACACGGTCTTCTGCACCCCGCGCCGAGTCCGCTTCGTGGAGATGGAGTACGCCCTGCCGCGCGCCGCCCTGCCGACCGCGCTCGACGCGCTCCGGCGGATCGTCGACGGGCTGCCGTTCAAGGTGCTCTTCCCGGTCGAGGTGCGGTTCACCGCCGCCGACGACATCTGGCTGTCGCACGGCTACGGCCGGGAGTCCGCGTACGTGGCGATCCACCAGTACGTCGGCATGCCGTACGAGCCGTACTTCCGGGCCTTCGAGCAGGTGGCGACCGACCTCGGCGGCCGGCCGCACTGGGGCAAGCTGCACTACCGGGACGCGGCGTCACTCGCCACGGCGTACCCCCGCTTCGCCGACTTCCTGGCGGTCCGCGACCGGCTGGACCCGGACCGGCTCTTCACCAACCCGCACCTGGACCGGATCCTCGGCTGAGTGTTCCCCGGGCGCCGAGGCGCCCGGGGTCCGTCACTCGGCGGTGCTGGCCGCCTTCTTCGGGGCGGCCTTCTTCGCCGGGGCCTTCTTGGCCGCCGTCGCCTTGGCGGTGGTGGTCTTCTTGGCCGCGGTCGACTTGGCTGCGGCGGTCTTCTTCGCCGCCGTCGCCTTCTTGGCCGGGGCCTTCTTGGCGGCCGCCTTCTTCTTCGGCGCCGGACCCTTCGCCCGCTTCTCGGCCAGCATCTCGGAGGCCTGCTCGATGGTCAGCTCCTCCGGGGTCTGGCCCCGGCGCAGCGACGCGTTGAACTCCCCGTCGGTCACGTACGGCCCGAACCGGCCGTCCTTGATGACCATCGGCTTCTCGGTCAGCGGGTCGACGCCCATCTCCCGCAGCGGCGGCGCGGCGGCGCGACGCTGGCGGGCCTTCGGGGCGGCCAGCAGCGCCAGCGCCTCGTCCAGCGTGACGGTGAACATCTTGTCTTCGGAGTCCAGCGAACGGAACTCGTCACCGCGCTTGACGTACGGGCCGTAGCGGCCGTTGTTGGCGAAGACCTCGACCCCGTCGGGGGCCACGCCGAGCAGCCGGGGCAGGCTGAGCAGCTTCAACGCCTCGTCGAGGGTGAGCGAGTCCGGCGTCTGCGAGCGCAGCAGCGAGGACTTCCGCTCGCCGCTGGCCACGTACGGGCCGAACCGGCCGGACTTGAGCAGGATCGGCTCGCCGGTGGCCGGGTCGTCGCCGAGCTTGCGCTCGCCCCCGCCGCCGAGGAACAGCTCGTGCACCTTCTCCGGGGTCAGCTCGTCGGGCGCCAGCCCCTCGGGGATCGGTGCCCGGTCGCCCGGGGCGCCGCCCTCCTCGCCCTCCGCCTTCGGCGCGGGCTGCTCGCCCGGCACCGCCCGCTGCAGGTACGGCCCGAACCGGCCGACCCGGACGACGACCTCGCGGCCCTCGTCGTCGGTGAAGAGCGGGATCGAGTTGACGCTGCGCGCGTCGATGTCGGTGATGTTCTCGGTGACCAGCTTCTTCAGCCCGCCCGCGTGGGCGATGGCCTGGTCGCCGGTGCCGTTGGCGCTGCCGAAGTAGAAGGAGGTGAGGAAGTCGACCGCCGCGTGGTCACCGCCGGCGATCTCGTCCAGCTCGTTCTCCATGCTGGCGGTGAAGTCGTAGTCGATCAGGCGCGGGTAGTGCCGCTCCAGCAGCCCGATCACCGCGAACGCCAGGAAGGACGGGATCATCGCCTGGCCGCGCTTGAAGACGTACCCGCGGTCCTGGATGGTCTGCATGATCGACGCGTACGTCGACGGACGGCCGATGCCCAGCTCTTCCAGCGCCTTGACCAGCGACGCCTCGGTGTAGCGCGACGGCGGCTGGGTGTGGTGGCCCTGCGCGGCCAGCTCGTCGGCGGTCAGCGGCTGGTCCTTGACCAGGGTGGGCAGCCGGCGCTCGGCGTCCTCGGCCTCGGCGTTCTCGTCGTCGCTCGACTCGACGTACGCCCGCAGGAAGCCCGGGTCGGTGATGGTCTTGCCGGTCGCGCCGAAGTCGGCCTCCTCCTGCGCGGAGGAGACGGCGCGGATGCGCACCGAGACGCTGGAGCCGACCGCGTCGGTCATCTGCGAGGCGATGGTGCGCCGCCAGATCAGCTCGTAGAGCTTGAACTCCTCGGCCGACAGCTCCTTGGCCACCTCGCCCGGGGTACGGAAGTTGTCCCCCGCCGGGCGGATCGCCTCGTGCGCCTCCTGCGCGTTCTTCACCTTGCCGGTGTAGCGGCGCGGCTCCGGCGGCACGCTGCGCTCGCCGTACAGCTCGACGATCTGCCGGCGGGCCGCCGAGATGGCGGTCTCCGACAGGTTCACCGAGTCGGTACGCATGTAAGTGATGTAGCCGTTCTCGTAGAGGCGCTGCGCGGTGCGCATCGTCTGCTGCGACGACAACCGCAGCTTGCGGGCCGCCTCCTGCTGGAGCGTGGAGGTGATGAACGGCGCGTACGGGCGGCGGCGGTAGGGCTTCTCCTCGACCCGGGTGACGGTGAACGGCCGCCCGTCGAGGCGGGCCGCCAGGCCCCGGGCGCCGCCCTCGTCGAGGTGCACCACGCCGGCGCCGGCCCGGACCCGACCCGTGGTGGGCTCGAAGTCCTTGCCGGTGGCGATCCGGTCGCCGTTCAGCGCGACCAGGGTGGCGTTGAAGGTGCGCGGGCCCTCGCCGGCCTTTTCCACGGCCAGGGTGGCCAGGATGTCCCAGTACTCGGCGGTGCGGAAGGCCATCCGCTGGCGCTCCCGCTCGACCACGATCCGGGTCGCCACGGACTGCACCCGGCCCGCCGAGAGCTTCGGCATGACCTTCTTCCACAGCACCGGCGAGACCTCGTAGCCGTACAGCCGGTCGAGGATGCGGCGCGCCTCCTGGGCGTCGACCAGGTCGCGGTCGATCTCGCGGGGGTTGGCCACCGCCGCCTGGATCGCCGGCTTGGTGATCTCGTGGAAGACCATCCGCTTGACCGGCACCTTGGGCTTGAGCGTCTCCACCAGGTGCCAGGCGATCGCCTCGCCCTCGCGGTCCTCGTCCGTCGCCAGGAAGATCTCGTCGACCTCCTTGGCCAGCTTCACCAGCTTGCTGATCTGCTGCTTACGGTCGGCGGAGACGACGTAGAGGGCCTGGAAGCCGTTGTCGACGTCCACCCCGAGCCGGGCCCACGCCTCGCCCTTGTACTTGGCGGGCACGTCGGCGGCGTTGCGCGGGAGGTCCCGGACGTGGCCGAAGCTGGCCTCCACGACGTATCCCGGGCCGAGGTAGCCCGAGATCGTCTTGGCCTTCGCCGGTGACTCGACGATGACCAGACGGGTGGTTCCAGCGTTGCTCGGCACGTCTCTCCCCGACCTCACTCCTGCTCAATGCCCGATTCGGGCCCTGTTGCACCCCACCGGACCACCGGCGGTCCGGATGTCCAACGTAACGCGCCGCCGGGGTTTCGGGTTTCGCGGGCGGCAAACAGCCTCCGCGCGGCGGGCGCCACGGCACCGCGCGGGCTTCAACGGGCCGGACGGCGCCACCGTACACCGTGGGTAGGGCCGGAGGCGGGCCACTGTGACGATGGCGGACCCTCGGCCGAGGGTCACCGAGCCGTTTTACCAGCCGAGACGCCGCCCGGCTGTCCCCGATCGGACACCTCGTCGCCGCGCCCGCCCGACCCGGCTTGATCGACTCCGTTACGGCGAGACGGCGGTGTCCCGGTGGCCCTGATGCCGCCACCTCGCCGGCCTGGAGTCGATCTTGCACACGTGCTTGAGCCGGCGGTCAGGTCGGGGTCGGCCAGGCCTCCGGCGGGGCGGCCGACGGCCGCTCGCCGACCAGCTCGGCCAGCCGGGTCAGCCGCCGACGGCCGGCGATCCGGAAGGCCGGCGCACCGTCGTCGGGTTCCGACACCGCCGTCGGCAGGCCCACGGCGGCGAGCGCCGCCCGCACCGTCGGCCACCACTCCTGGTCAGCCGGGCCGAGCCCGAGCAGGAACCCCGCGGGGTCGGACCGGCCGGCGGCGGCCAGCCAGAGCCGCAACCGCCGACCGTTGAGATGGAAATGCGCGGGCGGGCGCTTGCGGCCCGCGTCGGCCAGCCAGGCCGTCGCCAGCGGCGCGAGGGTCCGCGCGTACGAGGTGCGCACGGCGTACCGCTGGTCCTCGGTCGCCTCCCAGCTCGCGGCCAGCCCTCGCGACCCCAGCTCGGCGACGAGCACGTGCACCCGCCAGGCGGCGTCCACCACGATCGACAGTCGGGCGGTACGCCCCATCCGGCCCACCTCGCCGGGGCCGGCGAGCAGGCCGGCCAGATCGGCGACGGACGGGTCCGCCGCCTCGGTGCCGAACAGCGAGAGCTGGCGCACCGGTTCGGGGGGTGAGTCGGGAGGGGTCAGCGACACTCCGGAACCTCGGCGAAGGCCTGTTTGAGCTCTTGATCGTTGAGCCGGCTGGTGTCCAGCGCGCTCGCGTCGTAATCCTTGGTGAGCGTCTCGACCGTGGCCTTGACGCCGTCGTAGAAGGTGCTGGCCTCGCCGGTGCCGAGCCCGTCGATGGCGTCGCGGGCCCGGCCGTACGCGTCCCGGACCTTCTCCAGGGTGCTCTGGAACCCCTTGGAGATCTCCTCGCCGTGCTCGGTCTCCGGGACACCGGCGTCGGCGACCCTGCGCCGGGCGGTCTCGCTGGCGTCCGCCGCACCGGCGAAGAGCCGGACCAGGTTCTCCTTGGCCTGCGCCGGGGTGGTCTGCGCGGTCATCTGCTGGTCGGTGCTGCTGGTGAGCTTGCTGATCTCGGCCCGCCAGGGGGTGAGCGCCTCGCAGACCGAGGCGGCCCAGGCCCGCGGGGTGGGCCCACCGCCGCAGGCGGCGACGGCGAGCACGAGCGTGGCCAGGACCACCGTGAGCTTTCCGGCGGCTGCCGCCCGGCACGTACGCATGCGTTGCAGCGTACGGCCTCCGCGCCGATGCGCCACCGCTCAGGTTTGCCGCCCTCCCGGCGCGGCGGACGGGTTCCCGGCCGGCGCTCGGCCGACCGGGAACCCACCGTCGCCTCAGGCGTTGACCGTCTCCGCCCGCTCCGGGCTGCCCGCCCCGGAGCCGTCGTCGGAGGAGTCCATCGCCACGCCCTTGCGCTTGCTGAACACCACCGCGGCCACCACGATCAGAGTCGCGACCAGCGCGATCGTCACCCGCAGCGGGGTGTTGCGGTCGTCACCGACGCTCCACGCCACCACGGCCGGCGCGATCAGCAGCGAGACCAGGTTCATCACCTTGATCAGCGGGTTGATCGCCGGGCCGGCGGTGTCCTTGAACGGGTCACCGACGGTGTCGCCGATGACCGTCGCGGCGTGCGACTCGGAGCCCTTGCCGCCGTACGCGCCGTCCTCGACCAGCTTCTTGGCGTTGTCCCAGGCGCCACCGGAGTTGGCCAGGAAGACCGCCATCAGCGTGCCGGCCCCGATCGCCCCGGCCAGGTACGCCGCCAGCGCGCCGGGCCCGAGGCCGAAGCCGACCGCGATCGGCGCGAGGATGGCGAGCAGACCGGGGGTCATCAGCTCGCGCTGCGCGTCCCGGGTGCAGATGTCGACGACCTTGCCGTACTCGGGGCGCTGGGTGCGGTCCATGATCCCGGGCAGTTCGCGGAACTGCCGGCGGACCTCCATCACCACGGCGCCGGCCGAGCGGGAGACCGCGTTGATGGCCAGCCCGGAGAAGAGGAAGACCACCGCCGCGCCGATGATCAGACCGACCAGGTTGCGCGGGTTGGACACGTTCAGCGAGTTGAGGATCTCGGTGCCGACGTCCCCGACCCCGGCGTCGGCGTACGCGGTGCGCAGGGTGTCGGTGTACGAGCCGAACAGCGCGGTCGCGGCGAGCACCGCCGTGGCGATCGCGATGCCCTTGGTGATCGCCTTGGTGGTGTTGCCCACCGCGTCCAGCTCGGTGAGGATCCGGGCGCCGTTCTCGTCGATGTCGCCGGACATCTCCGCCACGCCCTGCGCGTTGTCGGAGATCGGGCCGAAGGTGTCCATCGCGACGATCACGCCGACGGTGGTGAGCAGGCCGGTGCCGGCCAGCGCGACCGCGAAGAGGGAGAGCGTGATGGAGGTGCCGCCGAGCAGGAACGCCCCGAAGACGCCGGCGGCGATCAGCAGCGCCGAGTAGACCGCCGACTCCAGGCCGACGCTGATACCGGCGAGGATGACGGTGGCCGCGCCGGTCTGCGAGCTCTTGCCGATGTCCTGCACCGGGCGCCGGTTGGTCTCGGTGAAGTAGCCGGTCAGCGCCTGGATGGCGGCGGCCAGCACGATGCCGATGACGACCGCGCCGATGGCGACGATGCGGGGGTTCTGGTCGACGTCGGTCAGCCCGCCCTCCAGCTCGGCGAAGGTCGCCGGCAGGTAGAGGAAGGCGGCGATCGCCACCAGCACCGCCGAGATCACCGCGGAGAGATAGAAGGCCCGGTTGATAGCGGTCAGGCCGTTGCGGTCCGAGACGCGCAGCCGGGTGATGAAGACGCCGATGATCGCGACGAGGACACCGATGGTGGAGATGATCAGCGGGAAGACCAGGCCGTCCTCGCCGAACGCGGCGCGACCCAGGATCAGCGCCGCGACCAGGGTCACCGCGTACGACTCGAACAGGTCGGCGGCCATGCCGGCGCAGTCGCCGACGTTGTCGCCCACGTTGTCCGCGATGGTGGCCGCGTTGCGCGGGTCGTCCTCGGGGATGCCCTGCTCGACCTTGCCGACCAGGTCGGCGCCGACGTCGGCGGCCTTGGTGAAGATGCCGCCGCCGACCCGCATGAACATGGCCAGCAGGGCGGCGCCGAAGCCGAAGCCCTCCAGCACCGTCGGCGCGTCGCCCTTGAAGAGCAGGACGACCATCGCGGCGCCGAAGAGGCCGAGCCCGACGGTGAGGAAGCCGACCACGCCGCCGGTGCGGAAGGCGATCTTCATGGCGGCCTCGCGCCCGCCCTGCGCCTCGCGCGCCGCCGCGGCGACCCGCAGGTTGGCGCGGGTGGCCAGCCACATGCCGGCGCCACCGATGGACGCGCTGAACAGGGCACCGACCACGAAGAACGCCGACCGGCCGAGCTTCACCGCCAGCTCGCTGCCGTCGGTGTCGTGCACCGGGAGCAGGAAGAGGAGCACGACGGCGACGACGACGAAGATCGCCAGCGTCCTGAACTGCCGGAGCAGGTACGCGGAGGCACCCTCCTGTACCGCTCCGGAGATCTCCTGCATGTTGGTGGTGCCCTTACCGGCTGCCAGCACGGCCTTGGTCAAGGCGGCGGCGAAGACGAGTGCCACCAGCGCGATCACCGCGGCGATGACGACGTACGTCAGGTTTCCTCCGGAAAGGGACAGCGCGCCGCCTTCGGCGGCCAAGGTCCCGGACATCTATGTCCTCCTGTACCGAACACTGTCGCGCCGGCCAGCGGACGCACTGACCCGACGCCTGGATGCGGTTGCGCAAGCGCGCCAACCCACCCCACCGGACCAGCGATGAACGCACATACCCGCTGGTTGCGGGAAGGAGCACTTGCTGACAACCCCGGTACTGTAGCCCCGCGAGTGTTGGAGGTCACATCCGGGGGACACCGTGTCCGGATGATCTTTGTAACTGTGTTATGAGGAAAAATCTGATATAGGAGCCCATCAGCACGTCGAGGCCGCGACCCCGAAGGGTCGCGGCCTCGACAGCGGAATGTGAAGGTCAGCGGCCGACCGGCCACACCATCCGGACCTCGGTGCCGACGCCCTCCTCGACCGGACGGACCTGGAGGTCCTCCACGAAACCGGCAAGCAGGGCGAAGCCGACGCCGGTGGTCAGCGCCTCGTCGGTCAGCGACTCGTTGGCCAGGTCGTCGGCGTTCAACGCGGCCAGCCCGATGCCGGCCTCGATCGGCGCGCGGTCCACCACCCGCACCGAGTACGCCCCGGAGTCGGACATCTCCACCAGCACCGGGTCGGGCAGCCCGTACTGCCGGTGCAACGCGACCGCCCGGGTGCACGCCTCACCGATGGCCAGCCGCACCTCGTCGAGCAGGTTCTCGCGCACCCCGGCCCGGCGGGCCACCGCGACGCCGACCAGGCGGGCGGTGCGCACGTGCACCGGAGCCGGCGAGAAGGAGAGTCGGACCGTCGCCATCACGCGCCGGCGCCGGTGGGGTCCGCCGCGATCGCCGCCTCGACCGTGGGGTGCAGCGGGAACACCTGATCCAGCGCGGTGATCCGGAAGATCTTGAGCAGCGGCTCCTTGTCGCAGACCAGGGCGAAGGAGCCACCGGCCGAGCGGAGCCGCTTGAGGGCGCCGACCAGCACGCCGAGACCGGTCGAGTCGAGGAAGTCCACCCGACCGAGGTCGACGACCACCCGCCGAGAGCCACCGTCGATCAGCTCGAGAAGCCGTTCGCGCAGGCGGGGGGCGGTGTAGACGTCCACCTCACCGCCGACCTCGAGCACCGTGTGCTCCCCCACGGTGCGGGTCGCCAGCGACAGCTCCATCAGTCCCTCCTCCGAGAGCCGTAAACTCTCCTGGGCATCTAACCATCCCCGCCACGACGGCCTCTGGTCACCGGCGGAGGCTTCCTCTTACCCACGCCCGGAGTTGTTCACCTCCGAACACCAGTGCGAGAGTGCAGGACGTGAATCCCGCAGCCACCGTATCCGCAGGTCCCGGCCCCGGGCGACCGCCGACGGCGGCGCCGGGCGACCTGCTGCGCCGGCTGCGCGCCCGACACGACGACGATCCGGTCACCCACGTCGAGCGGGTCCCGGCCCGGCCCGGCGAGCCGGCCCCCTGGCCGCAGTGGGCTCCCGAGGACCTGCGGGCGGCGTTCGCCCGACGCGGCGTGGTCGCGCCCTGGCGGCACCAGGCCGAGGCCGCCGAGCAGGCGTACGCGGGGCAGCACGTGGTGGTGGCCACCGGCACGGCGTCGGGCAAGTCGCTGGCCTACCAACTGCCCGCGCTGGCCACCCTGCTCGCCGATCCCAGGGCCACCGTGCTCTACCTGGCCCCGACCAAGGCGCTCGCCGCCGACCAGCTCCGCGCCGTCGCCGGCCTCGAACTCGACGGGGTACGCCCCGCCACCTACGACGGGGACACCCCGCGCGCCGAGCGGGAGTGGATCCGCCGGCACTCCCGGTTCGTCCTGACCAACCCGGACATGCTGCACCACGGCATCCTCCCCGGGCACGCGCACTGGTCCGGCTTCCTGCGCCGGCTGGCGTACGTGGTGATCGACGAGTGCCACACCTACCGGGGCGTGTTCGGCTCGCACGTCGCGCACGTGCTGCGCCGCCTGCGCCGGCAGTGCGCGAAGTACGGCCGTACCCCCGTCTTCGTGCTGGCCTCGGCGACGTCGGGCGACCCGGCGACGGCGGCCGGGCGGCTCACCGGCCTGCCGGTTGCGGCCGTCACCGAGGACACCTCGCCGCGCGGCGGGGTGACCTTCGCGCTCTGGGAGCCGCCGCTGCTCCCCAATTCCTCGGGCGAGGTCGCGGACCTCGCGCCGGTCCGCCGGTCGGCGCTGCGGGAGACCGCGGACCTGCTCGCCGACACCGTCGCCGAGGGGGTACGCACGCTGGCCTTCGTCCGCTCCCGCAAGGGCGCCGAGGTGGTGGCGGCGAACGCGCGGCGGGCGCTCGACGAGGCGGTGCCCGGGCTCGGCGACCGGGTGGCCGCCTACCGGGCCGGCTACCTGCGCGAGGAGCGGCGCGAGCTGGAACGCGCCCTGCTCCACGGCGACCTGCTCGGCCTCGCCTCCACCAACGCGCTGGAACTCGGCGTCGACCTGGTCGGCCTGGACGCGGTGCTGATCTGCGGCTGGCCGGGCACCCGGGCGTCACTCTGGCAGCAGGCCGGCCGGGCCGGCCGCTCCGGCGACGAGGCGCTGGCGGTGCTGGTGGCCCGGGACGACCCGCTCGACACCTATCTGGTGCACCACCCGGAGGCGCTGTTCGGGCGGCCGGTCGAGGCCACCGTGCTCGACCCGGCCAACCCGTACGTGCTCGCCCCGCAGCTCGCCTGCGCGGCGGCGGAGGCCCCGCTCACCCCGGCCGACCTGGACCTCTTCGGCGACGGGGCGAAGGAGGCCGTCGAGGAACTGGTCGCGGCGGGGGCGCTGCGGCAGCGGCCGACCGGCTGGTACTGGCGGCACCGGGAGCGGCCCGAGGTGGACCTGCGCGGCGAGGGTGGCGCGCCGGTCTGCGTGGTGGAGGCCTCGACCGGGCGGCTGCTCGGCACCGTCGACGGCGGCTCCTCGCACTTCCTCATCCACCCCGGCGCGGTCTACCTGCACCAGGGCGTCTCGTACGTGGTCGACTCGCTGGACCTGGCCGACGGGTGCGCGCTGGTGCACGCCGAGGAGCCGGACTGGTCCACCCACGCCCGCGACGTCACCTCGCTGTCGGTGGTGTCGGTGCGCTCCTACGTGGACGCCGGGCCGGTCGGGCTCTTCCTCGGCGAGGTGGACGTGACCAGCCAGGTGGTGTCGTACCAGCGGCGGCGGATCGCCTCCGGGGAAGTGATCGACACCCGACCGCTGGACCTGCCGGCCCGGGAACTGCGCACCGTCGCGGTCTGGTTCACCCTCTCCCCGCAGTCGCTGGCCCTCGCCGGGGTGGAGGCGGCCGACGTCCCGGGGGCGCTGCACGCCGCCGAGCACGCCGCCATCGGACTGCTGCCCCTGATGGCCACCTGCGACCGCTGGGACATCGGCGGGCTCTCCACCGCCGTGCACCCGGACACCGAGGCCCCGACCGTCTTCGTCTACGACGGCCACCCGGGCGGGGCGGGCTTCGCCGAGCGGGCGTACGGGACGGCGGCGGCCTGGCTGCGCGCCACCCGGGACGCGATCGCCGAGTGCGGCTGCGAGGCGGGCTGCCCGTCCTGCGTGCAGTCGCCGAAGTGCGGCAACGGCAACAACCCGCTCTCCAAGCCGGACGCCGTCCGGGTCCTCGACGTGGTGCTCGCCAACCTGCCCCGCGACGCCGAGCCGGCGCCGGCCCTGTCCGATGGCCTCGTTTCGGCCGCGTCGGGTGCACCTGCGGCGGCGGACCTGCCGGCAGCCTCGGCCGCCAACGCCTCGGCCGCGCCGCTCCTGCCGCGCCAGGACGACCGGGCGGGCGCGGACGCGGACGTCGCTCCCCCGGGCTGAGGCTTCCGCTTTCCGGGATGCGTGCATGACCGGCACGACGGGCGGGCATTGATGCATGGGAGCGCTTCCATAGGCGGGCTTTCCTGTCCTGCGGCGGCGCTCAGCAGACCAGCCGACCCGTCGTTTCGGCCCCCGGAGGAGGAGCCATGGCCGGTACCATCGCCGAGACCGTCGACCTGCTCTACACGATCGACCAGGAGAAGCTCACCCCCGACCAGCAGATCGCCCTCGGCGCCGCGCTGGCCAGCCTGGCGCAGGCGGAACGCCTGGAACAGATCAACGAGCGGCTGCGCGGGATCCACCAGGTGCTCAACGCCTGGGCGTTGAAGGCGACGGTCGAGGGCGGACGTTGAGCCGCTGGTTGTGCGAGACTCCGGCGCAAACTTCGGAGGAGACCTAAATGCAGCTCGACAACTTGCAGACGCAGCACCAGTTCCACGTCCGGCAGCGGATCCGGATGATGGTCAACCAGTACGAGGTCCGTGCCGTGGCCCCGGACGGCACGGAGGGAGAGCTGCTGGCGTTCGCGCAGCAGAAGCGGCTCGCCTTCAAGGAGCAGGTCACGATCTACACCGACGACTCGAAGCAGCAGCCCCTGCTCGGCTTCAAGGCGCGGCAGCGGCTCGATCTCGGCGCCACGTACGACGTCACCGACGCGGCCGGCAACCCGATCGGGCTGTTCCGCAAGGACTTCGCCCAGTCGCTGCTGCGCTCGACCTGGCACGTCGAGCAGCCCGGCCTGCCGCAGGTCACCGGCCAGGAGCGGAGCATGCCGGTGGCGCTGCTGCGCCGGTTCGTGGACTCGCTCTCCTGGCTGCCGTACCACTTCGACTTCGTCGCCGGGGGCCAGCCGGTCTTCACGGTGGTCAAGAAGTGGGGCCTGCGCGACAAGTACGTCGTCGAGGTGCAGAACCCGCAGGTGGACCGCCGCCTGGTGATCGCCATGGCGATCGGGCTGGACGCTCTCCAGGGCCGCTGACCCGTGCCGACCGGCCGGGGCGCGTCCTGCGGGCGCGCGCCCGGCCGGCGTGCCGCCACACGGCCGGTGCTCGGTCAGTCCCGGCTTGGGCCGGCGCGGGAGGTGGCCGTGGCCACCCGGTGGAAGCCGGGAAGCGGGGTGACCGGCACCTCCACGTTCACCAGCACGTCGAGGCCGTCCAGCTGGCAACCGGCCAGGATTGCGCCGTTGGCCCGGGCGAACTCGGCCGCCGCCGCGCACGCCACCCCGTCACCGTCCAGCGCTCGCCCCGCCCCGGCAAGCGCCGCGAAGTCGGCGCCGACCCGAGCCTGGTGGCGGGCCGTCCGGGCGGTGCCGATCGCCGCACCGAAGACCCCGACCAGGACGAACACCAGGCCCACGACGAGCAGGCACACCGTGGCCCCACCCCGGTCGGATGCACCGGTTCGCCTCGGCGGCGCGGCTGCGCTGCCGGGAAGCCCGGACCGCCCCCGCGCCACCACAGGGCCGGATCGCGCGGGCGTCACGGGTGCGCCGCCGGGGAGCCCGGCTCGACGGCGGCGACCGTGGTGGCCGCCGCGGTGATCCGGGGCAGGCGGGCGCCGAGCGTCCGGACCGGTGCCCGCACCGTCACGGTGACCCGGTCGCCGTCCACCGTCACCGAGACGTCCGCTCCCGGTGGCGCGATCCGCGTCCCGGCCGCAGTGCCGCTCTCGCCCCGGGAGGCGGCGAGTGCCGCCTCCCGGGCCGCGTCCAGGCAAGCGGCCTTCGTGGTGACCGCGTCGACCGCGGTGAGGCCGGCGAGCAGGAGCAGGAGCAGCGCCGGCAGGCCGGCCGCCAACTCGGCGGTGAACGAACCCCGGTCACGACCGGCCGGCCGGCGCCGGCTCACTTCAGCGCCCGGTCGATGACCGCGGTCAGGGCGGACTGCACGTTGCCGGAGGTGAGCACCTTGAGCACGATGCCCGCGAAGGCGACCGCGGCGAGGGTGCCGACGGCGTACTCGGCAGTGTTCATCCCGGCGTCCCCCCGGAGCCGGGAGAGGAGTTTGCGCACTGGTGTGTCCCTTCTCGATGGTTTCTCAGAGCACGTCGCCGAGGACGGCGACAATCACCGGCACCAGGCCGGCGAGAATGAAGGCCGGCAGGAAACAAAGTCCCAGTGGCAGCACGATGAGCACCCCGGCCCGCCGGGCCGACGCCTCGGCGGCGATGGACCGGTCCGCCCGCAGGTCGTCGGCGACCCGGGTCAGCGCCCCGGCGAGCGCGGCTCCACTGCGCGAGGTACGCAACGCGGCGGCGACCAGCCGGTCGGCCCCCGGTACCGCGCCGAGGTGCACCCAGGCCTCGTCGGGTGCGCCGCCGAGCAGCAGGCGTCCGGCCGATCCGGTGGAGCCGCTCGGCCAGCGGCCCGCCGAGGGCGTCGGCGACCTCGAGTACCGAGCGGTCGACCGGCGCGCCGGCACGTAACGTCGCCGCCAGCAGGTCGGCGGCCAGCGGAAGGTCGGCGGCCTCGAGCAGCCGGCGGTCCCGGGCGGCCGGGGACTCGATCCGCCGGAGCAGCCGGTCCGCCACCAGGGCGGCCACCGCCCCGACGAGGCAACCCGACACCCCGCCGAGCAGGACCGCCACCGCCAATCCGGCCAGCCCGGCACCGAGCCGTACGCGGTCCGGCCACCACGGCGGGCGCCGGTCTGCCGCCGGCCGGACCTGGGGACCCAGTCCCCGCAACCGTCGGCAGGGGCGGACGCCCGGCGCACGGAGCGCCACCACCAGGGCCGCCGCGACGACGAGAGCGCCGGCCGCCCACTCCTGCCGGTTCATCGGGCGCTCGCGGCCGGCGTGCCGCCCAACCGCTCCGCCCAGAACAGACCACCGATCTGCAACCCCATGGCGGTGACCGCACTGACCGCCCCGATCGGGGTGTGCAGCAGCACCGCCACCGGATCGGCGCCGATGCCGTAGCCCAGGCCGATCCCGCCGAGCGGCAGGGCGGCGAGCAGCAGCGCGGTCGCCCGGGCGCCGGCGGCCTGGGCCGAGGCGGCGGCCAGCCCCCGGTCCAGTGCCCGGGCGTCGGCTTCGACGCGTTCGAGGAGTTCGGCCAGCGGCGCACCGGTCCGGTCGGCCAGCCGCACCGCGGCCCGGGTCAGGCTCCCGAGGCGGTCACCGTCGTCGTCCGGCGTCGGGACGGGCAGGCCGGCCCGCAGGTCGGCGGCGAGACCGCAGAGCTGGTCCAACCTGCGGCGGCGTTCCCCCACGGCATGCCGCGCCGCCCGCCGCCGGAGCACGGCCCGGGCGCCCAGCACGCCGTACCCGCCCAGGAGGACCCCGGCGACCGGCCCGGCGGCGATGACGCCGAGCACCGCCGCCACGAGCCCGACCAGGAGCAGCGTCCGGCGTGGGCGAGCCACCAGCGGCGCGAGGAGCGCCCTGAACCGCTGCACGGCCTGCACCGGCGTCGGCGGCCGGCCAGTGGTCAACGCGCCCGACCACCGCGCGGCGGTGTCGGCGGCCCGGACGCCGTCCGAACCGGCGGCTCGATGGAGGCGGCGGATCTCGCCAGCGCCGAGCCGCAGCGGCTCCACCGGCCGGCGGGAGTCGCGCCGACCGGGCGGCCGGAACGACGGTGGCCTGGTCAGCGCTCCCGCCGGACGGGCGAGCCGGCCGCCGGCCATGGGAGCAGGCGTCGGGCCTCCGACGGCCACCGCCACGGTGCACGGGCGGTCGGGAGCCGGCGTGGGCCGGCTCGATCTCGTCCCGACGGACCGGCGCGGGCCGGGCGGTACGACCGCGACCGGGGCGGTGCCAACCGGTGGCGGTGTCTCCGGCACTTCGGTGGCGGGCCCGGAGGCGAGGAGGGCGGCCGGGGCGGCGACAACCGGTGGCGGTGTCTCCGGCACTTCGGTGGCGGGCTCGAACGCGAGGAAGGCGGCCGGGGCGGTGCGGAACGACTCGCCGTCGTGCGCCGTGAGTGCGGGTTGGCCGGGTGCGCCGGCACCGAGCAGGGCGCGGCGTCGCCGGCGGCTGCTGCGGACCGGCCAGGCCACCACCGCCGCCGCCGCGCCCAGCAGCAGCGCCGCCACCAGCCAGATCGGAAGAGTCATGCCGGCCCCGCCGATCCCGGCCACGGCTCGCAGAGGATCGGTGGCACCGGCACGCCCCGGTCCCGCAACAGCGCGCCGAGGGCCCGACCGGCCAGCCCCAGTCCCCGTCCACGTACCCAGGCGGGCACGACGGTGACCAGGCGGTCGGGCCCCTCCGGGAGCAGGAGACAGATCGACTCCAGCACCCGGCCGCGCGGCCCACGGCGTACCTGGAGCACCACCTGGAGCGCGGCGGTCACCTGGGCGTGCAGCGCGGCCCTGGGCAGCCCGCCGAGCAGTCCGAGCGCCTCCAACCGGGCCGGCACGTCGGCCGGGGTGTTCGCGTGCAGCGTCCCGGCACCGCCGTCGTGGCCGGTGTTGAGGGCGCCGAGCAGGTCGACCACCTCCCCGCCCCGGCACTCCCCGACCACCAGCCGGTCGGGGCGCATCCGCAGCGCCTGCCGGACCAGTTCGCTGAGCCCGACCGCGCCGGTGCCCTCCACGTTGGCCGTACGGGCCTGGAGCCCCACCACGTGCGGGTGCACCGGGTGCAGCTCGGCGGCGTCCTCCACCAGCACGATCCGCTCGGTCGAGGGCACCAGCCCGAGCAGCGTGTTGAGCAGGGTGGTCTTGCCCGAGCCGGTGCCGCCGGTGACCAGGTACGCCAGCCGGGCGGCCACCACGGCCGCCAGCACCGGGGCGACCGGTCGTGGGACGGTGCCCTGGCGTACCAGGTCGTCGAGGGTGAACGGCTGCTGTCGGAAGGTACGCAGGGACAGGTAGGGGCCGTCGGTCGCCACCGGGGGCAGTACGGCGTGCAGTCGGGTGCCGTCGGGCAGCCGCGCGTCCGCGTACGGGGAGCCGTCGTCGAGCCGACGGCCGGCGGCCGCGGTGAGCCGCTGCGCCAACCGCCGTACGTCGTCGAGGGAGCCGAGCGGCACCGCCACCTGCCGCAGGCCCTCGCCCCGGTCGACCCAGACCCGGGTGCCGTTGACCAGCACGTCGGTGACCTGTGGATCGGCCAACAGCGGGGCGAGCGGCCCGGCACCGACCAGGTCGTCGCGGACCTGGTCGGCCATCCGCAGCACGGCGGTGTCACCGAGGACGGCGGCGGTGGGCTCGGCCCGGACGGCGGAGACGATCGCGGCCGGGGTGACGGGGGTGGCGGCGCCGGCCATCCGCTGCCGGACCCGGGCGGACAGGTCGTCGGGCCGGCCGGTCATGCCGCACCCGGGACTGGCAGGCCGGTCAACTCGGTGACGATCCGCCGGCAGAGCGCGGCGAGCGGGCCCCGCCCGGCCCCGGCCGGCGCCTCGCCCCGTTCCAGTCCTCGGCACAACGCCGGCTCGGGCCGCAGCGTACCGGCGAGCGGGAGACCGAGGGCGCGGGCCACCTCGGTGGCCTTCAACCGGCCGGGCGCCGGCCCGCGCACGATCACGCCGAGCGCGGCACAGTGCGGGGCGGCCGCGGCGACCACCCGGGCCGCCGCCGCGGTCGCCCGCAGCTCGGCCGGTACCACCAGGTACGCCTGGTCGGCCGACTGCAACGCGACCACCGCCGCGTCGTCGAGCTGACGCGGCACGTCGACCACCACGAAGTCCCGGCCACGCCGGGCGGCGTCGACCGTGGCGGCCATCGCCTGGGCGGGCAGGGCCAGCAGGTCTCCCCGGTCCCAGGAGAGGACCACCAGGTCACCCCGGCTGGGCAGCGCACGGACCAACGCCGGCGCGTCCACCCGGCCGTCGGCGTCGGTGAACGCCGGCCAGCGCAGGCCGTCCAGCTCCTCCCAGCCGAGGACGAGGTCGAGGCCGCCGCCGAGCGGGTCGGCGTCCACCAGCAGGGTGCGCAGGCGGGCCCGGGCGGCGGTGACCGCGAGAGCGCCGGCGAACACGCTGGCCCCCGCGCCGCCCCGCCCGCCGAGCACCGCGACGGTCCGCGCCGACCCGCCGAACGGACGATCGGACCCGCACTCGGTGAACCGGTCGACCAGCCAGGGCTCGGCCGCCGGGAGGGTGGCAACGTGTTCCGCGCCAAGCAGCTCGGCGACCTCCCATGCCGGGTCGAGCTCCCCGGTGCGGCCGACCAGGACCGTGCGGGGCCGCCGGGGCAGCCGCGCCCGCAGGCACGCCTGCGCCTGATCCCGGCCGACCAGCACCAGCGGCGCCGGCAGCCACCGGGCGCGGGCGGCGGCGGGATCGGCGGCCAGCTCGACCTCCGTACCGCCCGCGGCGGCGAGCCTGAGCAGCTCGTCGAGGAGGTCACCGTCCGCGGTCACCAGGAGCGGCAGCCGCCGGTGCGGCGGAAGTGAGGTACGGGGTGGCATCGCGGCCTCCAGCGGTCCGGCTCGTGGGTGCTGACCCAGACCCTGCTCCGAAGACCCTCCGGTCCACCGGCCTCGACCGGTCGCCTGTGGACAGCACCCACCCCTGTGGACAACCCGCGCCCCAGGCGGTGGATCTGCTAAGGCGATCCGCTTCCCACGTCGTTGCCGAAGACCCATGCAGCGCCGTTCGGAGACGACATGTCACGTCGCCGCGCCGGCCCGGCGGACAACTGCCCGATCGACCGTGGAAAATTGCCGGCGTCGCAGCTCACCGACCCCGGAGGGCGGACAATCATCGTCCCGTCCGCCACCCCGTGACCCATTGACGACCGGAGACACGGCCCGCCGATAATCGGTGTCCCCATGCCACCGACCGTGGTGGCTGCGCTGCCCGGGAACGGGGCCATGGCCGATCCGTCTGACGAGACCCACCGCCCCGACGCCACCCTGCGCATCGGGGGCTGGCTGCCCGAGCCCCGCCGTGCGGGCGGGCTCCCGCCGTACCCGTCGATCGCGCCTGGAGAGGCACGGCGCCGCGCCGGCGATTCCGCGCCGGGACCGGCGCGGCCGGTCGCCCAGGAGCCGTCACCCCGCGCCGGCGGTCCGGGGCGGGCGCTGGTGCTGGGCTGCGCCGTGGTCGGCGCGCTCGCCACCCTCGCCGTCGCGTCGTGGCCGATCTGGACGGCTCCGCCGCGCCCCGAGGAAGGCCCGCCGGCCGCCGCGCCGGCAACCGGGCTCGACCAGGCGGTCACGCCCGAGCCGGCGAGCGGCCAATCCACCGTCAGCTTCTCCCCCGCGCCGGTGTCCCTCTCCACCCGGGCCTCGGTGCGGTCGCCCAGCCCCACCGCCCGGCCACGCAACCCCGGCGGGGGTACGACCACCCGTCCTCGTCCGTCGACCACCCCACCCGGGCAGCCCCGCTCGGACGAACTTCCGCCGCTGCCCCCGTCGCGCGAACCGTCGCTGCGCTCCAGCGGCGGCGGCGCGGAGACGTTCGTCGACTTCGTCAACCGGCGGGACTCCGAGGTCGTGGTGCACTGGCTCGACTACGACGGTCAGCGGCGCCGGTACGCCGTCCTGGAACCGGGCCGGTCGTACCGGCAGCAGACCTACCTGGGCCACCCCTGGGTGGTCACCGACGCCGGCGGACACGGACTGGTCTGCTTCCTGCCCGCGCCCGACGTCAGCAGAGCGGTGATCCGATAGGCCGTGGTCGCGAAACGGGGATGCGCTGCCGGTCAGGAGTTGCCACCCTCGGCGGATGCAGACGACTGAGGACCTCACCGCTTTGCGCTATGCGCGGATGCGCTGGAACACGCCGCTGTCGGAGGAGCATGCCGCTCTGCTTCTGCAGCGGCTTGACATCCGGCCCGGCGCCCGAGTACTTGATCTCGGTTGCGGCTGGGGCGAGTTGCTGCTGAGGGCGGTTGCCGCCGGAGGAGTGAGCGGCGCAACCGTGACGACAGGCGTCGGTGTCGATACGGATGACGCTGCTCTCGCGAGGGGCCGGGCACTGGCGGCTGACCGCTCGCTGGACCAGCACGTCACCTTCCTGAAGGGGGAAGCGGCCTCTTCGCGGGAGTCCGGCGACCGCGTCCTGTGCGTTGGCGCCTCGCATGCCTTCGGTGGGACGGCCGATGCCCTCACGGCACTCGCCGAGTCCGTACGGCCCGGTGGCCGCCTCCTGTTCGGCGACGCGTACTGGGAGCGGCCCCCGACGGCCGAGGCGGTAGAAATCTTCGGGCAAGAGACGGTGCCGCTCGCTGATCTCATCGAGCTCGCCCGTGGGCTGGGCTGGAGAGTTCTGCACTTCAGCACTGCGGACCAGCGGGAATGGGACGACTTCGAGTCAACCTGGCGCGCGGGGCAGCAGGATTGGCTGCTGCAACACCCGGATGACCCTCGCGCGACGGAGGTACGCGAGGAACTCGATGACCGGCTGCGCGAGTACGTCGGCGTCTACCGCGGCGTCCTGGGTCTTGCGTACTTCGTCCTCGGTCGCTGAGCTGCGACAGCCCATCGTGCTCGTTTCCGCCCGCGTAGCTACCTTGCCGATTTGCTCGCGCCATCAGGCCTGCGCGATCGGCAGGACCGGCCCGATCCCCGGCTCCGGCGGACGCCAGGCTCGGATCCTCCGGTCCGGCAGGTTTCTCCTGGTCGGCCAGAGCTGCACCCGCCAGACGTCGCCGGGTCTCGTGGATCCGGGCCAGCCCCGGTTGACGAAGCCCCGACCGCAGATCCGGACCCCGTACCGCCCGTCGGGCACCTCGCACCCCCGGGACCCCATCGTCGGCGAGCCGTACGACAGCTCTCCGCCGTCGACCTCCAGCGCGCACTCGAAGATCTCTTCCCACTGCCCGAAGTCCCGGGGCGGCGGTTCGGCCCACACCTCGACCCGCAGTGCCATGTCGAAGTTGTTCTGGTGCGGCACGCAAACGAGCACCGTGTGATCGTCGCTGGCGATGCACGGGCCGATTTGCGCCTCCCGTCCGAGCATGCTCAGGTCCGAGTCGCCCTCCGACGTGCCGGAGAGAGTGAACTGCCCGTAGTCCAGTTCGACCGTCATGTCGTGAGCCGTGACCGGCGCTGGCGTCCCCACGTCGGACAGTGTGCCGTGGTACCGGTCGCCCTGGCGCCCCACGACCGGGTCACTGCCCACCGCCACAAGATCGACAGAATACGTGCTGGCGGAGGAGTTGACTCCAGACCTCGCCATGACGTCTCGCTTGCAGGGCACCCGCAGCACAAGCCACCGCGTCCGCTGACGGCTGCCAGATCCAGGGGACAGAGCAACGGTTGAAGCGGTTCGTGAGTCCTCCCCGCGTTCGCCGATCCCGCAGCATGGTCTACGCACTGCCGCCTAGCATCGGGTGAAGCCGACATCACGGGCGTGTGCTGCTGCACCCGCGCTCGCACGACATTTCGGCGGTCCTGCGGTACCGGCCGGTCCGGCCGGCATGCCGACCGTGACGAATCGGAAGGAAAGCGGCATGAGCTACATCACCGCCAAGGACGGCACCGAGATCTACTACAAGGACTGGGGTGCGGGCCCGGTCGTCACCTTCTCCCACGGCTGGCCGCTGAACGCGGACGCGTGGGACGGGCAGATGCTCTTCCTCATGCAGAACGGTTTCCGGGTCGTCGCACACGACCGCCGTGGTCACGG
>NZ_JARXXY010000050.1:0-35737 GCF_029893845.1 Micromonospora sp. A200 | reverse complement strand
GTCATGTTCACGTACTGGGTGACGAAGGCGGCGACCGCGTCGGCGATGAGCTGCACGGCGATCGCGGCCAGCAGCAGGCCGGCGAGCCGGGTCAGGCCACCGGGGCCTTGCCGAGGGCGGTCTCGGCCTGCTCCTCGGGGGTCGCGGCCGGCGGGGCGTCGTTGGACGACCGCAGCGGGACCTCCTTGATGAACCAGGCGAGCACCGGCACCACGACGGTGAAGAGCACCGCCCACAGGAACACGTGGGAGATCGCGCCGGAGAGGCCGCCGAGCACCAGCTCGCGCGCCTGGGCCGGCAGCTCCTTGAGCTTCGCCAGGTCCATCCCCTGTCCCTCGCCGGCGCCGCCGCTGAACGCGCTGCCGGCGGCGGAGTCGGCCAGCCGGTTGGCGAAGATGGCGCCGAAGAGCGAGATGCCGAACGAGCCGCCGATGGAGCGGAAGAAGGTGGCCGCGCCGCTCGCCGCGCCGAGGTCCTTCTGCTCGACGCTGTTCTGCGCGATCAGCATCGAGGTCTGCATCAGGAAGCCCATGCCGACGCCGAGCACGACCATGTAGAGCGAGGACTCGGCCTTGCCGGTGCCCACGTCGAGGCGGCTGAGCAGGAGCATGCCGGCGGTCATCACCACGCCGCCGACGATCGGGAACATCCGGTACCGGCCGGTCTTGGTGATCGCCCGGCCGACCACCAGCGAGACCACCAGCATGCCGAACATCAGCGGGAGCAGCAGCAGGCCGCTGTTGGTGGCCGAGGCGCCCTGCACGGTCTGCTGGTAGAGCGGCAGGAAGTTCATCGCGCCGAACATCGCGAAGCCGAGCAGGAAGCCGATCACCGATATCAGCGCGAAGTTGCGGTTGGCGAAGAGCCCCAGCGGCAGGATCGGCTCGGGAACCCGGCGCTCGACGAGGCCGAAGGCGACCAGCGCCACCACGGCGAGCACCGCCAGGCCGAGGATCTGCGGGGAGACCCAGTCGTACTCGTTGCCGCCCCAGGTGGTGAGCAGGACGATCGCGGTGATGCCGACCGAGAGCAGGGCGGCGCCCAGCCAGTCGATCCTGTGCTCGGTCCGGTACTTCGGCAGGTGCATGGTGGTGGCCAACACCAGCAGCGCGACACCGCCCAGCGGCAGGTTGACGTAGAACGCCCAGCGCCAGGAGAGGTTGTCGGTGATGAAGCCGCCGACCAGCGGGCCGGCCACCATGGCGATGGCCATGATGCCGGCGATCATGCCCTGGTAGCGGCCGCGCTCGCGGGGCGGCACCAGGTCACCGATGATCGCCATCACGCCGACCATCAGGCCACCCGCGCCCAGGCCCTGCACCGCGCGGAACGCGATCAGCTCGACCATGCCGTCGCCGGGGCCGCCGAGCATGTCCGAGCCGGCCATCCCGCAGAGCGCCGAGCCGACCAGGAAGACGACCACCGAGGTCAGGAAGACCGCCTTGCGCCCGTACAGGTCGCCGAGCTTGCCCCAGATCGGGGTGGAGACCGTCGTGCCCAGGACGTACGCGGTGACGACCCAGGTGAAGTGGTCGACGCCGCCGAACTCGCCGACGATCCGCGGCAGCGCGGTGCTGACGATCATGTTGTCGAGCATCGCGAGCATCATCGCGATCATCAGGCCGAACAGCACAACCCTGACGTTGGGTCTCGCCGCCGTCTGGCTTTCCTGACTCATGGGTAAGCTCCCCCGGAGAAGTGTCGCACTTACTTGCCGCCCGGCTAGTTACCTTACTAGCCGCACGGTAAGTTGGACAGCGAGAGACCGTCAAGCGAGTTGGGTGGTGCAGGTGAGGGAGAGCACAGGCGGCACGCGTGAGCGTATCCAGGCCGTCGCGCTGGAGCTCTTCACCGAGCAGGGGTACGAGCGGACCTCGCTACGCGAGATCGCCGAGCGGCTCAACGTCACCAAGGCGGCGCTGTACTACCACTTCAAGAGCAAGGACGAGATCGTCAACAGCCTGGTCGAGGACCGGGTACGGCGGATCGACGAGCTGATCGCCTGGGCCCGGTCGCAGCCGCCCACCCGGGCCACCCGGCGGGCGCTGCTGAACAGGTACGCCGACATGATGTTCGCCAGCGAGCAGCCCTCGGTGATGCGGTTCTTCGAGCAGAACCAGACCGTGCTGAAGAGCCTCTCGGCCGGCATGCAGATGCGTGAGCGGATGCTGGGCCTCGCCGACCAGCTGTGCCAGGGCGACAAGTCACCCGCCGCGCAGCTGCGCGCGACCCTGACCCTCTTCGCGGTGCACAGCAGCTGGTTCGCGGTGCGCACCCCGCACATCACCGACCAGGAGCGCAAGAAGATCGCGCTGGAGGTCGCCGACGAGCTGCTCGCCGGGATCGGTGCGCCGGAGCCGGACGCGGCTCAGGACTGAGCGGTCAGCTCCAGCCGCAGGCCCAGCAGGTCCACCCCGGGCACCGGCGACCAGTCCTTCTCGCGCAGCCGGACGAAGCCCATCCGCTCGTAGAGCCGGTGCGCGGGCGCGGCGAACCCACCGCGTACGCAGATCACCACCGCCGTGCAGCCCAGCGCGGCGGCCCGGTCGGCGCAGGCCCGGGCCAGCGCCGCCCCGGCACCCCGACCCTGGGCCGCCGGGTCCACGGCGAGCATGCGGAACTCCGCCTCGCCGGGGCCGGAGAGCTCCGCGTACGGGCTGCCGGGCAGCACGAAGGTCACCGAGCCGAGCACCTCGCCGGTCGCCTCGTCCACGGCCACCAGCACCTCGCCGTGGGTCGCCCGGTGCGTCACGTCGGCGAGCACCTCGGCGTACCCGTGCTCGCCCTTGAGCTGCCCGTCCGCCTCGTACGCGGCCACCGTCAGCCGGGCGACCGCGGCGAAGTCGGCCGAGGTCGCCGGGCGGACCAGCAGGCCGGTCAATCGATCACCGCGATCAGGTCACCGTCCTGCACGACGTCGCCCTCGTTGACGGCGAGCTGCTTGACCACGCCGTCGGACTCGGCGACGACGGGGATCTCCATCTTCATCGACTCCAGGATCACGAGCGTGTCCCCCTCGGACACGTTGTCCCCGGCCGACGCGACGACCTTCCAGACGTTGGCCACCATCTCGGCACGGATCTCCTCGGCCATCTCCCGGCCCTCCCTCTCGCGATTGCCTGCCGACGTATCCAATCATGCGGCGGCACGCGATGGGCGGGGAGCGGGCGGCGCCACGTCCACGACCGGAAACGCCGCGCGCTCTCCCCGCCCCGGCGGACGATGGCGGGTACCGGCCGCACTAGCATCAGCGGGTCGGACCCTGGCGCCGGGAGGACCGGTGCGCACACCGGCCGAGGGTCGCCGCAGCAGGGATCCGCCCATCACGAGGAGGTCAGCATGGCGAAGAAGTCCCGTAGGAAGAAGGCCCGTAGGAAGAACGCCGCGAACCACGGCAAGCGCCCCAACTCCTGATCCCGCCCGGCGGGCAGCCGCCGTCGCGATCAGCTCCGCCGGCCCACCGAGGGCCGGACAGACCGGTGGCCCGGGTCGGATCGACCCGGGCCACCGTCGTGTTCCGCGTACGTTCAGTCGGCCAGTTCGCGCGACTCGGTCGTCTCGAAGACCACCAGCTCGGTCAGGCGGATCCGCAGCCGCTCGCGCAGCTGGTCGGGGGCGATCTCGTTGCCGCAGCAGCGGGCGACGAGCGCCTTCACCTCCTGCTCGATGCCGAACTCGCGCAGGCAGTGCCCGCACTCGTCGAGGTGGTGGCGGATCAGCGTGCGCCGTTCCTCCGCGCACTCCAGGTCCAGGTAGAGGTAGACCTCCGCGAGTACCTCACGGCAGTCCGTCTCGTGCGGCTTTCCACAGCTCACGTCACACCTCCCGGCCGGCAGCGGCGGTCGAGCCCTTCGAGGACTGCGCGGCGCTGAAACCGCGCTCCGCGGCGTAGCGCTCGAGCAGCTTCCGCAGATTACGTCGACCCCGGTGCAGCCGGGACATCACGGTGCCGATCGGCGTGCCCATGATGTCGGCGACCTCCTTGTAGGAGAACCCCTCGACGTCGGTCAGGTAGACCGCCAAGCGGAACTCCTCCGGCAGCTGCTGGAGGGCCTCCTTGACGTCGCTGTCCGGCAGCCGGTCCAGCGCCTCGGTCTCGGCCGACCGCAGACCGCTGGAGGTGTGCGACTCGGCCTCGGCGAGCTGCCAGTCGGTGATCTCTTCGGTGGGCGCCTGGATGGGCTGGCGCTGCCGCTTGCGGTAGGTGTTGATGTAGGTGTTGGTCAGGATCCGGTAGAGCCAGGCCTTCAGGTTCGTGCCCTGCTCGAACTGGTGGAAGGCGGCGTACGCCTTCAGGTATGTCTCCTGGACCAGGTCCTCGGCATCCGCGGGGTTGCGTGTCATCCGCAACCCGGCAGCGTAGAGCTGGTCGACGAAGGGCATCGCGTCCCGCTCGAAGCGGGCCCTGCGCTCGTCCGTCTTTTCGGTGGTCAACCGCACATCCCCTCGCGTCGGATGCTTCCCCGCCGAGGATACGCGTACGGACCTGCCGGCAGATTCGGTTCCGCCGGGTGTGCCCGCTCTCACCACCGCCGTGCCGCCCACCGTCGCGGGCCAGTCCGGTCCGCCCAGCAACTGCCGGAGCTGCCGCGCTTCCCGTTCGTCCCGTTCCCGGCTCCGTGTCTCGGTCGGCACCGGTCACCCCCCTCGCCAGATGTGTCGCTCCGGTGGTGGTAACGCCCGGTCGGGGTCCGGACATTCCGCCAGCCGCCCCCGTTCCTGGTCCCGGCCTCGGCGGAGACCGACGCTGGGACCAGGAAGGGCCTGGGAGGACGGTGCCGTTCGCCCGGATCGGGCGGCCGGCACCATCCGATGCAACGACCCTGCGCCGCGCCGGTCACGCGCGCCGGGCGGGGCGGCTGCACGCCGTGCCACGGCGCGCCGGGCGGGGCGGCTGCACGCCGTGGCTCAGGGCAGCGCCCAGCCCCGCTCGCGGAGCCAGGCGAGCACGGCGGTGGCCACGGCGGCCGGGTCCTTGCGCAGGTCGTGACGCTCACCGGGGCGGACGACCACGCGGACCGACGCGTCGGCCTCCGGCACGCCGAAGGGATCGCGGTCGCCGTTGACCACCAGGGTGGGCAGCCCGGTCAGCAGCTCAGCCGCGCGGGACCGCTCCGGCCGGCCCGGCGGGTGCAGCGGGAAGGCCAGCGCGACCACCCCGGCCGCACCCACGGCCGCCGCGGTACGACAGGCCACCCGGGCACCGCTGGACCGCCCGCCGACCAGCAGCGGCACGTCCGGGTGCCGGGTACGCAGCCCGGCGACCACCGCCGTCCACGCCTCGTCGAGGTGCTGGGCCGGTGCCGGCGCCCGCCGCCCGGCCACCCGGTACGGCTGGGTCACCCGCGCCACCGCCACCCCCGCGCCGACGGCCGCGTCCCGGACCGCGAGCAGGTCGGGGGCGTCCACGTCGCCGCCCGCCCCGTGCCCGAGCACGAGCAGGGCGACCGGCGGGCCGGCTGGCAGGTCGGCCTCGACCCGGGCCAGGCCCCGTGGAGTGTCGATCTCGTCGCGGTGCGGCACCGGCCCATTCTGCGCCGCCGGGCCGCCGGACACGGCCACCAGGCCCACAGGGGCACGCATCAGGGCCGGCGCAGCACGGGCCCGGCTTGGCGACGACGCGGGCAACGGCACCGGTGGAGCGATCCGGCCCGGCACGGCGACGGAGGCCGGCCGGGACGCACCATCGGGCCGTCCCGGCCGGCTCAGTCGACGAGCGGTGACGTGGCGTTCGGGTGCGGGCTCAGCTCAGCGGCACCAGCGTGAGCAGGCGGTCGCGCACCGGCGGCCCGGCGTCGTCCGCGGCGTCCGGATCCGGCTGCACCTCGCTGCGCCAGGCGACCAGCATGGCCCGCCGCTCGCGCGGCGTGGTGCCACCCCAGACACCGTGGCAGTCGCCGACCTCCAGCGCCCAGGCCAGGCACGAGCCCTGCACGTCGCAGCTGCGGCAGAGCGCGACGGCGGCGTCGGCCGGCTCGTTGGGCGCCGGAAAGAATGTTTCCGGATCGACGCTCTGGCAGGTTCCTCTGGTCCGCCAGGCCTCGTCGTGGCGGCGTTCGCGCAACGCCCGCAACAGTCGCGGATCTCGTCGTGCGGCGGCCACCTCGTGCGGTCGGGGCATACGCGCCCGGGTCATCACACCCACCTCCCCCGTGGGACCGGCAAGATCGACGGGCGTCGGTCGCACCGCGCGAAGACGCTCCCAGTGCCGGCGCTGTGTTCTATCGCACCCGTGGACACGGAGACAAGGGGCTTGCACAAAGATGACTGAAGATCCGAGCGAAATTTCGCCCGGAACTCTGGCAATTCGTACGCGACAATGTCGCGAATCGCGTTCAGAAAAGCGTCATTTCCCCCTCGATCCGCTCCTCGGGCAGCGGCACCCGCTCGATCAACCCCGGCCCGTCGTTGCGCACGTCGCCCACCGCCGGACCCACCGGTCGGATCTCCAGACCGGCGAGCCAGTCGACCGGCGGCGGGGCGAGCAGCGTGGCCGGGTCGTCGGCCGGCCCGAGCCAGGCCGCCCAGCGGTCGGCGGGCAGCAGCAGCGGCATCCGGTCGTGCACCTCGGCCAGCTCCCCCACCGCGGCGGCGGTGAGCACACTGAACGTGAGCAGCGACTCCCAGCGCGACCAGATGCCGGCGAACGCCAGCACGGAGCCGTCGCGGGGGGTCATGTAGTAGGGCTGCTTGCCGCCGGCGGGGCGGCGCACCCACTCGTACCAGCCGTCGGCGGGGACCAGGCAGCGCCGGCGGGCGAACGGGTCGGCGTACGCGCGGCTGGTGGCGACGGTCTCGACCCGGGCGTTGATCATGCGGGCGGCGCCGGCCGCCGAACGGGACCAGTGCGGCACCAGGCCCCAGCGCCCCGCCGACAGCACCCGACCGGCCTCGGCGTCCATCCGCACGACCGGCACCGGGTCGGTCGGCGCGACGTTGTGGTCGGGCGCGAGCCGGCCCTCGGTGTCGTCGTACGACTCGAACAGCGCGCTCAGGTCACCGGCGCTCCGGGTCGTGGCGTACCTCCCGCACATGGCGCACACGCTAACGCCCCGTCGGCTTCCCGGCTGTCCCGCCAACCGGGAGTAGGACCGACGGCCGTCTCCACGGGCCGGCGAGCTTGGCAGAATGTAACCGTGGGGAATCCGACCGCGACCCGGCCGCAGCAGCCGTGGACCGCACCGACCGCCAGCGATCCGGTTGCCGCGACGCTGCGCCTGCCCGGCTCCAAGTCGATGACCGCCCGGGCGCTGGTGCTCAGTGCCCTGGCCAGCGGTCCGTCGACCCTGCACGGGCCGCTGCGCGCGCGGGACACCGAGCTGATGGCCGGCGGGCTGCGGGCGATGGGCGCGCACATGTCGATCTCCGACGACGAGCGCTGGCTGGTCCGGCCGCACCGGCTGGTCGGTCCGGCCCACGTCGACGTCGGGCTGGCCGGCACGGTGATGCGCTTCGCGCCGCCGGTCGCCGGCCTGGCCGAGGGACGGGTCACCTTCGACGGCGACCCGCAGGCCCGGGTCCGCCCGCTCGGTCCGCTGATCGGCGCGCTGCGCTCGCTCGGCGTACGCGTCGAGGCCCCGGCCGCCGGCAGCCTGCCGCTGACGGTGCAGGGCACCGGCCGGGTCGCCGGTGGCGAGGTGGTGATCGACGCCTCCGCCTCCAGCCAGCTCGTCTCCGGCCTGCTGCTCGCCGGCGCGCGCTTCGACCGGGGCGTGGTGGTGCGCCACCAGGGTCCGCCCGTCCCCTCCGCGCCCCACCTGCGGATGACCGTGCAGATGCTGCGGGCGGCCGGCGCCGCGGTCGACGACAGCGTCCCGGACGTCTGGGTGGTCGCGCCCGGCCCGCTGGCCGGGCGCGGCTGGGAGATCGAGCCGGACCTCTCCGGCGCGGTCCCGTTCTTCGCCGCCGCGCTGGTCACCGGCGGCGAGGTGACCTTGCAGGGCTGGCCGCGCAGCAGCGCGCAGCCGGTCGAGCAGCTCCGCTCGCTGCTGCACCGGATGGGCGGCGAGGTGACGCTCGGCACGGCCGGGCTGACCGTGCGCGGCACCGGCACGGTGCACGGCTTGGAGGCGGACCTCTCCGACGTCAGCGAGCTGACCCCGGCGCTGACCGCGCTGGCCATGCTGGCCGACTCCCCGTCCCGGTTCACCGGCATCGCGCACATCCGCGGCCACGAGACCGACCGGATCGCCGCCCTGGCCCGCGAGTTCACCTCGCTCGGCGCCGACCTGACCGAGTCCTCCGACGGGCTGGAGATCCGGCCCCGCCCGCTGCGCGGCGGCACCTTCCGCACCTACGCCGACCACCGGATGGCGCACGCCGCCGCGGTGGCCGGGCTGGCCGTCCCCGGCATCGAGGTGGACGACGTGGCGTGTACCTCCAAGACCATGCCCGAGTTCCCGGCACTATGGTCGGCAATGGTGACCGGCAAGAGCTGAGGCGTAGAGGGGGCGGTCCTGGCGACCAGACGGCGGGAGTACGACGAGGACGACGTACGGGTCCGGCCCGGAAAGTCCTCGCGTCCACGCACCCGCACCCGGCCCCGGCACGCCGACGCGGTCGACGGCTTCGTGATCGCCGTCGACCGGGGCCGCTACACCTGCGTGCTGGCCGGCGCCGACGCCGACGACACGGTGACCGCGATGCGGGCCCGGGAGCTGGGGCGCAAGTCGGTGGTGGTCGGCGACCGGGTGGGCCTGGTCGGGGACACCTCAGGGGCGGCCGGCGCGCTGGCCCGGATCGTCCGGATCGCCGAGCGGCGCTCGGTGCTGCGGCGGACCGCCGAGGACGACGCGACCACCGCCGAGGGGCGGCTGGAACGGGTCGTGGTCGCCAACGCCGACCAGTTGGTGATCGTCAGCGCGCTGGCCGACCCGCCGCCGCGCACCGGCTTCATCGACCGCTGCCTGGTGGCCGCGTACGACGCGGGCATCGAGCCGTTGCTCTGCCTGACCAAGGCCGACCTGGCCGGGCCCGAGCAGGTGCTCGGCTACTACACCGAGCTGGAACTGCCGTACGTGCTCGTCCGCCCGGACTCCGACCTCGACGCGCTGCGGGCGCTGCTCGCCGGCCGGGTCTCGGTCATGGTCGGGCACTCCGGGGTCGGCAAGTCGACGTTGGTCAACCGCCTGGTGCCGGAGGCCGCCCGGGCCGTCGGCGTGGTCAGTGCGATCGGCCGGGGCCGGCACACCTCCACCAGCGCCGTGGCGCTGCGGCTGCCGCCCGCGCCGGGCGTCGACGGCGACCCCGGCTGGATCATCGACACCCCCGGGGTACGCAGCTTCGGGCTCGCCCACGTCTCGGCGGAGAGCCTGCTGCACGGCTTCGCCGACCTGGTCGAGGCGACGGTGGACTGCCCGCCGAACTGCCCGCACACCGCCGACGCGGCCAACTGCGCGCTGGACGCCTGGGTGGCCGCCGGCAAGGCCGATCCGCGCCGGCTGGCGTCGTACCGTCGGCTGTTGTCCTCCCGTGCCGGGGAGGGTGACCCGCGCGGCGTGGCCGACCAGCGGAATCCGGGCGACCCGCTCGCCGGGTCCTGATCCGGCCGTGGCTACCGTTTCTCGCATGACCGGGTACGCCGACGACATCGCCCTCGCCCACCAGCTCGCGGACGCCGCCGACGCCATCTCCACGGCCCGCTTCCGCGCGCTCGACCTGCGGGTCGAGGCCAAGCCGGACCTCACCCCGGTCTCCGACGCGGACACCGCCGTGGAGCGGGAGATCCGCGCGCTGCTGGCCGACCGCCGCCCCGGCGACGGCCTGCTCGGCGAGGAGTACGGCGAGCAGCCCGCCGCCGGGCCCGGGGGTCGGCGCTGGGTGGTCGACCCGATCGACGGCACGAAGAACTTCGTCCGCGGCGTGCCGGTCTGGGCCACCCTGATCGCGCTGCTGGAGGGGGACCGTCCCGTGGTCGGGCTGGTCTCCGCCCCGGCGCTGGGCCGCCGCTGGTGGGGCGCGCTCGGCGAGGGCGCGTACGCCGGGCCGGACGCCGCCTCCGGCACGCCGATCCGGGTCTCCGCCGTCGGCGACCTGGCCGACGCCAGCTTCTGCTACTCCTCGCTCAGCGGCTGGGAGGAGGCGGGCCGGCTGGACGCGATGCTCCAGCTCATGCGGGACACCTGGCGCAGCCGCGCGTACGGCGACTTCTACGGTTACATGCTGCTGGCCGAGGGTGCACTGGACGTCATGGTGGAGCCCGAGTTGTCGCTCTGGGACGTCGCCGCGCTGGTGCCGGTGGTGACCGAGGCCGGGGGCGCGTTCACCGATCTGTCCGGCCGTGGAGTCCCTGCTGGGGCTGGTTCCGGGGAGCACAGCGCCGTGGCCAGCAACGGCCTGCTGCACGCCGACATCCTCGCCCGGCTGGGTCGGCCAACCGCGCGCTGACCCCCGGGCACCCTCTATCCTCGCCAGGTGGTGTCCTCCGGTTGGTGCTTCCTCGCGGCCATGATCGTCGCGTACGGCTTCGCCAACATGTTGCAGTCGGTCGCCGCCGCCCGGACCACCGTGCACCACACCTTCGATCCGGGGCTGCTGCTGAAGCTGGCCGTGCACCGCACCTACCTGGTCGGTCTGCTCTGCCAGGTGATCGGGTTCGTGCTGGCCTTCCTGGCCCGCCGGGACCTGCCGCTGTTCCTGGTGCAGGCCAGCGTGGCCGCCGGGCTGGGGGTCACCGCCGTGCTGGGCGTGGTGGTGCTCAAGTGGCGGCTGCCGAAGGCGGAGGTGGCCCTGCTGGTGCTGCTCTTCGGCGGGATCACCGCGCTGGTGCTCTCCGCCCAGCCGGCGCCGTCGAAGTCCCTCGGCACCGCCGGCCTGGTCGCCCTCGCCGTGGCGCTGGGCGGCATCGGGGTGCTCGGCTTCTTCGCCGTCCGCCTGCACGGGCCGCCCGGGTCGGTGGCGCTCGGCTCGCTGGCCGGGATGGCGTTCTCCGCCGCCGCGGTGGCCGCCCGCCCGCTGGCGTCCGCGCCGACGGCCGAGGCGTTCGTCCAGGACCCGCTGCTCTACCTGCTGATCGCCCACTCCCTGGTCGGGCAGCTGCTGCTCGGGCTGGCGATGCAGCGCGGCTCCACCACGGCCGCCGTCGCCGCGATGGACGCCGCCGGGGCGGTGCCCGCCGCGATCGTCGGCCTGCTGCTGCTCAACGACCGGATCTGGCCGGGCCGGGAGTGGCTGGCCGCGGTCGGCTTCCTGGTCACCCTCGCCGCGGTCATCGGGCTCACCCGGTACGCCGAACCACAGCACCACCATGCCGTCGTCCGGCGACGGGAACGGATCGCGGTCGGCGCCGGCTCCGGCCGACCACCGCTGTGACCGGCGGTCAGGCCTCGACCGGCTTGCGCCGGAGCACCACCCGCTCGTAGAGCCGCTCCAGGGCGCTGGCGGTGCGCTCCCAGGTGTAACTGCACCGCACCCGGTCCACCGCCGCGTGCCCGTACGCGAACCGCCCGGCGTTGTCGGCCAGCAGCCGGCGCAGCGTCACGCCCAGCGTGCGGACGTCGCCCGGGGGCACCAGCCGCCCGGTGACCTCGTCGACCACGGCGTCGGCGATCCCGCCCATCGCGTACCCGACCACCGGTACGCCGCACGCCATCGCCTCCAGCGACACCCGGCCGGCCGAGGAGTAGTGCGGGGTGCAGGCGACCACGTCGGCCGAGCGGTACCAGGTGGCCATCTGGTCGTGCGGTACCGCCCCGACCAGCTTCACCTGGTCGGCGACCCCGGTCCGCTCGGCCAGCTCGCGCAGCCGGCGGGCCTCGGCGTGGGTGGCCAGCTCCTCGGGCGGCGGGCCGCCGGCGATGACCAGCTCGGCGTCGCCCACCAGGCGCATCGCCCGGATCAGGTCCTCCTGGCCGTGGCCGGGCGACAGCCCGCCGACGGAGAGGATGCGGGCCCGCTGGTCGCGGGGGGCCGCCTCGCCGTCGGGGTGGAACCGCTCGATGTCCACCCCGGCGGGGACCATCGCCACCGACGTGCGTTGCAGGCCCATCCGGGTCAGTTCGTCCACCTCGTCGTTGCACTGGGCGACCGCGATGTCCACCGCGCGGGTCAGCGCCCGCTCCAGCGGGATCCGCTCCCCCGGGCCGTCGTACTGCTGGCCGAGGTGGCGCAGCTGCTCGACGCCGAGGGAGTGGAAGGTCTGCACGACCGGGATGTCCGTCTCGCGTACCGCGTGGGCGGCGGCGAGGCCGCCGATCCAGTAGTGCCCGTGCACCACCTCGGGGGTCCACTCCGCGGCCCAGCGGTCGGCCAGCCACCGGCCGAACTCCGACACGTACGGCACCAGCTCGGCGGTGGGCGTGATCCTGGCTGGCCCGACGGGCACCCGTTCGAGGCGGTAGCCGTCCACCTCCACGACCTCCGGCAGGGCGGGGTCGTCGCGGCGCTCGTAGACCCGTACGTCGTGGCCGCGCCCGGCCAGCTCGGCGGCGACCCGGGCGATGTGCTCGTGGGTGCCGACGGCGGGGGCGTCCGCATGCCGGGCCGAGCCGGCGTGCGCGCAGACGAGGCCGACGCGCATGGTCACCTCCATGCGATTCGTGAGGGATGGTCCTCCGGTCAGAGGGTCCCATTAACCCGGCCCCGGCGAGCCGAAACCTGGCAGATCGGGAGCAGTCGGAACGCCGTCGGCCGACCATTGCGGGCACCCGGCCAGCGAGCCGCCGGCAGGCCCCCGCCACCGGACTTTCCGCAGGTCCCACGCGCCTTCCCGGCGCGTCCGGCGGGGTGAGCGGAGGTCCGTACCCGGCCGTCCGGGGTGATCGGTTTACGCCATCGTCAAGCCGGGTGTCCGGAAGGCCCGGCATGCCGGGATCGCTGCTCGGCCGCGATGCGCTGCGAGCGTGCTCACCTATCGGTGGTCCGGTCTTCCCGGTCGACGAACCGGCCCTCCTGGAGCAGTACACGTTCGAAGTAGGTCGGATCCTCCACCTCACGCATGGTGATGGTTGTCACCCGCAGGCCGGGGTGCTCCGGGGTGAGCGGGATGGCGCCCAGGTTCGACGGCGCGCCGGGCGCGACACGGCCGACGCCGCGTATTTCGCCGTCCGGCGTGTGCCAGACGTGGTACTCGATCTCGGATTCGCCTCTCATGCGACTGCCTCCTCGATGGCGTCGAGCATGATGAAGGACCAGGGCGGGTTGCCGATGTGGTCGTGCCAGACGCCCGCGATGTCCGCCACGCGGGCCAGCGTGCCGTCGACATGCGGGTAAACGGGACCGACTGTGAGTTGGACGCCGATCGGGGCGCCAGCCCCCACCACGCGCACCGGCCGGGCCGAGTAGGTGACTGCCGTGTCCGTGGGAAAGCCGTGTAGGTAGACGCCCAGATTGGTGCCGGAATATACGTACTCGAAGACATACGCGGTATAAGCCATGGTCATCGGTCTTCCGGTGGAACGTGCACTTTTGTGGTGATATGTACTATACGTCCGGTATCCCGCACTGTCTGACAAACGCCGCGACAGCCGGCCCCGGTGCCGATCCGTGCCCACCCGGCCGCATGACCCACTCTGGTGGGGGTACCGACGAGGAATGCCGCTAACCCGCAGTCTCTCGGACGCCGTCGTGGTGGTCACCGGCGCCTCGAGCGGCATCGGCACCGCCACGGCCTACGCGCTGGCCCGCCGGGGCGCGGACATCGTCCTCGCCGCCCGCAGCGAGCCCGCCCTGGAGGACGTCGCCCGGCGCTGCCGGGAGTTGGGCGGCCGGGCGCTGGCGGTGCCCACCGACGTGACCGACCCGGTGGCGGTCGAGGAACTGGCCGCCCGCGCCGCGGCCGAGTACGGCCGGATCGACGGCTGGGTGAACAACGCGGCGGTCAGCGCGGTCGGGCTCTTCGACGAGATCCCGGTGTCGGAGTTCCGCCGGGTGCTGGAGGTCAACCTGCTGGGCGCCGCGTACGGCATCCGCGCCGCGCTGCCCTGGTTGAGCCTCTCCGGCGGCGGGGTCGTGGTCAACAACGCCTCGGTGCTGGCCGAGGTGGCGATGCCCTACCAGTCGGCGTACAACGCCACCAAGCACGGCATCCGCGGGCTGGCCGACACGGTCCGGCAGGAGCTGCGGGTCACCGGCCGGGGCAACATCTCGATCTGCACCGTGCTGCCGGCCACCATCGACACCCCGTTCTTCCGGCACGCCGGCAACCACACCGGGCGCGAGCTGGTTCCGCCGCCGCCGGTGTACCCGCCCGAGATGGTGGCCGAGACCATCGTCCGGCTGCTGCGCCGCCCGCGCCGGGAGGCGTACGCCGGCGGCGCGGCCCGCCTGATCGGCCTGCAGTGGCGGCTCGCGCCGGCGCTGGCCGAGCGGGCCCTCGGCTGGTACGCCCACCGGACGCAGTTCGGGCCCTCGGGCGCGGCGGACAGCACCGGCAACGTCTTCCGCGCCGACGCCGAGGCGCAGCGCGAGGGCGGCTGGCACGGCCGACGCCGGCAGGTGGTCCGGGTGACCGCCGCGTTCGGGCTGGCCGCCGCCGGGACCGCGGTCGGCACGATGGCCGCGATGACCCGCCGCTCCCGGGCGGAACGGCGATGACCGGCACGGAACGGCCGGGTGCGCGTCCGGCCGCCGGCATGCACAATGGGACGATCATGCCGACGGACGCGCGATGCCTGGTGGAGGCGGACGAGTCGTCCGCGACCGTGCGGCTGAGCGGCGTGCTGGAGCCCACCACCGCCGACCGGGTCCGCGACGCCCTGCTGGCGCGACTGAGCGACCGGCCCGGCCCGATCGTGGTCGACGTGGCCCGGCTCCGCTCCACCGACGGCAGCGCCGCGCGTCTGCTGGCCGAGGTCCGCCGCGCGGTCACCGACTGGCCCGCCACCGACCTGCTGGTGCTCGACCCGGCCGGCACGGTCACCGGCGCCGACGCGACCGGGCTGCCGGTGTACGCGACCGCCGACGAGGCGACCGCCGCGCTGGCCCGTACCCCGATGGCGGCGCTGCTCGCCGCGGACCTCGCGCCCACGGTGGGGGCCGCCCGGCAGGCGCGGGCGATGATCGCCGACGGGTGCGCCCGCTGGAATGTGCCGCAGCTGACCGAGCCGGCGTCCATCGCGGTGACCGAGATGGTCAACAACGTGGTGGCCCACGCGCGGACGCCGATGACGGTCCGCCTCGCGCCGCGCGACAGCTCGTTGCACGTCGCGGTCCGCGACCACTCCCCCCGACAGCCCGCGTACGCCGGCCTGGCTCCGCTCACCTCGACCGGCGGCCGTGGCCTGCTGCTGATCGACACGGTGGCCCGACGCTGGGGCAGCACCCCGGTGCCGAACGGCAAGGTGGTCTGGTGCGTGCTCCACGCCGAGGACGAAGCCGCGCGCCAGGGCTGACTTCTCCCTTTTCGTCCCGATTGCGGGGTCCGGCTCCGGTTACCCGGGGCATGGCAGTGGGTAGTGATCAGTCATGCGCGACGACGAGTACCCGACCCCCCTCTCCGACCCTGAGGCGGAGGGTCTGCCGCAGACCGCCGACGACGACTCCACCGCCAACGACGACGTCCTCACCGGCCGCGAGGCCGACGGCCCGGAGCCGGCCCAGCTGCCCGGCGACCGCACACCGGTCGCGGTCGACAGCTTCGGCACCACCGCCGAGGAGCAGCTCGAAGGGGAGTCGCTGGACTACAAGCTGCAGCGGGAGCAGTACGAGCGCGCCGCCGACGACCCACTGGCCGGCCCGGTCGACCCGGACATCGCCGCCGAGGCGGACAGCGACGAGGCCGCCGCCGAGGCGCAGCTGGACGCCGACGTGATGAACCCCGGTCCCACCTCGGACCCGCACTCCCCGGTCTCCATCTACGACCACGGCAAGCTGGGCACCATCGCCGACTCCCAGGTGGGCCGGCTGGTCGAACCGGACGAGGGGGCGCACACCGACCAGGAGACCGACTCGGTCGCCTACGACGCGGGCTCGGCCGGCGGCGGGGCCACCGCCGAGGAGCTGGCGATCCACGAGACCCGGCCGCCGGAGTCGCACTGACAGCCTCTCAGTCGTCGAGCCCGCGCTCGATCGCGTAGCGGGTCAGTTCGACCCGGTTGTGCAACTGGAGCTTGCCCAGCGTGTTCTGGACGTGGTTCTGCACGGTGCGGTGCGAGAGCCCCAGCCGCTCGGCGATCTGCCGGTACGACAGCCCCTTGGCGACCAGACGCAGCACCTCGGTCTCCCGCTCGGTGAGCCGGGGTGCCTCGTCGTCCCGGCCCGACCGGGCCCCGCCGTCGGTGGCGCCGGCCAGCCGGCGGTACTCGCCGAGGACCAGTCCCGCCAGGCCGGGCGTGAAGACCGGCTCCCCGGCGGCGGTGCGGCGCACCGCGTCCAGGAACTCGGCCGGCGCGGCGGACTTCACCAGGTAACCGGTGGCGCCGGCCTTCACCGCGTCCAGGACGCTCTGCTGCTCGCCGCTGGCCGACAGCATCAGCACCCGCACCTCGGGCAGCACGGCCCGCAGGCCCCGGATCACCTCGACTCCGGAGATGTCGGGCAGTTGGAGGTCGAGCACCACCACGTCGGGCCGGGCCGCGGCGGCCACCCGGACCGCCTGCCGCCCCTCACCACTGGTCGCCACCACCCGGTGGCCGGCCTCGGTGAGGTCACGGGCCACCCCCTCCCGCCACATCGGGTGGTCGTCGACCACCATCACGCGTACCCCGGTCACCCGTCCTCCCGCGGTACCACCAGCTCCACCTCGGTGCCCTCCCCCGGCGCGGAGACGATCCGCACCTCGCCGCCGAGGTCGGCGATCCGGCCCCGGATCGACTGGCTCATGCCCAGCCGCCCCTGCCGGGCCGCCTCGACCAGCCGGCCCTCCGGGACGCCCGGGCCGGCGTCGCGCACCGACACCGTCACCGTCACCCCCTCGTCCTCGACCAGCACCCAGGCGCGCCCGTCGGCGTGCCGCCGCACGTTGTCCAGCGCCGCCGCGGTGGCGGCGGCCAGTTCCCGGGCCACCGGGGCGGGCAGCGGGACCGGGGTGGCCGGGGCGGAGACGGAGACCGTCGCCGAGGCGTACCGGCCGAGCAGGGCGCGCAGGTCCAGGGTGCCGGTCGGCTCGTCGGCGGCGGGCGCCGGGTCGACCCCGGCGATCAGGGCGCGCAGCGCCGCCTCCTGCTCGCCGGCGAGCCGGGCCAGCTCACCGGCCTCGCCGTCGAGGTGGGCGCCGCGCCGCTGCACCAGGGCCAGCACCTGGAGCACCGAGTCGTGGATGCCCCGGGCCAGCCGCTCCCGCTCCCGGGTGGCCGCCTCCAGCTGCACCGCCCGGTGCAGCCGCTCCTCGGCGGTCACCGCCAGCCGCGCGACGTGCCCGACGATCACCCCGGCGAGCAGCAGCAGGATCACCCCGGTGAGCGAGGACGGGCCGATGCGTCCCCGGCTGGCCAGGTCCGCCGCGCCGAGCGCCAGCGCCGCGACCGCGCCGCGCCGCCGCCCGCCGGAGACCGCCCAGGCCAGCACCGGGCCGGCCAGCCAGACCACGGCCAGGGTCGGCACACCGGCGGCCAGCGCCGGGCGGCCGACCACCCACGGGGAGACGGCGAGGACGACGAGCACGACGCCCAGGTCGGCCAGGAGCAGCGGCCAGTGCCGGTTCGCCGGCCGGGCGTAGCCGGCGGCGGTCACCCCGGACCAGGCCAGCATCGCCAGCAGGACGGCGCCGGCGGCGAGCGGGTAGGCGTACCGGTCGGCGTCGCGGAGCACCAGCAGGCAGACGTACCCCAGGGCGGCGAAGCGGAAGACGGCGATGGAACGCCACAGCGGCACCTCGAGACCACCCGGCGGCGACGGCATGGCCGTCACGATGCCACAGCCGCCGGCCGGCTCGGCCCCGGCGCCGGTCGCGGTACGAAGAACCCTGACGTACGGTGGAAATGCCGCGAAACTCCGAGACCGGCTGTCGGGACAGGGCCATGACGAACGCAGATCCACCCTCGCCGCGTACGGTTGTGCCCATCAAATCTTCCGTTCTCATCGCCGAGGCCTTCGAGCAGGCACAGGTGACCGAGCTGCGACACTCGGTCACCTCCTGCGCGCACGCCGCCGGGCTGGACGGCCAGCGGCTGGACGACTTCGTCCTCGCCGTCAACGAGCTGATCACCAACGCGGTCCGGCACGGCGGGGGCCGGGGCTGGCTGCGGCTGTGGCGACGGGCCGACGAACTGGTCTGCGAGGTCTCCGACCACGGCGCGGGAATCAGCGCGCAGCGGCTCGGCGACCACAGCCGCCCGGCGCCGGACACCGCCGGCGGGTGGGGGCTGTGGCTGGCCCGGGAGCTGAGCGACGCCATGGAGGTCGAGACCAGCCCGGCCGGCACCACGGTACGGATCAGCGCCCTGACCCGGGCGCTGCGCCGCGCGGGCGGCCCGGCCGGCGACTGACCCGGCCCGAGTCAGCTGAAGAGCGCGCTGACCGACTCGCCGTTGTGGATCCGCCGCATCGCCTCGGCCAACGCGGGCGCGACCGAGAGGATCTCCAGCTTCGGCACCCGCTTCTCCGCCGGGATCGGAACCGTGTTGGTGCAGACGATCTCCAGCACCCCGTCCTCCCCGCTGAGCCGCTCCAGCGCGCCGCTGGAGAAGAGCCCGTGCGTGCAGGCGAGCCGGATCGAGCGCACCTTCCGCTCGCGCAGGTGCGCCATCAGCTCGATCACCGTGCTGCCCTTGGCGATCTCGTCGTCGAGGACGATGACGTCCCGGTCGGCCACGTCGCCGATCACCGTGCTGATCTTGACCCGGTCGTCGCTGAACCGCTGCTTCGCCCCGGCCGCCACCGGCGTGCCGAGCATCCGGGCGAAGGCGGCGGCCTCCTTGGCGTTGCCCAGGTCCGGCGAGACCACCACGGTGTCGGTCAGGTCGTAGCGCCGGAAGTGGGCGGCCAGCTCGCGCAGCGCGTGCAGGTGGTCGACGGGCACGCTGAAGAAGCCGTGCACCTGCGGCGAGTGCAGGGTCATCGCCAGCACCCGGTGCGCCCCGGCCGAGGTGAGCAGGTCGGCGACGAGCCGCCCGCCGATCGAGATGCGCGGGGCGTCCTTCTTGTCCGACCGGGCGTACGCGTAGTGCGGCAGCACCACGGTGATCCGGCCGGCGGACGCCCCCCGGGCCGCGTCGATCATGAGCAGCAGCTCGACCAGGTGCTCCTGGACCGGCGGCACCAGCGGCTGGATCAGGAAGACGTCGCGCTCCCGGCAGTTCGCCTGCAACTGCACCTCCAGGCAGTCGTTGGCGAACCGGGAGACCCGCACCGGGTGCAACGGGACGTCGAGGTGGGCACAGATCTCGGCGGCGAGCTCGGGATGGGCGGTTCCGCTGAAGACGGCGATGTCACGCACGATCCAGATCGTACGGAGGCCCCGGGGCGGGCGACGCGTGGGCGCGCGAGGGTGGCGTGCACCCTGGACCGGGTGGAGTGAACGCCGGGTGCTCATGATCATCTGATGAATCCCGACGGGCGGCACGGCGTGTCGCGTCGGTTCCCATCAGACGATCATGAGACCGGCCCGCCGGGAGGATTCAGCTGCTCGGCGCTGACTTGATCAGCGCGACGAAGGACCGCCAGGCGGCCGGAGCGAAGGTGAGGATGCCGCCACTGGGGTCTTTCGAGTCGCGGACGAGCACGCGGCCGGACAGGTTGTCGGCCACCTCAACGCAGGTGTCGCCACCGTTGCCCGACCGGCTCGACACTCGCCACCGAGGGGTGGGGGCAGTGTTCACAGCTCGCTCACCAGCTTTCCGATCAAGTCTGCGGACACATTCTGCGGCAGGGCCTCGCTGAGGAGTGTGTCCCACATGACCCTGATCGTATCCAGCGCGTCCGGCTGATCCATGACCTGACCGAAGACGCCGTCCACATAGGCGACCTCGTCACCGTCCGGCAGCGTGGCCAGCACGAAACCGCCGGCCAGACCCGGATGAGCTCCCACCCCGATCGGCACGACGTACAGCCGGATGTGGGGTAGGTCCGCCAACTCCCTCAGACGTTCCAGCTGTGCCCGCTGGATCTCCCGGTCACCGACCACCCGCCGCAGGGCGGCCTCGTCCATGATCGCGGTGAACCGCTTCGGCACTTCGCCGGTGAGCAGGTCCTGACGTTCCATCCGGCCGGCGACGAGGTGCGCCACCTGGTCGGGCCCGTGGGTGCCTTGCGCCGTGAGCACCGCCCGCGCGTACGCCTCGGTCTGCAGGAGGCCGGGCACCAACGACGGTTGGAAGGTACGGAGGATGCACGCGGCGGCCTCGACCCCGCGCCACGGCGCGAACCACGTCGGCGATTGCTGGCGGTTGGCCGCAGCCAGCAGCTCGGAGAGCAGGCCCGCGGTGCTCAACGCATCGTCGGCGGCGGCGGCGAACTGCGGGGTCGGCCGCCGCCGACCGGTCTCGATCGCAGCGATGGTCGACGGACTCCAGCTGATCCGCTCCGCGAGGGCCTCCTGGGAGACTCCCGCGCTGGCCCGGGCGGCCTTCAGAGCTCGGATCCACATGTCGAAGTTCATCTCCACCAGCCCGACATTCACGAATGCGGAAAGCGACGATGCAATCCTCAATCGGGACGGCCGGGAGGTCCAGCCGGACACCCGCCCTGCTGCGGCTTTCTGATCAGGCCCAGCGGTTGCCGGTGAGCCGCTCGTAGACGTCGACGTAGCGGGCCCGGGTCGCCTCGACCACCTCGGCCGGCACCTCGGGAGCCGGGCCCTGCTTGTCCCAGCCGCTGTCGGTCGCCCAGTCCCGGACGTACTGCTTGTCGTAGGAGAACTGCACGCGGCCCGGCTGGTACGACTCGGCCGGCCAGAACCGGGACGAGTCGGAGGTCAGCAGCTCGTCGCCGAGCATCAGGGTGCCGTCCGGCGTCCAGCCCAGTTCGAGCTTGGTGTCGGCGACCAGGATGCCCCGGTCGGCGGCCAGCTCGGCGCCGCGGCGGTAGACGTCGATGGTGATCTGGCGCAGCCGCTCGGCGGTCTCCGCGCCGACCTTGTCCACCACCTCGGCGAAGGTGATCGGCTCGTCGTGCTCCCCCACCGGCGCCTTGGTGGACGGGGTGAAGATCGGCTCGGGCAGGATCGACGCCTCGACCAGGCCGCGCGGCAGCGCCACGCCGGAGATGGCGCCGGTGCGCTGGTACTCCTTCAGGCCGCCACCGGTCAGGTAGCCGCGAGCGACGCACTCCACCGGGACCATCTCCAGCCGCCGGCAGCGGATCGCCCGGCCGGCGAACTCGGCGGGCACGTCGGTGGTCGAGATGACGTGGTTCGGCACCAGGTCGGCGAGCTGCTCGAACCACCAGACGGAAAGGGCGGTGAGCAGTCGACCCTTGTCCGGGATCGGCGTCGGCAGCACCACGTCGTAGATCGAGATGCGGTCGGAGGCGACCAGGATCAGGTCGTCGCCGTCGGCGTAGACGTCCCTGACCTTGCCCGAGTGCAGAAGTTCCACGCGCCCTAGTACATCAGACGACGTCGGGACGCCCGGTGCGGCCACCGGCCGTCCCGAGGCCGGCGGGCCCGGGTCGGCTCAGCGCGCATCGATGTTGGTCAGCGCCGAGCGACCGTCCCCGCCGCCGCCGGCCGCCCGGCGTTGACACCCGGGCTCACCGCCTGCGTGAATGGTCCGGCCCGCACCGCCGCGCACCAGGAGCCCCCCGTGCCCGCTGCCCGCCCTCCGCGCCCCCGGCCCGGCGCCGACCCGGACCGGCGGCGGCTGCTCGGCGCGCTGCTGGCGGTGCCGGCGCTCGCCACCGGCGGCCTCGCCGGGTGCAGCGACGGCCCGGCCGCCCCGGTCGACGAGAACGGGCCGATCGAGTTGTCGGTCTTCTGGTGGGGCAACACCCGGCGCGCGGAGGCCACCGAGCGGGCGCTGCGGCTCTACTCCTCGCGCAACCCCCGGGTCACCTTCCGGGTCACCTGGCAGGCCGCCAGCGGCTACTACGACCGGCTCGCGACCCAGGCCGGCGGCGGCAACGTGCCGGACCTGTTCCAGGTCGACGACACCGTGCTGACCGAGTACGCCCAGCGCGGCATCGCCCTGGACCTCAGCCCGTACGCCGCGGACGGCCGGCTCGACCTCGGCGGCCTGCCGCCCGGGCTGGCCGACTACGGCCGGGTGGACGGTCGGCTGTACGGCGTCCCCGCCGCGCAGACGCACGCCGCCGTGGTCTACAACAAGGACCTGCTGCGCCGGCTCGGGGTGCCCGCCCCGACGATCATGCCGTGGGCGGACTATCTGGCCTGGGCCGCGCGGGTCACCCAGGCCAGCGGCGGGCGGGTGGCCGGCACCATGGATCCGTCCGGCGACCACCGGGCGCTCTGGCTCTGGTTGCGCGGCCAGGGCGGCAAGTTCTACCAGGGGCGGCAACTCGGCTTCAGCTCGGCGGCCCTGGTCGACTGGTTCGAGCTCTGGCAGCGGGCCCGCAACGACCGGGCGACCCCGGCCGCCGCGCTGGTGGACCGGGCCGACGGCGGCGAACCGGCCCGACAGCTCGTGGTGACCGGCCACACCGCCGCCTCGTTCGCCTGGTCGCACCAGCTTCCCGAACTCCAGCGCAACACCGACGACGAGTTGGGGCTGGCCGCCTTCCCCGGGCCGCCGGCCGCCCAGTGGGACTGGGCCTCGATGTACTGGGCCGGCTTCCACGGCACCCGGCACCCCGGCGTGGTGGCCGACGTCGTCAACTTCCTCACCACCAACGTCGAGGTGGGCCGGATCCTCGGCACCGACCGCGGGCTGCCCGCTGACCTGGCCGTGCGGCAGACCGTCACCCAGGCGTCCGACGATCCGGTGGTCAAGCGCGTCGCCACGCTGGGCACCAGCCTGAACGACCTGGTCGGGCCCGCTCCGGCCCCACCGCCCCGGGGGCACGCCCGGGTGCGCGCGCTGCTCACGGCGGCGGCCCAGGACGTCCGGTCGGGCCGGGTGGGAGCGCGGGCCACGACGTCGAAGTTCATGGCGCGGGCGCAGGGGGCGCTGGCCGAGTGACCCCGGCCGGCGTCTGCCGGCCGGGGCCAACCGGATCAGCTCGGCGGACGGTTGCGGCGGTTGCGCATCAGCCGCAGCACCAGGAACACGATCAACCCCACCACGACGAGGCAGCAGAGCAGGCCCAGGATGCCGCCACCGCCCCGGCCCCTGCGCCGTGCCGCCTCCACCACCAGCTCGCCCTGGCCCGTGGACGCCCAGGCCGCGACCGGTACGAAGACCGAGAGCACGACCGCACCGAGGACCGCGCTCAGCCGGCCCCACCACCTGTTCCAAGATGACATGACCCCATCCTGACCGAGGCGGGCAAGCGGGGCACCCCGGACGGACGGGAAACTCCCGGCGGGCGGAGACGGCGAAGGCCCCGGAGCGGGGCTCCGGGGCCTTCGAACGAGTAGCGGGGACAGGATTTGAACCTGCGACCTCTGGGTTATGAGCCCAGCGAGCTACCGAGCTGCTCCACCCCGCGTCGGCTCCATAAGCGTAGCGCATCCCCGGGACCGGGATCAGGCGGGTCCCGGATCGGCCACCGAGGCCGCTCGGGCGGGGAAAAAGCGAACGGCCCGAGGATCAGATCCTCGGGCCGTTCGTCGTGGTAGCGGGGACAGGATTTGAACCTGCGACCTCTGGGTTATGAGCCCAGCGAGCTACCGAGCTGCTCCACCCCGCGTCGACTGGTTAACCGTAGCGTACGGGGCCCCGGACCCGCAAAACGGGCCCGGGGCGCACTCAGCGCAACCAGTTGCGGATCGCCAGCACCGCCCGCCGGCTGTCCGCGTCGACCTGCGGCTTCGGGCTGGAACTGCCCTCCCAGCCCTGCTCCCAGAGCACCGTCACCACGTTCCCGATCCGGATGGCCCGGATCAACCGGACCTCCTCGTCGCCGGTCGGCTGGTCGTTGACGTCGAGGAAGGGCTTGCGCATCTCGAACAGCACCGACTCGTCGCCGTAGCCGCTGCTGGGCAGCAGCTTCTGCCGGGACTTCACCTTGCCGACCGGCTGCTCGGCGCAGTCACGCACCGCGTCGCGCAGTTCGTCGAGCGCGGCGGCGGCCTTACCGTCGCGGTAGATGGTGATGCTGTGCCGGTAGAGACCGTCCGGGATGTTCCCCTCCGGCGTGCCGGCCAGCTTGAACGGCACCGTCCGGACCCGCTGCCGGACCGTCCCCGACGCGCCCGGCTCCGCACCGCAGAGCGGGGGCAGCACCTGGCCCTCGCCGAACCTCGCTCCCGCGCCGGTGTCGTTCGCCGCCGCCAGCGCGAAGAAGGCGGAGTCGGGAATCGAGGTCGGCGTCCGGACGGGCGGCGGGACGCCGACGCCCGTCGGTGACGTCGACGGCGGTTGCTGCGACGCCGACCCGCTCGGCCCGGGCGAGATCGCCGACGGGGTGGGCGTCGGGTTCGACGGCACCGGCGAGGGCGGGGCCGGGGTGTCGGCGGGCGGCCCGACCCGGGTGGTCGGGCCGGCGGTGAGGACGAACTGGGCGCCGACGGCCGTCCCGCCGACCAGCGCCGCCGCGGTGAGCACCCCCAGCGCCGCCCGGGTCCGCGCCCGGCGGTCGGCATACCGACGCACCAGGTCGGGCGCCGCCAGGCCGCGTGGGTCGGTGTCCTCGGCGAGCGAACGGTAGAAACCGGTCAGTTCACGCGACATCGTTGACCTCCAGCTTCTCGGACGCGACCCCGGGCAGCAGCTCGGCCAGCCTCGTCCTGCCCCGGGACAGCCAGGACTTCACGGTGCCGGTGGGCACCCCCGTCTCGCGGGCGATCTCCTCCACCGGCATGTCGAACAGGTAGTGCAGGGCCAGCGCCTGCCGTTGGTTCGCCGGCAACTGCCGCAGGGCGCCCACCAGCAGGACGGTGTCCTCGCCCGGTGGCCGTACGTTCTCGGGTAAGCCGGTGCGGCTCACCGCCGTGCGCCAGCCGCGCAGCCGGCGGAACCGGTCGGTGGCCAGGCGGCTGACCACCAGCCGCAGCCACGCCTCCGGCGCCGGGTGGGTGGCCAGGCTGCCCCACTGCCGCCAGGCCCGGGCGTACGCCTCCTGCACGAGGTCCTGCGCCTCGCCGTGGTCACCCGCCACCGCGTGGCCGTACCGCAGCGTCCGCCCGGAGGTGCTCCGGTAGAACTCGTCGAAGCTCTGCGCGTCCCTCATGCTCACACCACGTCTCCCCGTTTCCCCCACCTGCTGACAAGACGGTGGACGGGGCCGCTCGGTTGCAGGGATCGGGTCGGAAAAGCGACAAGCCCGCGACCGGAGGACCAGCAGGTCCTCGGGTGGCGGGCTCGTCGGATCGCGCTGCGGCTCAGCCGCTCGGCGTCGGGGCCGGCGCGGACGGGCTGCCGCTCGGCGTCGGGGCCGGCCCGGCGGTCTGCTGCGCCTGCTGGAACGCGGTCATCGCCTCGTCCAGCGCCTTGAGCGCCCGGCCGTACCGCTCGAAGTCGCCGGACGTCTGCGCGGCCTTGACCTCGACGATCGCCGTCTGCACCCGCTCCGCCGCGGCGGCCAGCTCGCCGGTCAGCGGCGGCGGGTCGGTGCCGCCCGGGGGCGGCGGCGGGGTGCCGCCGGGCGGCGGCGTCGTGCCCTGCCCGGCCCGTTTGCCCTGGTCGACGAGCTGCTTGATGCCGTCGGTGAGGTTGTCGGCCAACACCACGTAGGAGCCGCCGTCGCCGTACGAGAGCAGCACCTTCTGCAGCAGCGGGTACGCGTCCTGCTGGTTGCTCTTCACGTAGACCGGCTCGACGTAGAGCATCCCGTCGCCGAACGGCAGCGACAGCAGGTTGCCGTAATGCACCTGCGCCTGGTTGGAGGAGAGCAGGTTGAGCTGCTGCCGGATGTTGGCGTTGTTGGTCATCTGCTGGTGCACCTGGACCGGCCCGGAGACCCGGGTCTGGTCCGGCAGCTCCCACACCTCCAGCTTGGGCTGACCGTCGACGTACGACCCGGAGATCAGCGCGGCAAGGTTCTGCCGCCCGTTCGGGGTGACCGCCGCGGTGATCTGGAAGCGCGGCCCCTGCTGCCCGGGGAACTGGGTGAACAGGTAGTACGGCGGCTGCTTCTGCCCGCTGTCCGGCGCGTCCGGCACGTTCGGCACCTGCCAGAAGTCCTGGCCGGAGTAGAAGTCGCCGGGGTCGGTCACGTGGAACTTGGTGAGCAGGTTCCGCTGCACCTTGAACATGTCGGCCGGGTAGCGGAAGTGCTCGGCCAGCTCCGCCGGGATGGCGTTCTTCGGCAGCACCAGGTCCCCGCCGAACGCCTTGTTCCAGGCCTTGAGCACCGGGTCGGTCTCGTCGAACTCGTAGAGCCGCACCGTGCCGTCGTACGCGTCGACGGTGGCCTTCACCGAGTTGCGCATGTAGTTGACGTTCTCCCGGGCCAGCTGGAACGTGCCCCGGTTGGTCAGCTCGTCGGCGGTCTCGGTCTGCAGGTTGACCCGCTCGGCGTACGGGTAGGTCGCCGCGGTGGTGTAGCCGTCGACGATCCACTGGATCCGGCCGCCGACCACCGCCGGGTACGGGTCGCCGTCGAGGGTGAGGAAGGGGGCGACCTTCTCCACCCGGTCCCGCGGGTTGCGCACGTACAGCAGCCGCGAGTTGTCGTTGACCGCCTCGGAGAGCAGGAAGTTCGACTCCTGCTCCTTGATGGCGTAGAGCAGCCGGCGGGTGAAGGAGCCGATCTCGACGCCGCCCTCACCGGTGTAGGTGTAGTACTGCTCGCCGCCGGTGGTCGGGGTGGGCCGGTCGAACTCGGCGTTGCGGGTCTCGTCGGCCTGCCCGACGATCGCGTAGTCGTTCTCCTCCATCCGCTCGCCGTAGTAGATCCGCGGCTGGGTGGCCGGGATCTGCTCGGCCTGCGAGGAGCACGCCTCCTGCGCCTTCTCGCCGAGGAAGCCGGAGACGAAGTACGGCTGGCCGCCGCAGACGACCTGGTTGGCCGGGGCCGCGACGAGGCCGTACCCGTGGGTGTAGACGGTGTGCCGGTTGATCCAGTTGTTCTGCTGGTCGGTCAGCTCGTTGTAGTTGATCTCGCGGACGCCGACCACGTAGTCGGAGGTCTTGTTCGCCACCGAGTACCGGTCGATGTCGAGCTTCGGCCCGAAGTCGTAGAAGCCGCGGACCTGTTGGAGCTGCGTGTACGTCTCGGAGACCAGTTGCGGGTCGAGCAGCCGGACGTTCGGCACCACCGAGGTGTCGGTGGCCAGGTTCGCCGGCGGGGTGAGGTGGCTCGCCGCGTACCCGGTGGTCTTCGTGTCGCCCAACCCGAACGCGGCCCGGGTGGCCCCGATGCTGCGCTCGATGTACGGCGCCTCCTTGTCCCGGGCGCTCGGCTTGACCTCGAAGGTCTGCACCGCCCACGGGTAGATGCCGCCGATCGCGACGGCGGAGACGCCGAGCAGGGCCAGCGCGATGCCCGGCCAGACCAGGTTCCGCATCACCGCGTTGGAGAAGACGATGATGGCGATCGCCACCACCACCGAGATGTACGCCAGGATCTCCTTGGCCGGCAGCAGCGCGTTGACGTCGGCGTAGCCGGCGCCGTAGAGCTTGGCGCCCTCGTTGTACTCCAGCAGCATCGCCCGCCGGTCCAGCACGTACGCGACGGCCTTGAGCAGCACGAAGACGGCGACCAGCGTGGTGAGGTGGGCCCGCGCGGCGTTGGTCATCCGGTCGCCGACGCCCTGCAGCCGCACCCCGCCGAAGATGTAGTGCACGGCCAGCGCGCCGAGCAGCGCCAGCACCACCGCGGTGAAGCCGACGCCGAGCAGGTACCGCCAGAAGGGCAGTTGGAAGACGTAGAAGCCGACATCGACGCCGAACTCCGGGTCCTTGACGCCGAAGTCGCCGCCGTTGCGGAAGAGCAGCCACTGGTTCCACCGGCTCTGCCCGGAGAGGCCCGCGAAGAGCCCGAGCACGACCGCGGTCAGGCTGATCCAGGTGCCGATCCGGGGCGTGAGCAGCATCCGGTAGCGCTCCAGGGTGGCCTGCTCCAACGAATGCGGCCGCAGCGCCGGTCGCAGCCGGTACGCCAGCCACAGGTTGCCGCCCACGAAGAGCCCCAACCCCACCCCGATGGTGAGGAAGAGCAGCAGCCGGGTGACCAGCACCCCGGTGAAGACCTTGGTGTAGCGGACCTCTTCGAACCAGAGCCAGTCCGTCCAGGCCTGGACACCCCAGCCGAGCAGGGTGAAGAGCACGAACACCCCGACCAGGACGCCGATGGTGACGCGTCCGCGCCGGCTCATCCTCGGCAGGGGACTGCTACGCATGACCACTGTTGGCTCCGCACGCTCGATGTGATCGGCTCCGGACAGGCACCCAGAGTACGGGTTGTTCCTGAACGTGTCGGTCCAAGGTCACGGTGGGCTGCCGCGGTGCCCGGGCTCAGCAGCGGATCGGCTGCCCACCCGACCGCAACGTCTCCAGCGCCGTCAATGCCTCGTCCAGCGAGCCGACCCTGATCAGGGGCAGGTCGGGCTGCGGATTGCGGACCGCCTCGGCGCAGTTGTCCGCCGGCACCAGGAAGACCTTCGCGCCGGCCTTCTTCGCCCCGACGAGCTTCTGAGCGATCCCGCCGATCGGACCGACCCGGCCCTCGTCGTCGATGGTGCCGGTGCCGGCGATGATCTTCCCGCCGGTCAGGTCGGCCGGTTCGAGCTTGTCCACGATGCCGAGGGCGAACATCAGCCCGGCGCTCGGCCCGCCGATGTTGGCCAGGTCGATCTTCAGCGTGAACGGGTGCGGCTGCCGCTGCTCCGGCACCAGCCCGACGCGCGGCCGGCCGTCCTGCTCCCGGCTGGTCACCGTGGCCGTGCCGGCCACGCCGTCGCGGGTGTAGCCGATCCGCAGCGCGGTGCCGGCCGGCTTCGCCCGGACCAGCTCCACCAGCTTGGTCGCCGTGGTCACCGTGACCCCGTCCACCGTGGTGATCACGTCGCCGGCCTTGAGCACGCCCGCCGACGGGCCGTCGGAGGCGACCTCCTTGGCCACCACCTGCACCGGGTAGCCGAGTTCCACCAGCGCGGCGGTCTCGGCGCTGGTCTGCGAGTTCTGAAAGTCCTCGGCGTTGCGCTTCTCCACCTCCTCCTGGCTCTCGTTCGGCGGGTAGACCAGCTCGCGCGGCACCACCGCCTCGTCGGCGGAGAGCCAGCCGGCGATCGCCGCCCGCAGCTTGACCGTGGGCTGCACCCCCACCGTGGTCATCCGCAGCTGGCCCGCGGAGTTGGACGTCGACCGGCCGGTGACCTGGATGACCTCCTTGCCGTCCGAGGTGCCGAGGGTGTTCACGGTCGGCCCCGGGCCGAGCACCACGTACGGGATGGGCGCGCCGAGCACGCCGATGCTGAGCAGAGTGGTGAGCAGAGCACCGAGGAGGACGGTCACGCCGCGACGTCTCATGCGGCAGAGCGTACCGATTCAGGCGGTGCCGCCCGGGCGGCCGAGGCCGACTTCGCCCTCAGCGCAACGACAGCGAGGGCGACCTGGGGCGCGGCGCGCGTACCGTAGACGTCGTGCCTGATATTCCGTTCGGTTTCGCGCTCCCGGGTGGGCAACCACCAGACCCCAACGATCCCGCGCAGATGCAGCAGTTCATGTCGCAGTTGCAGCACCTGCTCTCCGCGTCGGGCAGCGGGCCGGTCAACTGGGACCTGGCCCGGCAGGTGGCCGCCAGCCAGCTCGCCGCCGCGGGCGACCCGGCGGTGTCGCCGTACGAGCGGCACGCGGTGGAGGAGGCGCTGCGCATCGCCGACCTCTGGCTGGAGCCGGCCTCCGCGCTGCCGTCCGGCATCCGCACCTCCGTGGCGTGGAACCGCAACGAGTGGATCTACAAGACCCTCGACGTCTGGCGCAAGCTCTGCGACCCGGTGGCCAGCCGGATGGTCGGCGCGATGGGCGACCTGGTGCCGCCGGAGGCGCGGGCCCAGCTCGGCCCGATGCAGTCGATGGTGGCGACCCTGGGCGGGGCGCTCTTCGGCGGGCAGCTCGGCCAGGCGCTCGGCTCGCTCGCCGCCGAGGTGCTCTCGGCCGGCGACATCGGCCTGCCGCTGGGCCCGGCCGGCACGGCCGCGCTCGTCCCGGCCAACATCCGGGCGTACGGCGAGGGCCTGGAGCTGCCCGAGGACGAGGTACGCCTCTACGTCGCCCTGCGCGAGGCCGCCCACCAGCGGCTCTTCGAGCACGTCCCGTGGCTGCGCGGGCACGTGCTGACCGCGGTGGAGAACTACGCCTCCGGCATCCGGGTCAACCGGGAGGCGATCGAGGAGGCGATGGGCCGGGTCGACCCGACCGACCCGGAGTCGATGCAGGCCATCGCCCTGGAGGGCATCTTCACGCCGGAGGACACCCCGGCGCAGAAGGCGTCCCTGGCCCGCCTGGAGACGGTGCTCGCACTGGTCGAGGGCTGGGTCTGCCACGTGGTCGACAACGCCGCCGGCGAGCGCCTGCCCAACGTGGTCCGCCTCGGCGAGGCGTTCCGCCGCCGCCGGGCCGCCGGCGGTCCGGCCGAGCAGACCTTCGCCGCGCTGGTCGGGCTGGAGCTGCGACCGCGCCGGCTGCGCGAGGCGTCGGCGCTCTGGGCCGCGCTCACCACGCACCGGGGCATCTCCGGCCGGGACGCGGTCTGGGGCCACCCCGACCTGCTCCCCTCCGACGACGACTTCGCCGACCCGGTGGCCTTCGCGACCGCCCAGCTCGACCTCGACGACGAGCTGGCGAACTTCGACTTCACCGCGCCGGGCGGCCCGGAGGAGCAGGCGCCGGGCGGCGGCACCCCGCCCCGCTCCGACGACTCCGGGGACGACACCGACAAGTCCTGATCCGCACCGCACCGGCCGGGACGCGCCCCACGCGCGCCCGGCCGGCGGCGTCTACACGCTCGTCCGACGGCAGGGCGGGTTCGGTCAGCTACGGCGGGCGGGGCCGGAGAGGAGGGCCCGGGTGGCCTCCCAGCCCTCGACCGCCGGGTTCAGCGCGGCCAGGTCGGCCGGGCCGCGCAGCCGCCGCCAGGCGGGAGTGACCGCCACGTCGCCCGGGGCCGGCGCCACGCGGCGCACGTCCGCCGGCACCGCCGCGTCGAGGTCCAGCGCCGGCAACCATCCGGGTACCGGCAGCCGGGTGGCCACCCCGAGCAGGCCGGGCCCCTCCCCCTCGACCGGGGCGACCGCCACGGGCCGGCTGGTGAGCGGCCGGAGCAGCTTGCCCAGGGTCAGGCCGGGCAGGTCCGGGGCGTCGGCGGCAACCACGGCCGCCTGGTCGTACCCGGTCAGCGCGGCCAGTACGGCGTTCGCCGTGGGCTCGGCCACCTCGTGCACGGCGGTACCCGGCCAGATGACGGCGTCGGCGAGCCAGCGGTCCGCCGGGGTGACCGCCACCGCGGTCTCCACCTCGCTGAGCGTGGCGAGCATGTCGACGGTGTCCTCAGCCAGCGCGGTACGCCAGTCCACGGCATCGATTCCCGGTGGCGACCAGGTCACCGGGCCGAGCAACGCCACCACCACACGTCGGGTCACCCTCCGACCCTAACGTCCGGGGTGATCGACTCCGTGTCGCCGCAACGGCGGCATCGGAGGCGGACGGATGCCGCCACGTCGCCGACCTGGAGTCGATCACGCGGTGGCGGGAGGGGGCCGGGCAGAGCGGTGCGGGTCAGCCGGGGACGGGTACGGCGGAGGCGGCGGCGACGCCTTCCAGGTAGCCGCGGGCCCGCTCGGTCTTCGGGTACCGGCCGACGAGCTCCCAGAACCGGGCGTTGTGGCTGGGCACGATGAGGTGCGCCAGCTCGTGCAGCAGCACGTAGTCGAGCACCCAGTCCGGCATGTCCTGGAGGCGGTGCGAGATCCGGATGGTCCGGTCGGCCGGGGTGCAGGAGCCCCACCGGCCGTTCTGGTTGGTGACCCAGCGGACGGTGGCGGGCAGGGCGTCGCTGCCCTGGTCGGGGAGGTAGAGGTTGATCAGGCGCAGCGCCCGGTCGAGCAGTTCGGTGTCGGAGCGGGCGAGCCGGCCCTCACGGGCGGCGAGCCGGGCGAGCATCCGGTCGACCCACTCGCTCTCCTCGGCCCGGGAGAACTGGTCGGGGATCAGCACCACGACCCGCTCCCCGTCGCGGTAGGCGGACACCGTGCGTCGCCGGCGCTGACTGCGCCGTACCTCGACGACCGGCTTCCGCGCCCCAGCCATCAGTGAGCCGCGCAGCCGTGCATTCCTGCCACGAGGGAAAGCTAATGCGTACTGACCAGGGGTCCGCAAGGGTCAACACCGCGACACGCGCCCGGAAAATGGTGGTTGGTCGTGAGGAGTCCCGAAAAAAACTGTGGATGACCATGTCGGGCCGCCCCGATCACCCTTCGTGGCGGCCGGGAGGCACTCGACGCTCGCGTCCCACCCACCGTAGGTGATCACCGTCCGCAGCGCCGCTCGGGCCCCGTGCGGGCGTTTTTGCGGGTCTCCAACCGGCGTGTCCCCGGCAAACTCACTAATCCGGCCCATTCCGGCATGCACACTCTCGACGTCGACTTCCTCACAGTGTCGATGCACAGCTGACATGGATTCGCCCAGATCTGGGTAGGGTCCGCCAACCAGCGGTCACGAAGGTGTCCGCGGAGAAAGACCCAGCGCCTGGGCCCCGCGTGGCCCGCCGCCGGGAGACCCGCCGGGCCGGCTCGCCCGGCGGACGAGACGAGGAGGCTACCGTGGCCGACCAGGCCCAGACCTACAACGGTTACTGCGTCAAGTGCAAGGAGAAGCGGGACTTCGAGGGGCGCATCGAGGTTTCGAAGACCGGGATGAACATGGCCAAGGGCAAGTGTCCGGTGTGCGGCACAACAGTGAACCGCATCCTGGGCAAGGCCAAGGTCTGACCCGTACGCGTTCCGGGGGGAGGGGTGGCCGGCGGCCGCCCCTCCCCCGCGCCGTTCCCGGGGGCACGACGGTGTCGGGAGGGCGACAGAGTTACCCGCCGGTTGTGGATATCCCGCCGCTTCCTGTGGACAGCGCTGGACAGAGCGCCGCGCACCTGTGGACAACGATCGACGGACAGCGCGGACTCGGTCACGATCCGTCGTCATGAGCCCGTCGACCCGCCCGGCCCACCCGACCCTCTCCCGCCCGCCCCTGCCCCGCCCGACGCTGCTGCCCGGCCTGACCCGGCTCTGGCGCGACCGGCACACCCTGCAACTCGGGCTCGACCCGGGGCGCGCCGTCCTGCTCGAGGTCGCCGACCCGCGCGCGGCGCGCCTGCTCGACCTGCTCGACGGCAGCCGCAGCGAGCGCGGGATCCTGGCCGATGCCGCGGCCGCCCGGATCGGCCCGGACGAGGCCCGCGAACTGCTGGACGCGCTGCGCGCCGCCGGTCTGGTCGTACCCGCGCACACGCTGCTCCCCCGGGACCTGGCCGGCCCGGCGCGCAGCCGCCTCGCCGCGGAGGCCGGGGCGCTCGCGCTGGCCGCGCCCACCCTGCCCGGCACCCCGGCGCAGGTGCTGCGCCGGCGGCGGGCCGCCCGGGTGGTGGTCGCCGGCGCCGGCCGGCTCGGCGGCCCGGTCGCCGTCGCGTTGGCGCAGGCCGGAGTGGGTCACGTGGCACCCGAGCTCGCCGGCACGGTCGGCCCCGCCGACCTGGTCGGCACCGGGCTGGCCGCGTCCGACGTGGGACGCCCGCTGGCCGCCGCGCTCCGCTCGGCGATCGGCCGGACCGCCCCCGGCACACAGACCCGCCCGTTGCGCCGCGGTCGGGTGGAGCTGGCGGTCCACCTCGGCGCCGACCGGCCGGCCGCCCTGCTCGCCGCCGGTTACGCCCAGCGTCGCCAGCCGCACCTGCTGCTCGGCCTGCGCGAGGGCGTACCCGTGGTCGGGCCGCTGGTGCGACCGCCGGTCGGCCCCTGCCTGCACTGCCTGGACCTGCACCGGGCCGACCGGGACCCGGGCTGGCCCGGGCTCGCCGCCCAGCTCGCGGCGGACCCGGCCGACCAGGCGTGCGCCGCCGCGACCCTGCTGGCCGCCGTCGGCTACGCGGTCGCCGAGGCGCTGGCCCACCTCGACGGCGGCGCTCCGGAGACGCTCGGCTGCGCCGTGGAGATCGGCGCGGCGGGCCGGTTCCGGCGCCGGATGTGGCCGCCGCACCCCTCCTGCGGATGCGCCGGCCGCCGGCGCTGACCGTCGCCCGCAGCAGCGGGAGGACGGCCGGCGGCGAGGCCGGGCGGCGCGTCGGCCCGCTCGGACGGCGGGGCGGGTGGGGCCGGAGGGGGCGCGGAGGAGGGAAGCCGGGGCCGAGCCCGGCTTCGGAGCAGCAACGGGCCCACCGAGTCGGTAACAATGACCAAGTGACCGACATCCCGCGCCGGGCCGTGTCCCGGACCGCCAAGCTCGCCGCTCTGCCGCTCGGCTTCGCCGGGCGGACCGTCCTCGGCATGGGTAAGCGCGTCACCGGGCTCGCCTCCGACGTCATCTCGGCCGAGATCCAGCAGCGCACCGCCGAGCAGCTCTTCAGCGTCCTCGGGCAGCTCAAGGGCGGGGCGATGAAGTTCGGTCAGGCGCTGTCGGTCTTCGAGGCGGCGCTGCCGGAGGAGATCGCCGCCCCCTACCGGCAGGCGTTGACCAAGCTCCAGGAGGCGGCCCCGCCGCTGCCCGCGGCGACCGTGCACAAGGTGCTCGCCGAGCAGCTCGGGCCGGGCTGGCGGGACCGGTTCGTCGAGTTCAACGACACTCCGGCCGCCGCGGCGAGCATCGGGCAGGTGCACAAGGCGATCTGGCGGGACCCGGAGACCGGCGAGGCGCGGACCGCAGCCGTCAAGATCCAGTACCCGGGCGCCGGTGACGCCCTGCTCGCCGACCTCAAGCAGCTCTCCCGGCTGGGCGGGATGTTCCGGGCGATCCAGCCGGGTCTCGACGTCAAGCCGCTGTTGGTCGAGCTGCGGGAGCGGGTCACCGAGGAGCTGGACTACGAGCTGGAGGCCGAGTCGCAGCGGGCCTTCGCCGCCGCGTACGCCGACGACCCGGAGATCTTCATCCCGGCCGTGCTCTCCAGCTCGCCCCGGGTGCTGGTCACCGAGTGGATCGAGGGGACGCCGCTGGCGGACATCATCCGCGAGGGCACCGAGGAGCAGCGGGACGAGGCGGGCCGGCTGATGGCGACGCTGCACCTGTCCGCGCCGCCCCGGGCCGGCCTGCTGCACGCCGACCCGCACCCCGGCAACTTCCGGCTGCTGCCCGACGGCCGGCTCGGCGTGATCGACTTCGGCGCGGTGGCGCGGATGCCGGAGGGCACCCCGGAGCCGATCGGCCGGATCGCCGGGCTGGCGTTGCGCGGCGACGCGGACGGGGTGGTGGACGGCCTGCGGAAGGAGGGCTTCGTCAGCTCCACGGAGCCGATCGACGCCCACGCGGTGCTCGACTTCCTGCGGCCGATGCTGGAACCGATCGCCGCCGAGGAATTCCGGTTCAGCCGGGCCTGGCTGCGGTCCGAGGCGGCCCGCCTGGCCAGCCCGAAGTCGCCGACCTACCAGCTCAGCCGGCAGCTCAACCTGCCCCCGTCGTACCTGATGATCCACCGCGTGACGCTGGGTTCGATCGGGGTGCTGTGCCAGTTGGAGGCCAAGGCGCCGTACCGGGGGATCCTGGAACGCTGGCTGCCCGGCTTCGCGCCGGTGGCCTGACCGGGACGTAACGACGCGGGGGCGGGGGCCGGGTTACGGGGCCCCCCCCCCCCGGCGCCGGTGGGGTGGAGAGAGCGCCCCGGGCGCGCGCCGGCGGGCGCCCGCGCGTGAAACGGCCCGGAAGGGCGGGGACGGGTGGCGCAAGGC